>CALURX010000038.1 GCA_944323265.1 Candidatus Gastranaerophilales bacterium
AATTACATCTAGGCTTAATTTGGTATATAGATGTAAAACAATTGTTGTATGTTTTTTTTATTTGGACACTAGTGCCCTACAGGGGGAAAGTTAGAATTTAACATGTTGTCGAGAGTTAGAAAAACTCCCGGCTGTTTTTTGAAAATTGAAAGTTTACAGAAGGTAAACTATTTAACAATCCAAAGTATGTTGTTTATAATTTAATCCAAAAGCTTCTGCGAGTTTAACAGGTACGGCATTTCCTACCTGCTTTCCCCACGATGTAACACCAGCACCTTTAAATTCAAAGTCCATAGGGAATGATTGTATACAAGCAGCTTCTCTTGGGGTCAATGCTCTATCTTGTTCTGGATGTCCAAATCTTCCATTTGATAAACTTGTACACTTTGTTGTTAAAGTTACGGATGGCTCGTCCCATTTTAATCGTCCATAAACATCGCCATGACCTTTATGTGTATCATAGCATTTTAAAGCTAGTTTGCCATTACAATTGGCAATACTTTGCCCTTCTTTAATACTTTTAATTCTTGCTAAGTTAATTTCAGAGAGTTTTGCAGATTTATGGTTTAATACTTTTTTATTTTCGCAGCCGGCAGCTAATTGTGGTAATGAAGAAATGGCATCTCTGACAGTAATAAAAGGTTTTTTGCAATTTGGACCATGGGTAGCTTGTGGGAAAGATATCTCATTAATTTTACTAGCAATTAAAATTAAGCGATGTCTTTTTTGTGGTACACCATAATTTTCAGCACAAACAATCTGTGGTCCAGACACATGATAGCCTTTATCTCTTAATTTCTTTTCGAACTTATATAATGGTGATTCTTCAGGTTTTAATTTTTTCATGCCGGGAACATTTTCAAAAAATATAAAATCTGGTTCATATTCTTCTACAAAACGAGAAAATTCATCTAACAAAGAGAATCTCTTATCATCTTTCGAGAATCTTTTTTTATTTTGACTAGAAAAAGGTTGACAAGGAGCACAGCCACAAAAAAGTATATAATTCTTTTTCTTATATTTATCAATATATTGCTTTAGAAAATCTGTTTTTATATTTCTAATATCATCATTTAAAAACAATTCGGGCTTTATATTGTACTTATATGTTTCAGCCGCATCTTTATCATTATCAATACCTACAACAATGTCAAGCCCTGCTTGCTTGAAACCTTGTGCTGTTCCACCGCAACCAGAAAAAAAATCAAATACTTTAATTTTTTTCTTTGACATTTGTAAATACCTCTATGAAAATTTTAACACATAAAATATCACTTTAAATTATTTTGTCTAAAATGTTTACTTTTATTTGTGAAATCGTTTCAGCTTCAGTATTTATCCAACGCTTTATGAAATTGTTTTCAAGTTCACGAATAGTTAGTTCCGCTTCATCCGATAATATCTTAAATTTATTTTTAAAATCTTGCTCGGCCGATATAGATGACATTATACTATCTATATTATTTACACCAGCATATTCTAAGCATTGTTTACACACATTATCATTCCATATGATTTCTTCGGGTTGTTTCAGTGGTAAATATTTTATATTTTCCCTCCCATAATCAATAAAATCTTTTCTCTGTTGTATTGATACTTCTTCTGATTGGTTTGAGTTAGCTGGAAAAATTTTTGTATCATCTATGCCGGTAACTTTTTTAATATGTTCGTTGAGCTTAGAAAGTGTTATGTCTGAATGAACCCATTGGGTATAATCTGCAAAATTTTCTTTAAATTTATCACCGTCTATTACAATATATGTATTAGCAGAAACATCTGTACCACACCTAATTATTCGTTCAGCATCTTTAAATAATTCTTCTGCACCTCCTGGATTGAAATTTATATTTATGTTTTCAAGAGCAGGAATATCTTGCTTATGCTTATTGATTACTGCTTGTAATATATTTTTTGCTAGTATATCTTCTACTAAGATATTTTTTGATGTAGAAAATCGAAAACCAACAATTTTAAAAGCTGATTCACAAGATACATTTTGTAAAACTTCAAATCCGCCTTCACAATCTTCCCTAAATACTTTTATGGCTTCTTTTGGTAGCCCATTAACAAAACTAGGTGAATGCGTAGAAACAACTATTTGTAAATCCTTTTGCAAAGATTGTTCCAATAAAAAGATTCTTAGTTTTTCTTGTGCCAAAGGATGTAATGAAACTTCTGGCTCATCCAATAATATTAGTGATTCTTTAGGAGCATTTAAAACTTTATGCACTAATATGGATGCAGACATCTCGCCACTTCCAGCAAAAGCCTCGGAATAGTTAAGATTCGATGTTTTAAACAGGATAGAAGCACCATAACTTTCAAATAAGTGGTGATAGACTAACTTGGCTTCAATATAATTTTTCCCCAAAATTTGATTAATATATTTTAATTCTTCTTCTGTCAAATCAATTGGTAATTCATTATAAAATTTAGTACCATTTGAATTCGGAATTACATATCGTTTTCCTGTATTAAATACTTTTTTTAATTTTTGACCTTGATATCTTAAATAATCTTGTTTTTTGTTAGAACGTATATTGGATTTTGTGTGCCTTTCTCCAAAATAAAAGTATTTATCAAAAGCACTTAATTCTCCACGAAAATCAATATAAACGACATTCTTATCTATTCGAGGGTCTCTGTTTTTTGTCGTCATTCCATAGCTTTGTACGGGTTCGCGTTTTTCCCAATAATCAGGGTCATTTTTTCGATATACTGCTTGATACAATACTTCATATATGTCGTGTCCTTTTTTATATTTATACCAAATTGTAGGCCAAACCGCAGAAATTCTTGAATATTTTGAAGAAACATCTTTTTGAGTTATTTCATCAATTGGTGTTGAAAACCAATTTTCACTTGGTGCATTACCTTCTGGGCATCCTTTTATAGCTTGTAAGCAAGAACTTTTACCGCACCCATTTTGGCCAATTAATACTGTTAACGGGAAGGTAAAATTTATTTGCGTACCTATTTTAATATTTTTGAAATAGGGTAGGTTTATTTCGGTTATAAAATTATCAAATTGTCCATGTAAAAACTTTTGATTTAATTTTTCTAATATGCCCATATACACCATCCTACTATAATTCTAATGGAAATTTAAATTTCTTGCATGCTTGTAAAGAAATTTTAAGTAAATTCTACAAATACTAGCTTTTGTAACAATTTAAGTTCATTTGGCATAATCTAAAATTTATTTTCGATAAATTTAATTTAGATAGAAAATTAATATGCAAATAAAAATCATCAAGAACCAAATAAGATGGAAATATTATGATGATATTATTGAATCGACATTTGTTCATGATTTTAAATTTTGTTCTTGTGGAAAAGTTGCTATTGATGGAGGACTTGAATATTTACGAAGATGCACTTATCCAGATGATTGGGAAGAGCTAAGTCAAACAGAATATATTAATTAAAATTTTATTTAGCCCTTATTCACTTGAATACTGGCTAGTTAAGTACATCATTTTATAAGGAGGAAAGAATGAAAGACCTAGAAAACAAGATTGAAGAAACACAAAGTTTACTTTTTGAAGCAAGGGCATTGATAAAGACGTGTGCCTTAGCCTCCGATTCTTGTATTCTTGATAAAGATTTACAGCTTTGTCACCAAGAAGAAGTCTTTGTCGTACTTAAGAAAGTAAATTTAATTCTTGCAGATATAGAGACACTGTGGGATTCTTAAAGTGTTTCAAAAAATTGAGCAAGACTAATATTGAAGGCTTTGGCTAACTTGAAAATTTTATCAACGCTCGTGTTTCTTTCTCCTCGTTCTACCATTCCTATAAAATTGGTTGATAATCCTACTTTTTCGGCGAGTTCAGATTGAGTTAATTTATTCTTTTTTCTTAACTCATGGATACGCATTCCAAAAATCTTTAAATTATTAATTGTCTCTTTTGAGTTTCTATCAAAGTCAGCCATTAAAGTTATTATGATTGCTTACTTATGTAAATAAAACAAACTGACCGTGTTATTTTAAAATTTTTGTTGTATAGTATTTTTAGAGGAAAAAATGAAGATAAATTTCTGTTTATTGCAAGCACAACTTAATGCTTTAAAAACACCAACGCAAGTTTTAACAGCTAAAGAAAATAGTATTGAAGAAAGTATTAGACATGAGGCTATTTCTTCAAATGAAGAACGTCTGCCGTTAGCCATAATAAAAGAACTTTATCCCCAAAATACTGATATTCCAGAATATGAAAAAGTTCTTAATTATAAGCAAGATATCGCTAGTGAAAAATGGTATATTGTTCATGAGGAAAGTATTTCTAACTATCATACCGTATTTGATATAAATTTTTTATTAAGTTTATTTGTAATTTTAGTTAGTGTGTTTTTTATCAAAAAATATAAAAGATTTATTGCTAACTTAAAAATTAAAAATAATAATCTTAACGAAAATGAACATCAAAAAACTAAAATATGTCCTTATTGCTCAGAAGAAATATTATTTACTGCTAAAAAATGTAAATATTGTCATTCAAATTTAAATAAATTTAGTCTTTTAAGGAATATTAGGTTCAATAAATTTGTACTGTATTTCTTAATTTGCTTTATTACCATTGCTTCAATTTTAACAATAATATATTATCTACATCCTATATGTACATATCTATTTTATATTTTAATGTCATTTTGTGACCCTATTTTTATTGTTTTGGGATTATTATTTGCTAATTTATTTGATAAAAGAAGCACTTTAAAATGCAAAATAATAAGTGCTTTTACAACTTTATTTGTAATCATAGCATGTATATCAGCAATTCACAATTATAATGCTAATATGTGGGAGCTACCTAAAATCATACTGATGATTTTAGTCTCTTTATCCTTTATTACTTTTAGTATTCACAAATTTAAAATAAAATATAAAAAAGACTTCTTATTCTTTTCTATATGGTTTTTCATCAGTATCTTTATATCCGTCATTATACATTTATCTTATAAACCAATATTGCCTACAGGCACTAATAATATAAGAACAGTTATTACAAACGAAACAAAATTTGATTGTAATATGTGGGAAAAAGTTATTTATCAAAATAATCAATGGACTTTTTATGCTTACCAAGACCCTGCATATATTGATGTAAAAGATTTTAAAGATGTCGAGAATGCTTATAATTATGTAAAATCTAGATTTTATACGGAAGAAGAAATAAACTATATTCGTAATCATGATATGACAAAATTTGAAAACATTGAAGAATATGACCAAATTTTTAATGGTGGGAATACTTTTACCTTACCTAATTGTTTTCGTTTGGGTGCTCGGAGTTTTTCTTCTAAGCCGGAAAAATTTTTACCTAAGTATAATAAGGATGTTAGTATTTCTTATAATTATAGTGCCGGTTGCGGTTTAGCCAATTGCGTAGAATTGAATATTGAGATATTAAAGGCTAATAAGACAAATACAGTATCTACCGTATTTAAGAGAAGTTATCCTCAATTAAATGATGGACCATTTAATATTACTTTTATAGATGGTTTCAATCCTCTTATTAAAATAGAAGGTAAAAACAAAAAAATCTTTGTATTATATATTCCTTCTACCCAAAAAATAAAAGAATATGAAGTGAATTAAAGTTTTAGATGTTTTTCAAGTTCATCATTAATAAGTTTAGTATCATCTAAAAATAAATCCTCAAGATTTATATTTGTACTAAAATCAGTTAATTTTCCATATCCAAGCTCACCCATATCAGCAATTTCTTTAGTTCTCACAATGTGCTTAATGTTCAAATTTTCTTTTAACTGTTTTTCGCAAAAATCAATGAAGATATTAATTGCAGTTTGAGCAGAAAGCGATTTTTTAATCCTGTCAATTAAAGTCTTCTTTCTTCTAGCAAAGATTGCATAATGACAATGTGGGTCGTGAGCTTCGGGATTTGAGCTACTTAAAGTTTTACAATCTTCATCATGACAAAAATGTTTTCGCTCATCAAACTCAATGTAATTTGTATTTACCATATATTTAGGTGCTTTAAATTTGTCCAGAGCTCCACAATAAATACATTGCCTATAGGGAACTTTACACTCATACGAAATATCATTTTCAAACTCAAATAAAGCAATGTATTTAACATGTACTAGTAACCAGTCCAGAGCATTTGGCGCGGGATTCATTGATTGAGTTATCTGGTATTTTATTACATATGGTAAGGGGGAAAATCTATCTGCTAAATTATATGATAGTGTTTTGAAAAATTGTATTAATTGTATATTGTTTAAATCCGTTACAGGTTTAATATATTTATCTAAAAACTCTTTTTCGCTAATTCCTAAACTTTTAGACAAATATTTTTGAGAATCTTCTCCTATATCATAAATTTCATCTGCTTTTTCTTCAAACCAAGTTATAAAAGCTTTTTTTATTTGTTTTTCGTATTTTGTTCTGTTCATTTATATTCCTATTTTTAGCTAGTGCAAAATTTTTAATCTACATCATAATTGAAATATAACTTAAATTTATATTCCTTGCAAGGCTTTATTAATTGAGTTGAAGTGATACAGAATAAAAGGAGACAAAATGTCAAAATTTTCAAACGGTGGCTTCACCATTAACGAAGTAGAAAATTTTTTAGGTTGCAATTTAAAAAAAGTTGGAGTGAACCAATATCAAGGTCCTTGCCCTTATTGTAGACAAGAAGGGGGAGATAATAAAGGAGATAACCTTAACTTTAGCCCAGAAAAAGGATTCTTTTGTGGGGCGTGTATCAATAATGAGCACGGTAAAAAATTAGCACAAGAAATTGCAAAATCTAGATATAGAAGCGCTAACATCTATAAAAAAGTGTCCGAAATTGGATATAGCAAAGAAAATGTTGAAAAATATAGTTCTAATCTTTTAAAAAATAAAAAAATGTTAGAGCTAGTTATGAATGAAACTGGCTTATCTGAAGATGTTATAAAAGAATGCAAAATAGGTTTTGTAGAAGAAAATAAAATGTTTACTTTGCCTATGATTGCTCTTGATGATTCTATAACTGGTTTAGAATTTAGAGCTGTTGAAAACCATAAAGGCAAGTTTAAATTTCTTTGCAAAACAAAGGGTTATGCTGAAAACATTGAAAAATGTTTATCTAAAATAAATTCACCTAAAGAAGCAAAAGAAGTCATTATTTGTGCAGGTTATAAAGACGGATACGCAATTTATCAATATTTGAAAGATTTAGGTCAAGAAAATGAATACCAAATTCTAACAAATACAAACGGCGAACCTAATACATTTAGAGCATTAGAACCGCATCTTAAATATTTACAGGGATTTGAAAAGGTCATTTTATGCTTAGATAACGATAGAGCCGGAATACAAGCTGTTGAAAAAGTTGAGCAATCAATTCCTATTGTATTTTATAACTTAAACCTCGGCAGGCTTAGTGAAATCAATGAATATATAAATGACTTTAACGACTTATACAAATATTTAAAAAGTAAAAATATAACAGAAGATATCCTAAAGAAAAATGTTAAACTTTCAGTGCGCTCTATTTTAAAATTGTATTTAAAAAATACCGATTCAGACTTAGACCAAAAGAAAATTGTTGAAATTGACAGCGAGCATACTTCCATTATGAAATATTTTAAATCGGGAATTTACGCTTATAAAAACAATTATTATTACATAAGTTACAATCCAGATAAAGCCGAATTGACTTATATAAGAAAATCTAATTTTACGCTAAAAGTATTGCGTACAATTATTTTTAACTCGCTTGAATTTGAAAATCAAACGGAATACAAGCTCGAGATAGTAACAAATATCGGGAAAAGAACCACAAAGCCTAAAATTTTCTCTCAAAAAGAACTTTTGGATGTCAAAAATTTACATGAAATCTTAAAAGAAGGTGGTATTCATCTACATGTCTTAAAAGATACCGAATTTAAAAATATAATTCAAGAAGAATTAAACAGTATCAATGAAGAGTTAAATATCTATAAAAATCCGTCTTTTATTTATCATGAATCTAAGCCGTATTGGATTTATAAAAATGCTGTGGTTGACTTGACAAATGGAAATATACTTACGCCAAGCAATGAGAATAAAAATATAATCCAGGTTAGTTCACGTAATTTTGTTGCTCTTGATGTTGATAGAGGTATGTACGCACCAAGCTTATATATTCCTAATATGAGCTATACAGACTTTCTTAATGCCAATAAAAATGATGAGTTGATTGTAGAGCTTGGACCAACATCTAAGACTATTGAATCACTTATCGCAAAATCGTTATTTGTTAATACCTTACGAGCTTATGGGAATAAAATCGAACCATTTTTGTCTCTTGGAACTGCACTCATGAGTCCGTTTGTAAATATTCTATTTGATAAAACAATGGGATACCCGGTTAATTTTATGTACGGTGAAGCTGCAAGTGGGAAAAGTAACCTTCTTCAAACTATTGCTTATACATTCGGTTTTGACACAAGGTTTTTAAGCAGCGGAAATGATACGGCGATGAATCTTTTACATAATATGGAATATTACAGTAATATTCCTGTTTTATATGCCGAAATTGAAGGCTATATGAGAAAGAATTTTGAAACAACGGTCAAAGCTGTTTATGACAGAAATGCTCGCAAAAGAATGACTGGTTATGGTCAAAAACAAGATATAAGGGCTGTTAATGCTACATTAAATTTTGCAAGTAACGATAGAGCACATCGAAATCCTCAAACCGCAACAAGGCTTGTTTATATAGAATTTTATAAAGATAATTTCAACCCAGAAGAAGCAAGTAAAATAAACAATATAAGAGAAAAATATCTTTCTTGTGTGTTACCTAAAATACTTTTAAGATTTAGTGATAAAGAAAGGTTATATGCAGATTTAAAAAATAAGTGTAAAATCGTTCAAGGATTAAATTCAAACCTTGACTTAAGATGTATAAACAATATTGCAATAGCGATGTTGGGTATGGATTATTTATTTCAAGTTGCAGAATTTGACAAAGAGTTTAAGGAAGGGGAAGAAATCAAACTTTTAAACCAAAATCTTGAGAAATATATTAAATCTCATCAAGACCTTACCCATACAGACGATTGCTTTGAAAAATTTATGCAAATATTTTATATGCTTGTTAAAAATGGAACATTAAAACATGGGGTAGATTATGTATTAAAACCCGCAGATAGAACAATTTGTATTCACTTAAAGAGTGTTTATACTCCCTTTAAAAAGCAATTTAAACAAACTGAAGATTCTGGGGTATTGATTCCTGATTTAAAAGACATACAAAATCAAGCTAAAATAAAGGTTTTAAAGTCGGATATTCTACGAATTTCGGTGAAATTTCAAAACGGGCCATGGTTGTTGATATTGGCGAAGATGAGTTTTTAAATAATATATTCTACGAATTGGAGCGGTTGGAAGAATCTAGACACTCTCAAGATTTAATATAATGCAATTGATTTGCAACTCTTAAAGGCTTGGAAATAAAGATATATGGACAAAAATTACATTATTGCAAAATTACGAAAAAATATTTTACTTACTTTTATTAAAAACGCAACTTTGTAATCCAATCTAAAAAACTGCTTTAAATCTAAATTTAGCAAGCCTTTCTGGGATTGCAAAACCGATTGCAAACAATTACGAAAGGAAAACAAAATGTTATTAACTATAAAAGAAGTATCAAATATTTTAAAAATATCGGAATCTACCCTTTATAGGTGGGTGCATAAGAAAGAAATCCCATTTGTAAAACTCGGGGGAAAGCTCAGGTTTTCACCGGATGAGATTCGGGAGTTTATCAAGAAAAATTCTGTTAGCAATTTGTAGTCAAAGTGCTTACAGAAAGTGAAAAATACGGCATAATGAAGCTAAAGGCGATGCAAAATGGCTAAAGTAAGAAGAAATAAACGTGCGAATTACTGGGAGGTCGATTATCTCGACCTCTTCGGTAAAAGAAAAGTTAAAGGCGGATTTAAAACAAAAGTCGATGCTGAAAAATTCATGGTCGATATTTTATCAAAAGTTCAGACCGGTACAGCATCTGGTGACTGCAAAATGACCTTTAAAGAAGCCTCCGAAATCTTTATGCGATTACATGCAAGTAAAAAATGTAAATATAACACAGAACACGGTTACAAGGGTTACTTAAAAAATCATTTATTACCGTATTTCGGAAAGTTAAAACTTTGTGAAATAACACCGCTTGCGGTTAATGAATTTGTAGCACAGGAACTTGAAACCGGTCGTAAAAATTCAACCGTGAATAAGTATACAAAACTTATGAGTCAAATTTACAGCTTTATGATTGATATGGATATAGTGGTGAAAAATCCTCTTGCTCGTATAAAATCATTAAAAGAAGAAAGAAACGAAGAAATCCGTTCATTATCAACAGATGAGGTAAAAAGACTTTTGTCTAAAACAAAAGAATTCTACCCAGATTTTTACCCCCTGCTTTTTACAGCTCTATTTACCGGCATGAGACAGGGTGAATTAATGGGCTTAACCTGGGATTCAATAAACTGGGTAACAAGAAAAATAACAGTTGATAAAAACTTTACTCATGGTCGAGTAGGTACCACAAAGACAGGAAAAGTAAGAAAAGTTGATATGTCATCAGAGCTTGTAAAAGTTTTGAAAGAATGGCGTTTGGCTTGTCCTAAAGGCGAACACAATCTTGTTTTTCCTAATGGCGACGGTGACTATCAAGACGCTAATAATATGATTAAAAGAAGGTTTAAGCCTTCTTTAAACCGTGCCGGAATTGATTCATTAAGATTTCATGATTTAAGACACACTTATGCAAGCTTGTTGCTCGCTAACGGTGCACCAATGAAATATGTTCAACATCAACTCGGTCATAGCTCAATCAAAATGACTATGGACTTATACACTCACTTACTGCCGGAAGTTAACGAACAATGCGTTAATTTGCTTGATAATATTGTCGAAAAAGCTGCTGTTGTTGAGGCTAGAAAGTTTGGAACTTAGGTTTATTTAAAAATCTGAATTAAAGCCAATATGAAAGACCCCGCAGCAAAAAGACCTGTTATAATAGATATAATTAAACCAGTTTTATACTGCTTGTTTGAAGATTCTTCCATTGATTTCACTTGTTGAGATAGCTGTTTTACGATTTTAGCTTTTTCGTTAATTATTTTGTGTGTTTCATTTAATGTCTGAGTTTGATATTTATTCTCAACTAGACACTTTTCAATATTTTTGTCTGTTTCAATAATTGGATTTCTTTGTTTTGCCATTTCTGCAATTTCATGAGCAGAAGTCGGTTGTTTTGGATATAAGAAAGCGGAATTGTAATTATAATTTTGGTTCATGATTAAAATATCCCCATTGATGAAGTGATGATTCTGGCTAAAACAGATGAAGTAACACCAATGCCTACTTTTTGTAATATATCACCAACTTTTTCAAGTTTTGTTTTTTCGGGTTCTTCTGTCTTTAATATTTCTTCTATTTCTCTCATTTTTGAAGGTGGAATCTCGTCTCTGATTATATCTTCAATATTTTGAGTTTGGGTCTGTTGTTGACTTTGAGTCTGAGAGAAATTTGGGTTGTTATGTATAACAACATTATTTTTGTTTTGATTTTTATTTTGAGTGGCTTTTAAACAATGTATTTCAATTGCTTTAATGCAACCATTAATAAAACTTGTTGAACGACTTAGATACTCTGGTAAATCAGCTTCTTTTGCATAGAAGATATATAATCCCATCTCACTAAAATTTTTATATTCACTTGATTTATCACTATATATTGCAGATAGGATGGAAGTTGTTTCGGTTCTCCAATTTATAAAATCTGCTATACTTTTAACTTCGTTTAATTTATTTAATTGTTCTTCTAATAATTCTTTTTCAGTCACGACAATACCTCCATTGTCATTAAAGCATATTTTTTATAAAATCTTTTCAAAATACACAAAAAATTAATATTTGAACCGTGATTAGAACTTTTAAAATCACACTACACCACATTTACACTACAACCTTCTTGCAAAAATCCTGATAAATTCTAGCAAAAGGGGGTAAAAGTTGAAAGATGCACCAAGTCCGAAGATAATAAAAATAATAACTTCTGACTAATTCTAGCAAAGCCTAAACACCCTTGCAAATAGGGCGATAAGCTACTTCTAAGCGGTAGGTCATGCGTTCGAATCGCATCCAGGGTAAATAAGACAGGATGACTTTTGTTATCCTGTCTTATTTTATGTGTGATAGCGAAAAGAACGCCCTTTGCGTTCGAGCGGATTTCCGTACGGACAACACGAGTGAAACAAGTTAGTCCGGAAGCAAACAGATTAGGTATCAAAGCCTCTTTTTAGCTGTTCTTACATTTTCCTTATAAGTGATGATTTAAATTTTAATATAAACATGTTATAATTAAGTTAAAGCGCTTAAACTTAACTATGGGTAATTTATAATGAAAAAATATAAAGCAGGAACATATATTTTGCATAAAGGTTACAAGCCATTTAATCCGTCGTTTATCAATGACGATATTGATTGGAAGCTTGAAGAACTTGCACCGTTATTGCAAGATGCAAGTCTTTGGCTTGGAAAACTTAATTCATATGCTGATTTGATTCCTAATATAGAATTCTTTATTAAGATGTATGCGACCAAAGAAGCAACAAATTCTAATAGAATAGAAGGAACAAGAACAACTTTTGAAGATGCTATTACGCCGGTTGAACAAATTAAACCGGAATTGCGTGATGATTGGCATGAGGTTCAAAACTATATTCAAGCTATAAACTATTCTATTGATAGATTGAATGATTTACCTCTTTCTATGAGATTAATTAAAGAAGCTCATAGAATCTTATTGCAAGGTGTTCGCGGCGAGCATAAAACACCCGGCGAAATTCGTAAAACACAAAACTGGATCGGTGGCTCATCACTTAAAGACGCTTTCTTTATTCCGCCGGAGCCTAATATGCTGCCGGATTTATTGAGTGATATTGAAAAGTTTTTACATAATGAAAACCTACACGTACCGGAAATAATCAAGGCTGGAATTATACACTATCAATTTGAAACAATTCACCCATTCTTAGATGGAAACGGAAGAACAGGACGTTTATTAATAATCCTTTATTTAATTAGTTCAGGCTTGCTTAATAAACCTGTGCTCTATATTTCAGATTTCTTTGAACGCAATAGAATGTCATATTACGATTCGCTTGCAATGGTAAAACAAACTGATAATATGACTCAATGGCTTAAATTTTTCTTAAGTGGAATAATTGAAACATCAAAAAATAGTATTAAAACTTTTGATGAAATCCTTAAACTCAAAAAAGAAGCTGAAGAAAAACTCGCTAAGATAGGTAAAAAAGCCGCTAACGGACAAAGGCTGTTAGAATTATTATATTCACAGCCAAAAATTAATGCCCGAATTATATCTAAAGAGCTTGGGCTTTCAATTGTTTCAGTAAACAGTTTAGTAAAAACTTTTATAGAGATTGGCATTTTAAAAGAAAAAACAGGCATGAGCCGTAACCGTTATTATATGTTTGAAGATTATATTAACATATTTAGATAGAAAACAGCGTCTCAATAAGAAAAAAGTTTGCTAAATAGAAACTTCATTGCAACACCTAAACCAGATTAATTTATGCCGTGTTCTCAATCAGCCAAATTCTGAACTCGTAAATTCTGTGGTAAATAAGAAGGATGGCTATAGCCTATCTTTTTTATTTACCTTGGAACAATATAGGGATGTCTTTTGCGTTCAAGCGGATTTTCGGCAGAACGCCAGGCGTGAAGCAAGTTAGTCCGGCAAGCGAATAGTTTTGGGGCTAACGGCTTTATAATAATTTAAACTTAAATCTATTAAAATCAATTGGAATGTTGTCTGAATTAAGCCTTGCAAGCGGAATATCTTTATTTTTGCCATGATAATCACTCCCGCCTGTGATATATAAGTTATTTTCTCTTGCGCATTCAATCAGAAGTTCTACTTCTTCTTTTGAATACCTTGAATAGTAGCATTCGAGCCCTTCTATGCCAAAATTAAGCATTTCGTTGAGTTTTGGCAAGAATTCTTCTTTTGTAAGATGAATTTCTCCCTCTCCTCCGAGCGGGTGCGCCCAGACGACTATTCCTCCGGCGGACTTTATTGCAAATACTGCCTCTTTTATATCAAATCTTGTGTTACCGGTTTTGCATCCGTCAAGGTATTTTTTCATCGCATTAATATTGTTGTCAGCGAGCCCGCGATTTACCAGAATATTTGCCAGGTGTGTTTTTACAACGCTTTTTCTTGAATAAAGCCAGTCGAGTTCCTCTTTTGTAAGTTCAATTTCCCAAGCATCTTTGAGGTAGGCGATTCTTTTTTCAAGCTTTTCACGTCTTAGTTTTTTCCCTTTTTCAATTAAATTGTTTAATTCTTCATTATCAAGCCTGCAGTTGTAACCCAGTATATGGCATTTAATAGAGCCTGCGATACAGGTAAGCTCAACCCCTTTGATAAACTTAATCCCTGCAGGAACAACTTTTTCCATCTCTTTGCACCCTTCAATTGTATCGTGGTCTGTTAGTGCAAAAATATTTATTCCCGCATCTTTAATTTTTTGCGCAAGCTCCGGTACTGAATCGCTTCCGTCAGAGCAGCTGCTATGTAAGTGTAAATCGGCTGTTGTCATTTTTTATATCCGTTTTAGAATAAGTGATGTATTAATCCCTCCGAACGCAAAATTGTTTGTCATAATATATTCGCACTCAATTTCTCGTCCGCAATCTCTAATATAATCCAAATTTCCGCAATTTTCATCTATATTTTTGAGATTCAAAGTAGGAGCGAACCAGTTTTTATTCATCATCTCTATTGTGAGAATAGCTTCAATTGCACCGCAGGCTCCGAGCGTATGGCCTGTGTAGCTTTTTATTGAACTTATCGGAATGTTTGATCCTAAAACATTCTCGGTAGCAAGGGATTCCGCAATATCGCCGTTTACGGTACCTGTTCCGTGTGCGTTAATATATCCGATATCTTCTTTTTTGACACCGGCGTTTGCAAGTGACTGGCGCATAACCTCCGCCATCATATCTTTGTTTGGATTAGTAATATGTGTACCGTCAGTGTTTGTTGCAAAACCTGCAACTTCGGCATAAATCTTAGCGCCGCGGGCTTTAGCATGTTCATAATCTTCAAGAATCAATGTTCCTGCGCCTTCTCCTATGACAAGTCCGTCTCTGTCTTTATCGAAAGGGGACGGCGTTAGCTCCGGTGTTGAATTTTTACTGCTAGTTGCATACAGTGTATCAAAAATTCCGACTTGTGTCGGGTGGATTTCTTCGGCTCCGCCGGCTATCATTACTGTCTGGTATCCGTTTTTGATTGTCTCATATGCGTAACCTATTGACATCGAGCCGGACGTACAGGCCGTAGATGAAGGTATGAGGCGGCCTTTTGTTTTAAGATACAGTGATATGTTAACCGCGGTCGTCTGAGGCATCATCTTAATATACGAGCCGGAGTTTAGCAGTTTAACTTTTTTATCAATACACATTGAGTAAAAATCCAGAATCGCATCCAAAGATCCTGTTGAAGAGCCGTAACTCACTCCGGTTTTGCCGTTTGTAATAATCTCATTACCTAAAAGTCCTGCGTCTTTCAGGGCTTCTTCCGCGGTAACTGTTGCCATAAGAGCAACATTTCCCATTGTGCGTCTGACTTTGCGGTTGAAATGTTCAGGAACTTCAAATCCGCTGACAAAGGAGCCGAGCGAAGAATTTAATCTTTCATATTCATCAAGCTTCTCCCAGTGCTGGACGCAGTTTTTGTAGACTTTTAAGCGTTCAAATGCTGAAGATATCGTTGACCCGAGCGGGGAAGCCAGTGCCATTCCTGTAATAACAACTCTTTTCACAGATACATTCCTCCGTTAACCGCAATAACCTGACCGGTTATGTAGCTTGCATCTTCACTCATAAGGTAGTTAACAAGGCTTGCGACTTCCTTTGGAGTTCCCATACGTTTTAGGGGGATTTGTTTTACTGCTTCCTCCGGAATATTTTCGGTCATATCTGTTTCAATTATTCCGGGTGCTATACAGTTGACCGTAATATTACGTTTTGCAACTTCTATTGAAAGAGCTTTTGCAGCACCGATAAGACCGGCTTTTGAGGCACTGTAGTTAACCTGTCCTCTGTTGCCGCACTGGCCTGAGATAGATGACATTACAATAATTCTTCCTTTGCGTGATTGAATCATTGGCATAATAATTGGTTTTAAAACATTATAAAACCCATCCAGATTTATCCTGAGAACATCATCCCATTCTTCATCTTCCATCGCAGGGAATGGTGCATCTTTATTAATTCCTGCATTAAGTACAACACCGTAATATATTCCGTTTTCTTGAATATCTTTTTCAAGAGCCTCTTTTACTGCCTCTCGGTTCTTGATATCAAAATCCAGGATACGCGCCTGGACGCCTTTACTAATGATTTCTGATTTAAGATTATTAAGGCGCCAGGCATCTTTTGAACAGTGCAGAACGATATTATATCCGTTGTCTGCAAGATATAGAGCGGAAGCTTTTCCTATTCCGCGGCTTGAACCTGTTATTAGAACCCATTTATTGTTGTTCAATGAATAACTCCTCAATGTTTTTACCCTGATAGGCGTTTATTGTTGCACTTGCGATTTCTTCACTATTATTATCATATATTAAACAATCAAAAACAACAATTTCATCATCCCCGAACACTTTATGAACCTTTACGGTGTATGATTCTTCGTTTTTGAAACAGTCAATAAGATTATTATACAGCCTTGTTCCGAGAAGAAGTCCTGGGTTTGGGTCTTCACATCTGCTTGCGAAGTAGGCATAACACCCGATTGCCTGCGCCATAAATTCTATTCCGACAAGAGAATTTATTCCTCCGAGAGCTTTGTCATAAAAAACTTTTTCGGGGTAAATATTAAACTGAGCAGTCAGTGTATTCTCCTCAAGATTAACGTCCAGAATATCATCGAGAAGTATCATAGGCGGTTTATGCGGAAGTATTTTTGATAAATCATATTTTGTCATGTAAAACCTTTCTAAGAACAATAGCGGCGTTTGTTCCGCCAAAACCAAAGGAGGTGCAAAGAATTGTATCCATCTTTTCTGCTTCGGTTTGATTAACATTAATTTCGGGAATATTTTTATCATATTCTCCGTTGAATTTGTGCGGGAAAATTTTTCCTTCAAAAGAATCAAGCAGTTTGCAGCAAAGAGCTGTTTCAATACTTGCTGCTACACCGAGGCAATGACCTGTGAGCGGTTTGGTTGAACTTGCAGGAGTTTTGTCTCCGAAAATTTCACTTACGGCTCTTGCTTCCATCAAGTCGTTAGCGACTGTGCCTGTTCCATGGAGGTTAATGTAGTCAATATCCTCCGGCTTAAGTTTTGCTTTTTCGAGTGCCAGTTTAATTGCTCTCATGGTTTCAATAGCGTCCGGATCCGGTGTTGTTGCATGATAAGAATCTGTTGTTTCTGCGGTTGACATAATTTCAATTCCGAGAGAATCTTTTTCTACAATAAATACAGCAGCAGCTTCGCCTAGATTTATTCCAATTCTGTTTTTGCCAAACGGATTTGAAGGTTCAGGAGAGAGGATTTCTAAAGAATCGAACCCGAAAATAGGTACTCTTGAAATAGCGTCAGTCCCCGCCACAATAACAGCTTGGGAGAAATCTGATTCCAGAAGCTCTTTTGCAATAGTGAAGGCTTTAATCCCCGATGAGCAGGCGGTTGATACAGAGGCGCAGTAATTCTTTAATCCAAACATGTCACGAATCATCTCGGCAGGATTACTAAGCTTTGCGTGCATCGGGTTGTGTGTGTAAGCGTACTCATCAACGCCGGTGTTTGTGGTTGCACATACTACTCCTACATTCTTGGAGCCGTATTTTTGAATAATCGATTCAATATCAAGAGAATTGAGAACTGTTAACAAAAGCCTGTTGCATCTTATGTTATAATCCTCGTTATCAATATTATTCAGCGGGGAATTCGCTCTCCCGAGCCTTACGGACTTTCCTTTGATAATGTCTGATGAAATTTCAAACCTGCTGTCTGCTCCTTCAAGAGCATTTTTATAAATCTCGTCGATATTGGCGCCCAGATTACAAATGGCGTTGTATTTTGTTATTGTTGCACCCATAAGATTTATTGTATAATGCTTAACATGAAAAGACAAATATTTTATATAAGAAACTTCTCGTATATAAATTCAGAATCAGAAATTGATGTGGCTGAGATACCATCTCTTATAAGAAGAAAATTAAGCCTGCTTGATAAAGCGGCATTGACAACTCTTTGCAAATCGTATTCATCGAATATTGACGAGCTTATATTTTCATCTGAGTATGGTGAACTTTCCAGACTGGAGACTATAATAGAACAGTACACTTCGCAAAATGAAGTTTCTCCGGCTCAGTTTTCGGCGTCTGTGCATAATTATTTGATGGGATTTTTTACCCTTTATAAAAAAATGAATATACCGTATTTTGCGCTTTCTGCGGGCAAGAATTCTTTGTCGGCAGGAATTGTTAAGGCTCTTGTTTCGCCTGATAAAAATATTCTTTTATCTTATGCTGATGTGGTTGAGGGGATAAAAAGCTTATCTTGTGTTATATCTAAAGAGCCTGGTGAAGGGATTAAGTGTTGTATTCTTGAAGGCGGATGCGAATCTAAAGATGAATTTGAGGATTTTGCGGCCTTTATAGACAGAAATGAAGCTTTCGAAACAAGCTTGTGCAGGATAGAGAGGACATAGATGATGAAATACTGGCGCTCGTTTTTGACTATTTTGCTTTTTGGAGTATTCGGAATTGGCGCTGTTATTATGAACTTTCTCATTTTTCCTGTTGCAAAACTATTTTTGAATGAGGATAAATTTATACTGTTTTGTTCTGATTTTATCCATAATATCTGGAGGTTTTTTGTTTGGCTTCTTGTTCTTTTTAGGATAATTAAGCTCGATATTAAAAACAGACAAGAGATTGAGGGGATAAGGAATAAAGTTATTGTATCAACTCATCCGAGTTTTATTGATGTCGTAATCCTCATCAGCCTTATTCCAAGGACAACTTGCTTTGCAAAACGTGCGCTTGCGCATAATCCGATTTTGAATAACATAATAAAAAGTATATTTATTACAGATGATGTTGAGATAGAAGAATTAAAATCAGAGACAAAAAAGATGCTGGATATGGGGTTCAATGTGATAATTTTCCCGACCGGCATGAGGCACAGGCGTAATGAGTTTCTGAAAATCAAAAAGGGCGCTTCGCTTATTGCGCTGAATGCGGGAAAAAATATTGTGCCTTTAAAAATGTATACAAGTGAAGATTTTCTTTTTATCAACCAGCCTTTTTATGCAGCAGGTGAAAAAACTGTAATTTTTGAGATTAAAGCCGAAAAAGAGATTGATATTTCGCCTCTTAATTCGGAAACAGAGATTGCCGCAAAAAAACATATCACCGACAAAATTAAGGGGGCGTTATATGAGGATGCGGAAAAAGTCGAAAAATGACAATTTTTCGTGGTTCTTGCTTGCCGGCGTAAAACGGCATTTCGGCTTTTGCCTGCGCAAATGCCTTCAGCCTCTGCCGGCAATACGCTTTTCAAATCTGATTTTAGGTGTGTGAACATCAGGTCGTGTGCGGGATAGCACACAACCTTTTAGCTTTACTTCCAAGTTTGTAGTTTATACTACCGGCAAAATTTTTTACCCCTGACACCGTTCCCGAGAGTTTGCGAGAAAAATTAAAATTTTTCTCGCAAACTCATATTGTTAATTTTTGGTTAAGAAATCGAGGTTTTCCTTTTTATAGAGTAATAATATAAGTGTTGAAAGTAATAGGTATTAAATATGAAAGGAGAACATCATGAAATTCTTAATTAAAAAATCACCGGATGGGTTTATAAAATCCGTAAATGATGAAATCAGTTCTATTTTAAACAGAAACTTTGACAGCTTTTTCCCCGAATATATTTATAACGAGGAAGATGTAGATAAATATGCTATGCCAGTAGAGCTTCACGAAAAAGATAAAGAATATTGTGTAAGAGCAGAGCTTCCGGGTGTTAAGAAAGAAGATTTGGATATTGATATCGACAAGAATCATATCACGATTAATGCGAAAAAAGAAGAAGAACACAAGGAAGACACAAAAGGCTACAGAAAATCCGAGTTCAGATATGGTGAATTTTCAAGAACGGTTTACTTCCCGCAAGATATTGATGTTGAAAAGACTACAGCAAAACTTGAACACGGTATTCTGTCTATAGAAGCTCCGAAGGTTTCGGCAGAAGGCGGTAATACAAAGAAATTGACAGTTAATTAATAGGTATACAGATTAGAAGAAGAATGGGCGGCTTAAAATTTAAGCCGCCCATTCTTAGTTTTAATTAAATTTTTTGCGAGCGTGCGGCGAAGCCGCGATAGCGAGCACAAGAGTGCAGGCTTGCCTGCAACAGCCATTCAATCCCACGCCCGTAGGGCGTAGAAAACATTTGCGGATTTTCTCTTTCTTTTCGTTCTTTTCTTTCTCTTTTTATTCGCAAGAAAAGAGAAAGAAAAGGACATGTTAGAAAAAATTATATGCCGCATTTCTTTGACCGCAAAGTCTGTAGGATGCGGTAAATCACAGATTTACCACATCATACTAAAATGTCATGCTGAACTTGTTTCAGCATCTTACCAACCTGAAGAGTTATTGTGGGGCTGAAAGCCCAACCGACTTTGTCAGGCAATGCCTGACCTACAGACTAAATCTTTTACTACAGATAAATAATACCTTTCTGTTTTTGTCGTCAAATATGTTACATCTGTTGAATACGCTTTA
>CALURX010000039.1 GCA_944323265.1 Candidatus Gastranaerophilales bacterium
GTGAAGGGTTCATTTTAGCTTCTCCTAAATTCCTCAACTTATCAACTCCTAAACCCATTTACCCCCACCTCACCCCTGCCCTCTACTAAAAGAAGAGGATAGTTGTTAAGAAATGTAACAATTTTCCCCTATTTCCCTAAAGTTTTTTCATTAATATGCCGTAAATACAATATATAGGGAAAATATAATTAAAAAGGAGAATGAAGAAATGAGCGGATTTCAGGGTATCAATAAATTTGGAAGTTTAACCGTAAATGGGCAAAAATTAACGTTTGAAGACTTTGACAAAGATAAAGACGGAAAAGTTACCCAGGAAGAATATGATACCCTGCTAAAAGAAGTTGAGCTGGATAGCGTTGAGCTCTCTACCATAGATAAAAATGAGGACAAAACACTTTCGGAAGAAGAATTTGAAATCTATGAGCAGAAACTCCTTATGCAAGATGCTGTAAACGAAATGAAAAGCACAATAAGTACGGACTTTTCAGCTAGTAAGTCTCAGTATTTACCGGAAGTTACAGAATACTTAAAAGACTACATTAACGGATATGCACTCACTTATGTCGGCGAAGTTTCAAGTATGGCAGAAGACTTTAAGACCTCCTTGCCTGCAAAATACGAAGAGATAAAGCAGGAAGTGCTTAAAAACGATACAGGAAGCATTAAGTCACAAGTTCTTGATGACATATTAAACGAAATTGCAGCAGAAAGAATTATTCAAGAGGACGGCACAGAGCTTCCTTCATATAAAAATTCCGAAATTCAAACTCTTGGCAAAAGATTAGAAGCTGCTGCAGATGTTTATATGCAGAATTATACAGGAGCTAATTTACAAACAGATTTGACTAGATATTTGCAAGATTATATGAACAAATCTGACTCGGAAAGATTGGCAGATTCTGTTGCAGGCTATAGAGAATTTGCCGACTCTATGGGAATTTATATTGATTCTGGAGAATTTGAGGCTCTAAAAGAAGTTGCAAAAGAGTTTTTAAATGATGCTCTTGAAAATGGTATGTACATAACACTTGGAGATACTGTAATAACATCTGAAGATGCAATTACAACTGCGTTAGCAAACTTTGCGGATGCACAAGAGTTAAATGCTGCAATGGAAACTGTTTTTAATTCTCTTAGCACAGATGACCTAAAAACTGCCGTAAAAAATATGCCAGCAGCAGAAGCTGCTCCAGG
Organism: Candidatus Gastranaerophilales bacterium; assembly: GCA_944323265.1. Lineage (GTDB taxonomy): Bacteria > Cyanobacteriota > Vampirovibrionia > Gastranaerophilales > Gastranaerophilaceae > CAG-196. The sequence goes on from CALURX010000039.1 coordinate 1,195, forward strand.
CCTTGAATCAGTTGCCTCAGCTGCACCTGAAACAACAAATTCAACCGGTATTACAGGAGCAGATTATAAGATAGATCTTGATAGTATTAACTGTGACTACATCAGAGGATATAGGAATAACGGTCAGATTTCGGCTCGTTCTTATTCTTGGTTTGGCGGTGCAGAAAAAGCTCAAGATAAAGTTTATGACAAAAGTACAAAACTTTTACAGGCCGATAATATTAAAAATCAGGTTTTGACAGCATTTAATTCAATGGTGGCAGCAAAAGGTATTGGTTTTGATAATTTGGAAACTATCTTTGAAAATGTATACAACCAGTCAATAATTGACACCTTAAACAGCGGTATAATAACAACAACCGGAGACAACTGGTGGTGGCATAATGTACAATCTAATGTAGACATTAAGTCAATGGTAGATACATTCCTTGTAGTATTTAATGAAAATATAGCAAAAGCTATTGACGATATGAATAGTTCTAACAAGGATATGGACTTGCAAGATATCGACTATGATGTAATGGTAAGTAACAGAAAAAGCGCCAAATTTGTAGAATCATTGAAAAATAATAGCGAATACACTGTTTCAAACTATGGGCTAAGAGTACAAAATCAGATTAGTAACATGCTGGAGAGATTGAAATCTCAATTACTAAGCAAATCTTATGCAATGTGTTCCGCAAATGGTATAGATTTTGATATGAATACATTTAGCACGACTTTTGAAAATGCAAAAAACCTAGCTATGAATACAGGTATAACCCAAGGAAGATATTTCTACCAGCTTACTATTAATCCACAAGAGATTGTTAGTACATTCACAGAGAATTTTTCAACAACATATACGGCTTGGGTTAATGGGGAAAATAACTCTGGAGCCGGAACGACCAAGAAAGAACAAGAAGAACTTTTTGCATAAAGTAAAAACTTCATCATAATACGCAAAAACTCCCTAATTTAGGGAGTTTTTGCGTATTTATATTGTTTATATTATAATCAAAATGGAATAAAATGTAGTATTATTAATGGAAGCATCCGGCTTTCGAGTAGCCGGAGAAAGAAGGAAAAATGGTACCTGAAACAAAAAGTTTTCAACTTGAGATTGGCGGAAAAACGGTTACTATAGAAACCGGCAAGTATGCTCAATCAACAAACGGCAGTGTTACTGTTCGCTGCGGCGATACAATGCTTTTTGTACACTGCGTTGTAAGCAAGGAGCCGAGAGTTGGAATAGACTTCTTCCCTTTGCTTATTGATTATGAAGAAAGAATGTCTGCAATAGGACGTATTCCTGGCGGTTACAATCGTACGGAAGGCAAGGCTAGCGACAAGGCTATTCTTGTGTCGCGTTTGATTGACAGACCTATAAGACCCCTTTTCCCAAAAGGATATAGAAATGATATTCAAATTGTAGCCCAGCTATTCAGCTACGATCAGCAAAACCAGCCTGATACATTGGCAATGCTCGGTGCATCTTGCGCGTTGATGCTTTCAGGAGCTCCTTTTGAAGGCCCTATCGGTGCAGTTAGAGTTTCAAAAGTTGATGGCCAGCTTATTGCTAACCCAACTCACCAACAGGCAGATAAATCTGATTTGGATATCGTTGTAGCCGGAACTCATGACAGTGTAATCATGGTAGAAGCTGGATGTAAATTTGTTACAGAAGACGATATTATGGAAGCTGTAGAGTTTGCTCAAGGTGAAATCAGAAAACAATGCGATGCTCAGGTTGAATTTGCAAAAGCTTGCGGAGTTGTTAAGGAAGAATTTGTTAACCCTTATGACACAACAGAGCTTAAGAACATTATTGACGAAGTTGCTCATGATATGATTTTTGATGCTTATCACAACTTTGACAGAACTTATAGACAGGAAAAATTGGAAGAAGCTAAAAAATTGGTTAAAGAAAAGGTTGAGGCTCTTCCGGAAGATCATTATATCCACCAAATCATTGAGGAAACAGGTATTGACTTTGTTGCAGAAGAGTTTAAGGCTGCAGAAAAGAAAATTATGCGTGCAATGATTCTTGATGAAGGCGTAAGAGCTGACGGTAGAAAACCGAATGAAGTTCGTCCTATCTGGTGTGAAGTTGGTGTAATTCCAAGAGCTCACGGCTCTGCAGTATTTACAAGAGGTCAAACTCAAATTCTTTCAGTAGCAACACTTGCAGGCCCAGGAATGAAACAGGAACTTGACGGAGTTGATCCTGAAACCGAAAAAACATATATGCACAAATATATTTTCCCAGGTTTCTCTGTCGGCGAAGTTAAGCCTTTGAGAGGCCCTGGAAGACGTGAAGTCGGACACGGAAACCTTGCTGAAAGAGCAAACGTTCCGGCACTGCCTTCACAAGAAGAGTTTGGTTATACTATCCGTGTTACTTCAGATGTACTTGAATCCAACGGTTCTACATCAATGGGTTCTACTTGCGGCTCTTCTATGGCTTTGATGAACGCAGGCGTTCCTGTTAAATGTATGATAGGCGGTGTTGCAATGGGTATGATAACTGAACCCGGCAGAGAACCTGTTGTATTAACCGATATTCAAGGTATCGAAGACTTTTTAGGCGATATGGACTTTAAAGTTACAGGTAATGACGATGGAATTACAGCTCTTCAAATGGATATGAAGGCTAAAGGTATCGCAAACGAGACCTTAAGAAGAGCTTTGGCTCAAGCAAAAGAAGGCAGACTTCATATTCTTGGCGAAATGAGAAAAGTTATTTCTAAACCGGCAGATCATCTGTCTCCGTTTGCACCAAGCATAACAACAATGACAATTCCTGTTGAAGATATCGGAACTGTTATCGGACCTAGTGGAAAACAGATTAGAGCTATTATTGACGCTTCAGGTGCTGAAATTGATATTCAAGACAGCGGTGTTGTTACAATAACATCTAATGACCAAGAAGGCGCTGCTATTGCTAAGAAGATGATTCGCGACCTTACTTTTAAACCGGAAGTCGGTATGGTTATTAAAGGTAAAGTTGTAAGAATTATTCCAATCGGTGCATTTGTAGAACTTGGCGGCGGAAAAGACGGTATGGTCCACATATCTCAAATCTGTCAGGAAAGAATCGAAACGATTGAACCGCATGTAAATATCGGAGACGAAGTTATTGTTAAGGTTATAAAAATTGATGACAAGGGAAGAATTAACTTAACAATAAAAGGAGTTACCGAGGAAGATAAAGCAAAATTAAATGCTTAAGATACACAATATATACAAATGGCGCTGGTAAATTTACCTGCGCCATTTGTTTTAGCATTTATAAAACTCTTTTAGGTTGAAAAATTTGTCTGCCCCGATTTTGATACTTTTTATTGCAGCTTGAACTCTATTAGAAACATTAAGCTTTTTGTATATAGAAGCAACATGGGCTTTGGTCGTGTGATTAGAGATAAAAAGCCGTTTTGATATCTCTTTGTTATTTAGTCCTAAGAGTAATAAATATAATACATCTCTTTCTCTTTCTGTGAAATTTTCCATTAATGTCGACTCCACCTTTCTTTCTTCTTCTTTAAGCTATATTACTTTTTTACACTATCTACCGACAGGTGTCTATAAGCTTGGTGGCTACTTTTTTGACAAAGAAATTTTTCATTTGCTTAGTTTTTTATTTTTTTGATTAAACTTCATGCTTAAGAGTATATATTTGAATACATAGTGTTAGAATATTTGACAAATTATTAAGTTTTGTAAATGTTTTATATACTTCTGAAATTAGCTATTTTGTAAATACTTTATATATATAAGATGGTATAAATAGGAAGATTAAGTAAGATGGCACCTTTAGAAAGCGTAAATTATCAAAATCTTTTAGCTCAGGCACAAGACCAGCTTAATCAGCTTTTAGGGTCTACCGAAGGCGGACAAAATGCCGCCGGAAGCAATGGTGCATCTTCTTATGTTAATTCAGTATGGGGTTTGGCAGGAAGTACAGAACAACTTGTTAATGGTGATGATTCACAAAAAGCAAATGCTGTCAACAATATTGTAAATAAATTGACTGATTTGTTGTCCAGCTTAGGCACAAAAGATTCTGCAAAAGCTAACCAAAGAGTTAAAGAAAATGATAAAAAGATTGCGGAAAACGATGCGCAAGCTCAGAAAACATCAATGACTATAAATTCTAAGCTTCAAGACATTTTTGCTCAATGCGAAGCCGGAACAAAAACTATTGAAGAAGCTTTAGCTGAAATTCAAAAACTCGGCGGCGACGACGGTGGAGAAATTGCAAAGGTTCAAGAACAGTTGGACGAGCATTTACAGACTATCGAAAATAACAAGTTGGTTTTGAATGATGACAGTGCAAACTCAAAAGACCGTCAAGCAGCTCTTAAGAATATTTTGGGTGCAGCATCTGCGATTAATTCTCTGGTAACAACAGTTAACGGTTATCTGGAACAAATTCAGGAACAGAATGCTGTTGTAGAGAACGCTTCTAATGGAATTTCAGAGCTTATGACTCAGACCTCAGAAGTTATCACTCAAGGCATCCAGAGTATTCAAGGAAATATTGGCAAAGCGCAGCAGCTTCAGGGTGAAAGCACTCTTATGGCCACTGAATCAGTTGCAAAAGATACTGCAGGCGGAATTCAGGTTGCAATAGGTGAGGCAATGACATCAGGACTTCATTCTGTAGTAACCGGTTCAACCGGTACAAAGTATATCATGAGCGGTAATGATAAAATCTATGCCGGTGCTGCATTGATGAAAGGTTCTACCCAAGGTTTAGGAAAATTAACTCAATCAGTTGGTTCAATGAACTCTTATTTGACGGAATTTGTTAATTTCGCTTACGGTATCGGACAGGTAGTCGGCGGTACATCTGAACTTGTTGGTCAATATGATATACAAGTAAACGCGATGATAAGTTCAATCGGTTCTTGGGATGTTGTATCAGAGGCAAACGACGAGCTTCAAACCTATGTTACTGAATACGCAGCAGAGCTGCCTCAGGAAATGACAGAGGATGCAGAAGAAGCTCCTGTATCAACTGAACCAAATCAAGGCAGCGCATCTGAAGAAACTAATGTTAATACAGATGCTGAAAACATATTCAAAAAGTTTGAATTTGATACAAATATTTTTAAAACAACAAGTAAATAATAAATTAATATTAAGAAATTATTAAATTTTATTTAGCTAGTGTAAACTTTACACTAGCTAAACTGCTTTTAGGATAACACATTCGGGTAATTTGTATTCATATTTTATATACAAATTACCCTGTACGCTTTTATTGACAATGTTTTCGATTTGTGTTGGAATGTTGTTATAGCCGTACTATAAAAGGAGATTTTATTATGACAACGAAAACAAAAAAGAACGTTGAGTCTTTGGAAAAATCTCTAAATGCATCAAATGTTGTTGAAACACTTGATCAGTTAGAAGGTTTAATTTCAAGAGTTAACAAAGCACAAAAGATTTTTGCAACTTTTTCTCAAGAGAAAGTTGATGCTATCTTTAAAGCTGCTGCAGCTGCAGCTGACAAGGCTCGTATTCCGCTTGCAAGAATGGCTGTTGAAGAAACAGGCATGGGTATTTTAGAAGATAAAATTATTAAAAACCACTTTGCATCAGAATACATTTATAACAAACATAAAAATGCAAAAACTTGCGGAATTATAAAAGAAGATAAGGTTAATGGTATTAAAATTGTTGCAGAACCTTTAGGCGTTTTAGCAGGGATTGTCCCTACAACAAACCCTACTTCAACAGCTATATTTAAAGCTTTAATTGCATTGAAAACCAGAAACGGTATTATCTTCTCACCACACCCGAGAGCTAAAAAATGTACAATTGAAGCTGCCAGAATTGTTTTGGAAGCTGCTGTTAAGGCTGGAGCACCTGATGATATCATCGGCTGGATTGATGTTCCGTCAATCGAACTTTCAAGCGCTTTGATGCAGCACCCATCAATTGCCTGCATCGTTGCTACAGGCGGTCCTGGTATGGTTAAGGCTGCTTACTCTTCAGGCAACCCTGCTTTAGGTGTAGGGCCAGGTAACGTTCCTGCAGTTATTGATGAAACTGCTGATATCAAGATGGCTGTATCATCAATTCTTATGTCAAAATCATTTGATAACGGTATGATTTGTGCTTCTGAACAATCTGTTATTGTTGTTGACAGTGTATATGAAGAAGTTAAAAACGAATTCATTTACAGGGGAGCTTATCTTGTAAACGATAATCAAAAACAAAAATTAATCGACCTTCCTCTTATTGATCCGAAAAGAGGAACTGCACATCCTGACGTTGTAGGTCAAAAACCTCACAGAATTGCAGAACTTGCAGGTTTTGGAAACGAAGTTCCTGAAGATGCTAAAATTCTTCTTGTTGAAAGACCGGAAGTTGACTGGGAAGATCCGTTCTCAAGAGAAAAATTATCACCTGTATTAACAATGTACAGAGCTTCTGATTTTGAAGACGCTGCTCAAAAGGCTCATCACCTTGTAATCAAAGGTGGTGCCGGCCACTCATCAGCTCTTTATACAGATGAACGTAAGAGTGATAGAATTAACAGATATGCAGAATTAATGCCAACTTGCAGAGTTTTGATTAACTCTCCATCATCACAAGGCGGTATTGGTGACTTATATAACTTTAGACTTGAACCGTCACTTTCACTCGGCTGCGGTTCTTGGGGTAAAAACGCTGTATCAGGTAATATCGGCGTTGAAAACTTATTGAACTACAAGACTGTTGCTGAAAGGAGAGAAAATATGTTATGGTTTAAGGTTCCTTCAAAAGTTTACTTCAAGAGAGGTGCTACTGATTTAGCACTTAGAGAACTTGCAGGTAAAAAACGTGCATTTATCGTAACTGACAGATTCTTATTCAATTCAGGCGCAGTAAACACTATTACTAACGTTCTTGACGAAATCGGAATCGAACATGAAGTATTCTTTGATGTTAAACCGGATCCGACATTATCTACAATTGATCAGGCAATGTCTATCTTGAAACCGTTTGAACCGGATGTAATTATCGCTGTTGGCGGCGGATCTCCGATGGATGCTGCTAAGATTATGTGGTTATTGTATGAACAACCTGATACAAACTTCGAAGATATTGCTATGAGATTTATGGATATCAGAAAGAGAATCTGCTCTATTCCTGAATTAGGTAAGAAGGCTACTATGGTTGCTATTCCTACAACATCAGGTACAGGTTCTGAAGTAACTCCGTTTGCTATTATTACTGATGACGAAACTCACGTAAAATATGCAATCGCAGATTACGCTCTGACACCTAATATGGCTATTGTTGACCCGAACTTTGTAGACGGTATGCCTAAAGGTTTAACTTCAGCTTCAGGTATTGATGCTTTAGTTCACGCATTTGAAGCTTACGTTTCAAATATGGCAACTAACTTCACTAACTCTAATGCTTTAGAAGCAACTAAGTTAATCTTTAGATACTTAGAAAGATCTTACAGAGAAGGTGCTAATGATCCTATGGCAAGAGAAAAAATGCACTATGCTGCAACAATTGCTGGTATGGCATTTGCAAACTCATTCTTAGGATTATGCCACTCAATGGCTCACAAACTTGGTGCAATGTATCACGTACCTCACGGTGTTGCTAATGCTTTGTTATTCAGACAAATCATTAAATACAACTCATCTGATGCTCCGCACAAACAAGCAATCTTCCCGCAATATAAATTCCCGAATGCTAAGGCTAAATACGGTCAGATTGCTGATGAATTAGGCTTGGGCGGAAACAATGACGATGAAAAAGTTGCATTGCTTCTTAAAGCAGTTGATGAATTGATGGATAAGATTGAATTACCGAAATCTATCAAAGACTTCGGCGTAGATGAAAAAACATTCATGGACAACTTAGATGAATTAGTTGAATTAGCATTCGACGATCAATGTACTGGTGCTAACCCAGCATATCCATTGATGGAAGATATCAAGAAAATCTATATTGATGCTTACTACGGTAATGTGTAAATATTACGATAAAATAACAAACAAAAAGAGGCTTGAAAATTTTTCAAGTCTCTTTTGGTTGAATTTAATTATTCATATTCAGTAAAATCAATATCTTTGCACCATGCAACGCGGGCATCTTGAACAAGATTTCTAACCCATTCTAAGGGGAGTTTTCTGACATCAATGATTTTACCATTTTTGACTCGTGTTCTCGTATTTAAATCAGCTTTTCCGTCACCATCTAAGTCTGCCTTCTCCATTATTACTGTTATAGTTTCACCTTTTGTTGACGTATAAGCGGAGTATTCTTTAATGTTAGATATCTCATTCTCTGTAATATAACCATCATTATTAAAATCTTTGTATGTTACAACCATTGAATCAAATTGTTTAGTAAAAATACTGCCTTGATTCTTTTCCCCTTCTGATAACTTGTGTAAAGTTCTATAACTTTGATTTTCACCTGACAATTTAATTTCATTAATATTAGACATAATAATTTCTCCTTTTCTCCTTTTCTTAATTTTCTATACGTGCTGTTTTTCTTAATACTTTTGATTGCAATCTCGTATTTTTCTTTATATATACATAAAGTATTTTTCTATTAAAAAATTGCGGAATTTATCTATTTTTTTATATTGAAATATAATAAAAACTAATCATTATGCATAGTTTCAGCGTTACATAACTTAATATATCATAATCATTAAAGACAGAATTTGTTTAAATTTTCAATTTGAGATAGCCAACACAAGGGTAAACATGAATATAAAAAAAGCTTTTGGAGAAAAAGTAAAACGTTTAAGAAACAAAAGAAGGTTGACACAAGAACAGTTAGCAGAGATTATAGAAATATCTCCTAAAAATTTGAGTAAAATTGAAGTCGGAGTAAGCTTTGTATCTTCAGAAACTTTAGAAAAATTGCTGATTGCATTGAATGTTACAGCAGAAGAATTGTTTGCTAATGATTACATAAGGACTCGGGAAGAACTGATTGAGCTTATCTATAAAAAAATTGATAGTATAAAGAAGGACCAACAAAAACTCGAAATTGTCTATAAAATGTTAGATTTTATTATTAATTTGTAATTTATTAGCCCGTAAGTCAGACAATGTAAAACTACAGACTTTCAAGTTTCCCCTCTTTAGAGAAAATGGAACAGTCGGCAGAGTGCAGTGCACAAAGCCCCTCTGTATAAATTGTATTAATACAGTATACAGAAATACAGACTATTCAGTATAGAGATTCATATCAATATGAACAATACTTTTATTCCCACTCTGCAACATTTTCTTAAGAACCATCTCTGGCATAGAATTTTATACATGCTTTAGAATTTGTAAAAACTAGAAGAACTACATTGCGTGTCAAATTAATAATCTTACTTACCATATATTTAATAAAGATAAATATCTTAAAATTTGCCATTTTGTTACAAAATGTTTACTAATTATTTTATTTTTGATACCTTATAATTAATAGAGATTAGAGTTTTTAAGGATTTATATTATGGTAGAAATAAGACAAGAATTTATTGAACAAGCTATGCAGCTTACAAGAAATGCGGAAGTGTTGCCGAACGGTTTTGAAGAATTGGCTGCAAAGCTTCAGCACGCTCATGATACAAATACACCTTTACGTGTAAAATTAGGTATGGATCCGACAAGACCGGATTTGCACCTGGGGCATACTGTTGTTATGAGAAAACTAAGAGAGTTTCAAAAACTCGGGCACAAAATTGTTTTGATTGTCGGCGGAGCAACTGCTATGATAGGAGACCCTTCTGGTAAATCAGAGACAAGACCGGCTTTAACTAAAGAGCAGGTTGAGGAGAATGCTAAAACTTATTTTGAACAGATGTCAAAAGTTCTTGATATTTCTGATGCAGAAGTTGTAAACAACGCGGATTGGCTTCATAAAATGTCTTTTACAGAGCTTTTGCAGCTTGCGGGAAAAGTCACTGTTGCCCAGATGATGACAAGAGATGATTTTGCAAAAAGATACTCTGAAGGAAAACCAATCGCAATTCACGAGTTCTTTTACCCTCTTATGCAAGCCTATGACTCTGTTGCAATAGATTCTGATATAGAGCTCGGCGGCACAGACCAGAGGTTTAATACCCTTTTAGGAAGGGATATTCAATCTGCTTACGGCAAAAAATACCCGCAGCTTGTAATGATGCTTCCTCTTCTTGAAGGCACAGACGGTGTTGTTAAGATGTCAAAAACTTATCCTGAACACTGTATATCACTTACTGATTCTCCAAAGGATATGTTTGGCAAGCTCATGAGTATTCCGGATACTCTTATAACACGCTATTATTCATTGTTGACTGATGTTTCGCAGGAAGAGCTGGTTAAGATGGATGAGCAAATCGCGTCTAATTCTATAAATCCGCGTGATATCAAAATGAAATTAGCTTATATGATTACAGAAGAATATCACGGTAAAGAAGGTGCTGATAAAGCTCAAGAAGACTTCATAAATGTTGTATCCAACAAGGGAATACCGGATGACATAGAAAGTGTTAAAATTGACTCAGATGGGGTAAATATACTTGATTTACTCGTAAGACTAGGTTTTGTACAAAGTAAAGGCGAGGCAAAGCGTCTGATGCAAGGCGGAGGGGTAAAATTAGACGGTGAAAAGCTTTCGGATATGTCGTTTATGGTTAAACCGAATATGGATATGGTATTACAGGCAGGCAAAAGAAAGTTTGCTAAACTGGTTTAAGTTATTTTCCGGGCGAGAGAAAGTGAATAATGATATATAACAACGTTCTGGAGCTCATCGGCAACACTCCGATGGTAATATATGATGATAATATTTGGCTTAAGCTTGAGTATTTCAACCCTTCGGCGTCAATAAAAGATAGGGCTGCTTATTCAATGATACAATCCGCAATAGACAGGGGCGAAATTGACAAGGAAACAGTTATAATCGAACCTACAAGCGGAAATACAGGAATCGGACTTGGGATGGTTTGCGCTGTTCTTGGGCTAAAATTGATTATTTGTATGCCGGAGAATATGTCAGAGGAACGTAAAAAAAGTATTTCGGCGTATGGCGCTGAACTTGTTTTAACCCCGAAAGAAGGCGGAATGAAGGGGGCTGTTGATAAAGCTCTGGAGCTTTCTAAAGAGTATCCCAAAAGCTTTATTCCTATGCAGTTTTCAAACTTAGATAATCCGGAAGCTCACAAGCAGACTGCAAAAGAGATTTTGGATGATACAGGTAATAATGTTGATATTGTTGTTGCAGGTATTGGAACAGGCGGTACTGCGTATGGATTGAAAAAGTATTTGAAGGGCAAAATGGTGTTCGGGGTTGAGCCTGAAGAAAGTCCATTGTTTACCAAGGGGTATACAGGGGCGCATAAGATACAAGGAATCGGAGCTAATTTTATTCCGGAGATATGCAAAATTGTAGAACTTGATGGTATTTTGACAATAAAAGGCGATGATGCAATAAGTGAAGCTAAATCGCTTGCGAAGCAGAAAGGAATCTTTTGCGGAATATCAGGCGGAGCCAATCTGCTTGCAGCAAAAGAGTTAAGCAAAAAATATCCGGAAAAGCTAATTGTTGCAATTATTCCGGATAGCGGAGAAAGATACCTGTCTGTTTGGTAAGGAGGAGGGCGCAAATGCTCATACGTGCAATAAAGAAGATAAAAGAAGATATAAAGGTAATTTACGAAAAGGATCCGGCTGCAAACAATCTTGCAGAGGTAATTTTTTGTTATCCGGGGCTGCAGGCGCTTATATCTCACAGGATTGCACATAAGCTTGCTTACTGGGGAGTTCCTTTTATTCCTCGTTTTATGTCGTATTTAACCCGCATAATTACAGGGATAGAGATTCATCCAAAGGCTAGAATCGGAAACAGATTTTTTATTGACCACGGAGAAGGGGTTGTAATAGGAGAGACAACAATAATCGGTGATGATGTTTTGATTTACCAGCAAGTAACTCTTGGGGGAACCGGAAACGAGCACGGTAAACGCCATCCGACGATTGGTAATAATGTAATTATAGGCGCTGGTGCTAAGATTTTGGGTAATATTACAATCGGTGATAACGTAAGAGTCGGAGCAGGTTCAGTTGTCGTTGATAATGTGCCTGAACATTGTACTGTAGTAGGAATCCCCGGACGTGTTGTACAGCAAAAATATATGAATCCTGATGGAATTCTTATGCATAACAGGATTCCGGATCCTATAAAGTGTGAGCTTAACAGGTTAAAATATGAAGTTCAGGAACTCAAAGAGAAAATGGATGTTAAAAATTAAGAAATGTAACTTTTTTTTTAAGTTTTAGCAATTTTGAATGTTCATACATATTAAATGCATATATAAGGAAGTGGAAACATGCAAAAAATATCTCATGTGCAGCAAAATATCCCTGCATTTAAAGGACAATACAAGAAAACAGAACGAGGAGTTCCATATTATCATACCAATTCGGCAATAAAAATCGGCGGTGCATTTGCCGGCGCAGCCGCATTAATGAGCTTACTTGAACTTGGCTCAAACAAATTGTTAAAAACTATGTATGAAAATATGCCAAACCAAAAATCTATAATGGAGGCTCCGAAAAGTAAATCCTCAATTATACTCGGTGGATTATTCTATATTGCGATCCACTTAGGCGCATCGGCATTTATAGATTATAAGAGAAACCAAAAAGCTCAGGAAACCGCTAATATAGTAAAACAATTAGGAACAAAGAGGGCAATAATGACAAATGACGATATTGCTCTTTCAAATAAAGGCAGAGCATACTATGATTCTAATGTAGGTGCTAAATACGGCGGCTGGCTTGGCGCCGGAATCGGGGCTTTAATAGCAATTCAACAACTTTATTCTAATAAAGCATTACGTGGTGCAAAAAATCCTAAAGGGGTACTAGGAGTAGCAATCGCAAGTAGTATCGGGACTACAGCACTGGTAGACTGCCTGGGCGGCTGGCTGTTAGGCAAATGGTCTGACAATATTGCCAATAAAGATGCCAGAAAGCATGCCTAAGAACTGCTGCTTTTCAGTCACTATCCACGTTATTGTTCACCCACAACCTTCTATTATTTACCCCACTTGCAAAATTTTGGAAGTTGTATTATAATGTGTACAGTGAGTTGATTTATCAACTCCAAGTTTTTTGATTAAATCTCATATTATTTTAATTGATAGGATTATTTATTAGTAGTGAATTTTTTATTTAATTTGGTTAAGAGGCTTTTATTATGTATGTAAACAAGTGCATTAAATGTGGTGCGGAATTTGAAACAAAAAACCCCAAAAGAGTGATATGTCCAAATTGTTTATACGCGGACAAGGGCAGTGAATCGTCAGATGAAAAACCTATGCAGAGCTATAGTTCCTACAGCTCCTACTCAACAGAGTCTCGACCAAGAAGTTACGACAGACCGCAGCAAGGCGGATACCGCAATAATTACCAGAGAAGAGATAATCGCAGCGGACAACAGCAAGGCGGATATCAAAGACGTGATAATAACAGACCGCAGCGCAGACCCGATAATAGAGGCGGATTTAGAAATAATTATGCAAGCGCAAGACCGCAGGGACCAAAACGTCCTATGCAGAGAAAATCGAAGCCTGCAAGACCTTTACTTATAAGCAAAGAACAGTTGGAGCAAATAGAAGTATTGTATAAAGCTATGCTTCCGCTTCCAAACCCGGATGCACATGAAGTAATTGGCGCAAAATTAGGCATTGAACCGCAAAAAGTATTTTTCGGAATTAATCTTGTAAGACAAAAATTAATGCTTCCAAAATTACCTTTCCCGAAAAGAAAGCTTGCAATTTCTCCTGATCAAATGATGGCAATCAAGGCTCTTTATGAACCGTTATTACCATTACCGCCAATCGGCTGCCACAAAATTATAGCAGCACAGCTTAAGATGGATGAATGGAGAGTTCACGTCGGGATTAAGTTAATACGTGCTCAAATGGGCTTAGGCCGCTGGAATGAAGACAGAGCAGATAAACCTGCTGATTATATGGTAGCAAAACATACAAGACCGTCAAGCGAAGAAAAAGTTCCTGTTGCCGTAGAAGCCGCAAAGCCGGAAGCTAAAGCAGAAGAACCGGCAGAGGCTGCACCGGAGGTTGTTGAAGAAAAACCAAAACGCGGAAGAAAACCTAAGAAGAAAGAAGATGAAGAATAACTTTATATCTGTAGGTAAAATTCTTAATTTTCACGGCGTTCAGGGCGAGGCAAAACTTGGTTATTCTAAGAATAGAGAAGAATTTATCTCCAAGCTTAAGCAGGTTTATGTATTAGTTGATAATGATTATCAAGCACTTGAAGTTACTCGGATTCGATTTACTCCAAAGTGCGGAATTATTAAGTTTAAAGGGATTAATACCTTGAACGATATTTTGCCGTACAAAAATCAAATTTTATACATTCCTGAAGAAACTGCACGTGAATTTTTGGAAGAGGATGAATTTTTGATAGACGAACTCGTCGGGCTTGATGTATATGATGGCGATAAGAAAGTCGGGGCTGTTGTAGGTGTTTCTAATAACGGAGCGAGTGATTTATTGTCAGTAAAAACTTTGTCCAAAAAGATTAGCCTTGTGCCGTTTGTTAAAGCAATCGTTCTTTCTGTTGATATAAAGAACCGCAAGATTCAAATTAACAACATTGAGGGGCTTCTTCAATGAGGTTTGATGTACTAACTTTATTTCCAGAGTTGATTCACTCGCATCTGGACTTCAGCATAATGAAGCGTGCCGCAGAAGAAGGGATAATAGAAGTTAATACCGTTAACCCGAGAGACTATACGCTTGATAAACACAAAAAAGTCGATGATACGCCTTATGGAGGCGGGGCTGGAATGGTTCTAATGCCGCAGCCTTATGTGGATGCTTATGAGGCGGTAAATAAGACAGAAAAAAGTATTACTTTAATGATGACACCACAGGGTGAGCCTTTTTCGGATACTATTTCAAACGAGCTTGCAGAATATGAACAAATAATCATTCTCTGTGGGCATTATGAGGGCTTTGATGAAAGAATAAGAGAAATAATAAAGCCGAGAGAAATTTCCATCGGCGATTTTGTACTGACAGGCGGCGAATTACCAGCTCTTTGTGTTATAGATAGTGTATCAAGAAAAATTGAAGGAACTTTGGGGAAAATAGAGTCCGCACACGATGACAGTTTCTCAGATGGGCTATTAGAATATCCGCAATACACAAAACCCAGAGAGTATCGAGGTCTGGTAGTTCCTGACGTGCTGTTAAACGGAAATCACAAACTGATAGATGAATTTAGGCAAGAGCAGAAAATAATAAGAACAAAACAAAAACGTCCTGATTTATATGAAAAATGGGTTAATCAGCAAAATAAAGCTCTTGAATAACGACTATTATTTTGTTTAAGAAGTTTTTATATTTAATTCTGTCTGCAGAACCGGAAAGCACAATATCAGCCTGTTTTTTGCAAGGTCTTATATGAATTTCGGCCTTTTCGTTTGCATTTTTATAAATAATATCTGCAGAATCACCTAAATCACGTTCTTTTGCTCTTACATAGAATCGTTCTTTTTTGATGTTCTCATCAATATCAACATAAATTTTGAAATCAAAAGCGTCTTTTACTTTTTCTGTAAGTGTAAATAAACCTTCTGAAATAATAATTTTAGAAGGTTTTGCCAAAGTGTGATTATCAAAACGTTTTGCAGTTCCGCTCATGTCATATTTAGGAAGGTAAGTTTCTTTTCCGGACAATAATTCCTTAATATGCTTATGCATTAATTCAAGTTCAAGAGCCTGTGGAACGTCTAAGTCATAATTTTTTGCGAACTCTGAAAAACTTCCGGCAGCTTTTACCATTTCGGAGCGATCATAGTAATAATCATCCGTATTAACCCTTGTAATAACATCTTTTATATTAAATTCTGTAGCAAAGGATTCAATCGTGTCAATCAAATCCATAGTGATAGTGGATTTGCCGCTTGCGGTTTCTCCTGCAATTCCGATAGAAGCCGGCATTTTAATTCTGCCGGATAGATATGCCGCAATTTTTTTGATAACAAAAGGTGTATAGCTTACAAGTATAGAACCTTCTGCTTTCATTTCCGACTCAAATACTTTTTGTAAATAACGCTCAATCTCTTCGCACAGAGTTGTTGGTTTTGTTATATTGTGTGATGTTGTTATGTTTTGAAGCATAAATCTTATCTTTTCCTTGTTCTATTATACACAAATTAAAACAAAAGAAAAGTATTTTTTGCCCCCAAAAATATAAATCTTTACAAATCGTCAAAAACAATCTAAGTATTGACAAAAATTGGTGTGTAAGTTATACTTTCTTTGTATCGATATATCGATACAAAGAAAGTACGTCGAAATGAAAAAAATTGTAATCGTAAATTTGAATAGAAATTGGTGGCGCGGGTTAGTTTAACTGCCCGATTTTTACTGTTCTATTCTAAATTTTGGGTAGTTAAAACCTGAGAGGTTTTGTCTGCTCGGATTTAAACTTGCGAAAGTTAAAAATTGTAAACAAAATTTTTCAGGTAAGGCAATTTTCGAGTTTCACAAGTTTTAGGAATGTGCAGTCATGACAAAAGTAAATAACGATAATCTAATTAATACTCTGCCAAAAGCGCTAAAGCCTGCTGCAAAGTTTGTAAGGCATCAGGAACAGGCGTCAGGGCTTTCTACGTCAAGATTTATTCAGGATGTTACTACCTGTTTGATACCGAAAGCAGTTTTTTCAAGAAGTTTGGCGGATTTAACCGAGAATACTTTTTTGGAAGTTTCTGAGGAAACTTTAATCTATTTTGTGCCTACAATTTTAGGCCAGCATGTTGCAAGGAAGGTTTTTTCTAAGGGACTAACTCCTGATTTAAAGAAAGATGTTGCAACAACAGGCGTAGAGCTTATGGAAAAAGCTGACAAGGTAAAGAATAAGAAGATTTTACCTATTAAGGCGGCTATTGCACTTGCTGCAATGGCAATACCCCTTACAGAGTTTTCTTTGAATTATATTAAAAACCTTATGACGCTCAAAATTTTTAATAAGAGTGACTTTAAGAATATTGCATCATTGGAAAACACAAAAGAGGACAAGGCTCATCAGGAAAAGGTAAGAAAAAGTGCAAAAAGGCATATTGGGCTTGCAGGCGGAGTTTATGCAGGATGTCTGGGATTAGCAGGTTTACTTGCAACAAAGGGCAAAAATTCTAAAATACTTCAAAATATCTCGGAATTTATTGTTGCACCCGGGACAAAATTGTTTAAAAATGCCCCAAAAACAAAGAATTTTTTTAATAAATATTTATGTATGGATTTTAACCATACTAAAAAGGGAGAGTTGTGCTTGAGTAAAGGGCAGCTGACGACTTGCGTACTTACAGGAGGCGTTGGATACTTTGGCGCTTCTGCAGATAGAGGCAAAGAAAACTTGAAAGAGACTGCAACAAGGTTTCCATTAGTGGCACTTTATGTGATTACAGGAAGTGAATTGGTTGAACAGGGATTTAGAAAATTGCTTTATAAAATGGGAAAATGCAGGGATTTAATAGACAAAGACTTAAAAGTCCCTGAATTTGATAAACTGAAAGGTTTAGCAGAAAAGCTTGCGCTTGAAAGAAATTCTTCAGTCGAGAAAGAGTACAAGTCACTTGTAAAACAAAAAGTCTTAATAAAGGGGCTGCCTTATATTTTCTCAATCGGAGTGATGGGATTCTTTGTCGCAGGTATGACGGTTCATTTTACGAAAAAAAGATATGAAAATGCTAAAAAACAAAAAAATGGCGGGATTTAACCGCCATTTTCATCAGATTAATAATTTTTGGCTTTCACCATAAAATAACTTTTTGGGTGTTTGCATACAGGGCAAAGCTCTACTGCAGATGTTCCTGTATAAGAGAAGCCGCAGTTTGCGCATTCCCAAACAACCGGTTCTGATTTAGAGAAAATTTCTTCTTTTTTTATGTTTTCGAGAAGTTTCCTGTACCTTTCTTCGTGGTCTTTTTCAATTTTTGCAACATTTTCAAACAGAAGTGCTATATCGTCAAAACCTTCTTCTCTTGCTTCTTTTGCAAATTTAGCGTACATATCTGTCCACTCGTAGTTTTCGCCTGCAGCTGCGTCTTCAAGGTTTTCAAGAGTAGAGCCGATTTTTCCGCCGTGAAGAAGCTTAAACCAAATTTTTGCGTGCTCTTTTTCATTATTGGCTGTTTCTTCAAATAATCTGGCTATATGCACATAGCCGTCTTTTTTTGCCTGAGAAGCGTAGTAAGTATACTTATTTCTGGCCTGTGATTCCCCAGAAAAAGCCTCCATCAGGTTTGCCTCTGTCTTTGATCCTCTTAATTCCATATAAATCTCCTTTCGTAAAGTTACATTATAACATAAGATTGGGTATTTATGTTACCATATTTGTATGGACTTATTTACACAACTGGAAGAGGCAAACAAACAGGTTCCGCTTGCAGAGATTTTGAGACCCAAAACATTGGACGAATTTCTCGGGCAGTCGAATGTTGTTGCTCCAAATTCTCCTTTGCTCAATCTTTTAAAAACACAGCGTCTTTTTTCGTTGATTTTGTGGGGAACTCCGGGCTGCGGAAAAACGACTTTAGCAAGGCTTATTGCAACAAAAGTGAATGCGCAGTTTATTGAGCTTTCTGCCGTAACCTCCGGCATAAAAGAGATTAAAGAAACTGTTGAACAGGCTCGTCAAGCTTTGAGAGCCGGACAAAAAACAATCTTGTTTATTGATGAAATCCACAGGTATTCTAAAACCCAGCAGGATGCACTGTTGCCCCATGTAGAGAACGGAACCCTGTTTCTTATAGGTTCAACAACTGAGAATCCGTCGTTTCAGGTCGTTCCTGCGCTGCTTTCAAGAGTTCAGGTTATAAGGCTGAATCCGATTAATGATATTAGCATGACAAAAATTATTAATCGTGGGTTTGAATATTTGGAGAAAAATTATCAGCCGATTCAGTATGATGATGAAGTCGTAAAATTTATTGTAAATAACGCAAGAGGGGATGCAAGATGTGCATTGAATCTTGTTGAGAATTCGTATTTCGCAAGCAATTTTTCTAACGATACAAGATTATTAAGTATTGAAATATTGGAAAGTATTACCCAGAAACGTAATACACGATATTCAACACAAGAACACTATGATTGCGCTTCGGCTTTTCAAAAAAGCCTTAGGGGTTCAGATGCTGACGCTGCAATATATTACCTTGCCAAAATGATTGAAGCCGGCGAAGATCCGAGATTTATCGCAAGAAGGCTGATTGTATGCGCTGCCGAAGATGTTGGGATTGCAGATCCTAATGCTATGAATATTGCGGTTAATGCATATCGGGCGGTTGAAATTATCGGGCTTCCGGAAGGACGGATACCGCTTGCGAATGCGGTTGTTTATGTTGCAAAAGCCCCTAAATCAAATAAAGCCTGCCTTGCAATAGACAAAGCCCTTGCAGATATTGAATCAGGCCAGGACTTTCCGCCTCCGATGCACCTTAGAGATGCGCATTACAAGGATGCGGCAAAATACGGATTCGGCAAAGGGTATGTATACACCCATGACGCGCCGGATATAGAGCAACAGTTTATGCCGGATGAATTAGTAAATAGGAAGTACCTTGATGATTA
>CALURX010000040.1 GCA_944323265.1 Candidatus Gastranaerophilales bacterium
GAAACCTCCAGCAGGTTATGAAAGAATCTTTCTTCTACGGTGCTAACAGATTCGGAAACAACTTCATCGCCTAGGGGGGGGGGTAAATGGACTTGGCTAGTCGGTAAAGCTACAAGATAAACGTCCTTCAGGGGTAAATGGACTTGGTCGGTTGGTAGAACTACAAGTTTAACGTCCTTCGGGGGTAAATGGACTTGGTCGGTTGGTAGAACTACAAGTTTAACGTCCTTCGGGGGTAAATGAACTTGGCTGGTTGGCAAAACTACAAGTTCAGCGTATATAAAACCTTTTAACACAATTAATTATAACTACTCTCTTATATTATCTTACATCTTACTTACAAGTTTTACTCCCGATTTTGGGAGTTTTTTTTATTATTTATCTTTTTGCGAGCGTGCGGCGGAGCCGCGATAGCGAGCATAAGAGTGCAGGCTTGCCTGCAACAGCCATTCAATCCCACGCCCGAAGGGCGTAGAAAACATTTGCGGATTTTCTCTTTCTTTTCGTTCTTTTCTTTCTCTTTTTATTCGCAAGAAAAGAGAAAGAAAAGGACATGTTAGAGAAAATTTGAATTAAATTATATGCCTCTTTCTTGTGCCGGCAAGAAAGAGGCGCAAAGCGGATTGTTGCCAGAGTGCGAAGTGTTTTGCGGCGGCAAAACACGCAGACACGTTTTACGGCAACAACCAAGCAAAACCTCTTGAGCCGGAACTTCATTCGCTCAATAATATAAATTGCTCGAGCTAAGGCAAGCAAACTCGCTTACGCTCAAACAGTGCTTGCCCCTGTTGTTCCTCTCGCAAATATTATTGGCTCATTCCGTTAAGGCTTTAAATATTTAAAATCTATTCACTAAAATGTACCCTTCACTCCTCACGCCTCACGCTTCACCCAAATAGCACCCACCCGGCCTCCCTCACAAGGGAGGAGAACAAATATAACATATTGATAAAGATGTTGTAATTAAGATAATACTCCTTAAAATCTAATTGCCTTATCGAGCCCCACCCCCTTAGAGTATTTGATTAATAGTCTGTATGCGACTTCAGATTGTTTTTTGTACGCAGAATAATTCTCATCACCTTCTGATGCAATAGAATTAAGCATTGTTCTGGCTATTACCGCATTTTTCATAAGCTCTTCCAAATGCGTGGGCACAGTCAGCGTATCTGTCGGATTTTTTAATGCAAAAATTTCATTACCATCTGCATCCTCACCTATTGCAAGAGTTGTGTAATCAATTGTTATTAGCGATTTCTCAACAGGTTTCGGATAAAAAACAATCTTATCACTCTTAATATAGAATCTGTCAGGAATCCCAATTTTGCTATCCAAATTCTCCGTAGACTCAACAAAACTCAATAATTTAGAATTAAGCTTCACCATATAATTACCGTTATCATCACGATTAATCAATCCCGGCGGTAAGTCATAAGTATTCACATCCGGCAAAGTCAGGATTACATGCGTACGCTCTCTAAAATTAAACGGATAAGAATACAAAATTTCTACGATTGCTTTATTCAAAGCAAGAACAAGCGCGGATTCCAACTCTTCTCCGTTTGCCGCGTCATTGTCATACATTGACCATTCCTGAGTTGCAGCCGTATTATATAAATCTAATAAATTTATTGTCATAATTTTCTCCTTATTTACAAAGGTCCGACACATCATATCCGGAAAACTTCTTAATATAGCTTTCTACAGATGTTCCAAACGCATCTTTAGGGTTGTTTTTACCGTTAGATTTAAGATAGTTAATCACAGAGCCCGGCCCCTTCAGGTGTGCACCGGCCAGCAAACCGGAAGGCGTAATATGAATTCCGTTTATAACCTGCCCAACATATTTATCCGCTCCGACCGCTTTTAAGTACCCCCACTGGCGTTTTTTGAATATTATCTGTGCGTTTTCCTGTGCGTGTGGATTGTTTAAAAAGTCATTGATTGAGAAAACTCCGTCCTTTCCGGTAAAAGTTCCGCTCCAATCGTTATTATAATTAGCAGAAGCTTTTTTGTAATATCCGCTGTCAATAAGCGCAGCTTCTCCCATCTGATATTTACCTGCATAACCGTATTTATTAAATGCTTTATACTTTCCTCCGGATTCTCTTGCCCCTAAGTCATTTAAAAAATCTGCTAAAGTCTTCATTTCTTCTTCCTCCCCTTTGCCTTAGGAATCTCTTCATCAAGAACCTGCAGCAGAATAGATTTCGGATTAGGGGTTTTTGATTCTACCTGAATCTTATCTTTAATTTTTTTACCGTCTTTTTCTAAAATTTGATAATCAAAGGGATTCTTGTTTTTTAACTCCATTGCGACGGCTTCCGGCAAGAGAAAAACATGTCCTGTCGGAAGATATTTGATTTTATACATTATAATTCCTTTCTTTAAGAGCGGGCAGAGAAAAATCCCTGCCCGAAAACAAAATTATTCTACTTCCCTTACGCCTGCCCATTTTGCAATCGCAAAAATATTTCCGGTAAATCCGGCTGCAAAATCCAAGTCAATAGAGCCGTCAGCTTTCTCAAATCTTGATAAATCCTGAAGCTGTATTGCGGAAGTTCCATCCGGAAGCTCAATTACAATATCACCAAGCATTGAATTAGGATAAGCATCTCCGGCTTTCACTGTCAAAAGTGAATCTGTGCCGGTATTTTCTATCACTATGAATAAAGAATTATTCTTATTAGAAAAAGCTTCTGCTATAGTGATACCATTTGCCTGAGTGACAGCTTTTGTTTCTATGCAAATATTTGCAACTGATTCTGTGTGATCTAACGTAGGATATTGTACTTGAATAACATCTCTTGCCATATTAACATTTCCTTTCTTTATTTAAAAACTACTAACCGATAGTAAGAGCAGCAGAAACTTTTACTGTACCTAAATAATCAGCTCTCGGAGCACCAACACCATAGAGGCCGTAACCTTTGTAGCAAGTATTGAAGTTCTTTTCAGGAGTATAATAAGTTGTATTCAAGTCAGAAGAAATACCGCCCGCAAGAGTTTTGTCCTTAACCCCGAATAGAGGATAGAATACGCCGCTTTCAGGCTGTGCAATATTGTTTGATACAAGAATCTCCCATCCGCAAAGATTACCGATATACCCCTTGGCAATTTCAGATTTACCTGTTTCTGTGTATTTCAATTCATCCAGCTTGCCTAAGAAGAATTGATATTCAGGAGGAATTACGCATACCATAGAACCATCAATCCAGTTAGTATGGCCTTTTCCGTCACCTCTTTGGAATTTAGCCTGCATGTATGCAAGAATATCTTTTGCAGTCTGTGCAGTAAGTGCGATTGCGTCACCCTCGTCATCCAAATAATGTCCGGCTCTTGTGTATAAGTTAGCATAAGCACTGTCTACGGCTGCGGCAAACTGTTTGATAGCATCATTTGTATAATCTTTTGCAAGTTCTACCTGAGCTTCCGGATTATCAGCAGAACCTCTCATCATTTTTTCTTCCATCTCAGAAAGTTCAAAATGGAAGGCTTTACCTCTGTCAATTCTAACTTTGCAGGTAGAAACGGTTGCAGCTTCCGCTGTAGGCAGGTCTCCTCCGTCATAATCAAAAAGAGTTACCAGACCGGGCATTGTAACATCGACTTCATCGCCTTTATTAATATGTTTTTTCATTTCAGAATGCGCAAGTTTTCCGACAACAAGTTCATTGTAAAAATGTTTGTTGAAAGCTTTTGAAAACGCATTTACAATCATTTGTTTTGTAGTTGTCATAAATTTTCCTTTCTTTTTTCCTAAATTAATCTTTCAAGAAGTTCGTCAACTTCCTTAGGTGTCATCTCGTCCAATCGTTTTTTCGGGGGAGTAAGCGAAGACTTCTCGTTTTTAGAAAACGTCATCAAATCAGTAGCTTTAGAGGTTTCGGCTTCTGCAGCCCTTTCCCTTTCGTGAGCAAAAATCCTTGACGAAACATATCCTTCAAGCAGGTTTACGAACCTATCAATGTCAAGATTTTTACCCATCGCAAGGTATGCTTCTTTGTACATCTGCTTGAAAGAAGGGTCAATAAAATATTTTTCATACTTATTAACAGCTTCTTTTATGCTGTCAGCCGCCTCTTTAACGTTTTTTGCTTTGTCCCAAATATCGGTAATATCTTTCAACTTAACCGCATTTTGTCTTAAAATTCCGAGCTCCTCAGATTGAATCCCCCTTTGCTTTTCAATCTCTTGATAAGCCTTTGATAAATCTTCGACGGATTTAAATTTGCCTAAGATTAGATTAGAAGGGTCCTCAGATTGTCCTTCATTTTCGATTTGTTCAGTCTCAAAGTTATCGGTATCCGGCTCTGAAACTTCATAGTTTTCTTGTTGATTTTGTTCTTGAATCTCTTCCATAAAAATTTCCTTTCGTTTTAAATAACTACTTTAGCCTATAGACAATAGGCTAATTCTTTGATAATATAGATTTGTGACTGGAAAATGTATTAAAAAATTAGATAGTATAATCCAATGGAGTAAAAAATTTTACTTCGTCCATTTCTTTGTTTGGCTTATGTGGTTTGAGAATATTTTATTTTTTGGCACATTTTTATTTTGTATGTGTGGAGACGCAATACACAATATTACCTCTCCTAACCCTGTAGAATACAGCATAAATAGTTCTAATTGGACGGGAGTTATCGGGTTCTACTTTTTGTTTATACCTGCTATATCAGGATTTGCTCTATTATACGCGCTCATCCCCTTTACCCTGATAGTAATGCTGATAAAATACCTTCTCAAAAGAAAATTCACCGTTACTGGGAAATTTCTTTTAGAGAATGCGAAATATAACAGATTTTATAAAATAGGCTTCATATATACCGTACTGATGTGGTTGTTTGAACTAGTTTCAGGTATCGGAATATTAATGCTGAGCCTTGCTTTTATATAAAATTTTTGATAACGTCAGTTTATGCAAAAAAAATGTATCCAAAAATTAAATAGTATAATCCATTGGAGTAAAAGATTTTACTTCGCTCATTTCTTCGTTTGGCTTACTTGGTTTGCAAATATTCTGTACGTAACAGTCATTACGATTTTCTACATTGAAGAAGTGATAAAGTATTATCCGACTACTCATGCTATTATTTTAGGCTTAACTCGTTCTGACTTAGAAGGATTCTTAGTATTGTATTTACTTTATTTTCCTCTATTTAGCGGCTACGTTTTATTAGTGATTATTCCTGCCACGTTCTTGATAATGCTGATTAAGTTTGCTCTTTCCAGAAAATTTACAGTTACTAGCAAATATCTACTGGATAATAAGAAGTACAACATTTTTTATATTATAGGACTTATTTATTCGATAGTTATTTGGATTTTTTTGCTCGCAACACAAGTCGGGATTTATATGCTAAGCCTGATCCTTATTTAAACTACCTGTAATATTTCCTTAAAATATCCTCCAATTCCTCTTTACTGTACCATATTGGGCTTTTTAGCAGCAGTCTCACCCTCCGCCTGACGAATAAGTTCCTGCAAAGCCTGCTCTATCTCTGCAGGATTAATTTCCTGCTCAGTTTGAGGATTTGAAACGTCTGCATTCAGCTGTGAGACAAGATTCTGAAGACCGGCTCCAGCTCCGCCCTGAGCCAAAGCATTAGTATTTACACCCTGATTTGCCCCAAGATTTACCCCTGGATTTACCCCCTGGTCTATCCCTAGGAATCTTTCAGGGTTATCGACACCTTTTTGCTCAAAGTACCAGACAAAAATCTCCTGTAAGTTCAGAGGAATCAGAGATGCAAACCGCTCTACAGATTGAACAACCAAATCAGCCTGCTCAGACTTTTGCGCAGTCACGGAAGAATCAGAATACGTATATTTATAATCACCCTGACGAACAAAATCATCAACTTCAATCAACTCTTGATTGTTCTCATGGTTTACAAAAATCGTCTCCACTCCGGATTTAAAATCAGCACAAAGTTTTGCAACCTTTTCCACATTCGGGATAATCAAATCCTGATTAATTGTATCCACAATCATAGAAAGTCTTGTCATTTGTCCCTGTGTTTTTGTATTAATCTCAGTTGCGGTTTTTGAAGCAGACGACTCTACCGCGCCAATCATATTCGGGAATATACCGGAAACCTCTGCCATCAAATCATTCAGGAAGTTTATATCCTCCAAAAATACAGTCGGGTTAAACGAAAGCTGCTGGAATGCAGCAGCCGGAGAAAGATTATCACCATATTCAATAATTTTTCCCGGATACAACTCAATCTCATCTTCATCAAAAAATCCCTCCGGAGCAAGAAGCGGCGGATTCTCGTTAAGCGCCTGCAGGTCACAAGTCTTGTTCATCAAATCTTCCTGCAAATGCGCAAGCGAAAGCACAGAATACAGAGGGCTTATGCCTCGCTTTGTATCAGGGTCGGTAACAAAAGCGCCATAAGAAAATGGGTTTACAATCCTTTCGTTTTTGCCAAAGGCTACCAGATACTTACGCGCTACAATAACCGCATGCCAGTTCTTCAAAAGTGTTCCGTCCGGCAGCTTCAAATCTCCCCAGTGCTCTAAAACCTCTACAGTGGAACCCTTTGTTACATCCTCTGAAAAAGGAGAAGAAGAAAGTATTTTGTTGTTATTTTCACTATTGCATAATGAATTAATCTCTTCTGCCTGTTCTTTTGTTATTGAATACAATTTATTTGAGATAATTTCAGCAGGAGTTTTGTAGGTTCTATAAATTTTCGGGCAAGAATCCCAATTGTCTTTCTGCAAAGGATCAAAAACCAAATCAGCAGGATTCACCGGATAAATATAGGGATTATCGTAAATTTTCTTTGTATCAACCCAGTAGTTTTTACCTTTAGAAATAGCATCCAGTATAAGCGGAAGCTTAGTTACATCTTGTGAAAACAGGTTTTTAAAAAACTCGATCGGACGTCTGTATTCCTCATAATTCTTTTTCCACGCAGTAAAAGAGATTAATTCTCCGTATAAAAGGGCATTATCTATAATCTGATCGCAGGTTTTTTGGAACCCCATTTTTTCAAGAATATCAACCAGCATCGCTTTTTGCTTGTTGGAAGCATTGTTGGAATCGTGATTCTCTCCTGAGACATCAAACATTGAGTTTACATTTGCGTAGGTATTTCTCCAGATAAAAGCCTTTAGGGTCTGATAAAACATAAAAGTTTTGCACATCTTAATCTTAGACTTCCACTTTTTAGTCTTGTCGGAAATTGATTTAAAATCGTTCTTGAAAAATATTTCATTTGCGAGATTAGAAGCCATTTCCAAATTGGAAGAACGTTCAGAATTAAGCTCGACAAATTTTGACGCAATTTTCTTCACAAGACGCTCTGACATTTCATCACTAAGTTTTTTTTGAGAATTATCTTTTTCAATAATGTATTCAAAAGACATAAAATTTCCTTTCCGGAGAGTTTCTCCAAATTCTAAACTACTATTTTTTTAAAAGACAGAAGATATCACCACGACATCTCTTAAACCCGCATTTTATAAGGCACAAAGCAGAGGCTCTATTCTGTGCCTGCGCGTAAATATCACAATCAAACCACTGGGTCGACAATTTGAGACATCGGAGTTTTTGTTCAAACATTTTTCTTTTTGCAAACCCATTCAGAAAGAGCTTTCCATCACTATCAACAAAATAATAAATAGCTCCGATTAACAAATCATCATCAGTGAATAAGTAAAAAAATGTATTATCTCTTATAAAATCAAACGAATTAGAATCACAAATTTTACCCTGGAGCCTCTGGTACAATGCCCTGCATTCCGGCTCAAAAAATTTAAACCCGGAATCAGAGGGTATAAAAACTTTTATCATACACCCCTTTCTTCTGTGCAAATCAACAAATTTCCCCGTTGCAATATAAGAAAATATATTATAAAATACATATATGCTCAAATATTTAAAAACATTCTACGACTTCCTGATGAAACTAAAGCAGTACCACGCGGTGCATGTTATTGTAATACCACCATCACTTTTTTTCCTAATAAGCTATTGCATTGTAGCAATACAAGCAATACCTAGTTACGTAAAAGATAATGGAAATCTTGTATTTTGGATTTTAGGATTTATAATAATCTATCTTGGAATCACATATTTTTCTTTTTTTCTAGCTATTATTGTTGAACTAATTATCCTTATCATACAAACCCTAAATAAAGAAAAAATTTATACTAAATCGAAATTCTTATTAAATAATAAAATTTATAATATTCTTTATTTATTTTCATTAACAAATTATATATTATTAGCACTAATAAGTTTATTCAAATTAGGGACACAGGAATATTTAACTTTCATCTACTTATTTCCATTTAATGTATTATATTCTTTTATTAAATTATTCATATAAAATATCCCTAACTTCTTCTGGAGCAATGTAGGGTGCACAAACTTGCACACCGATCACATAAAAATAAGCTGTACTGGGGCAATAATTTTGCTAAGCCATCTGAAGTATCCCTTAAAATGCTAACCCTAAGTTGCAAAACAAGAAAATATATTATAAAATACATATATGTTTAAATATATAAAAACATTTTACGACTTCCTAATGACACTAAAGCAGTACCACGCAGTGCATGTTATGATACTGCCTCCTTTTATTTATTTTATATTATTAGCTTGGCTATTATATAGTAGCCGGAATCAAGACTATTCACAGACAGAAACTGGCACCTTTATATTTGCACTTTTAATTTTGTTATTACTTGGAATCGCAGAAATTTCATTTTTTATAGCATTATTTGTAGAAATTATAATATTAATTAGACAACACTTCACACGAGAAAAAATCATAATTAAATGGAAATTTATATTAAATAACCGAATATACAATATCATCTTTTTATTGAGTTTAGCAGTATATTTTACTATATCTTTTATAATTTTTATGGACATATTATTTAGTAGCTTTTAGTCTAAAATTTTTTCTAGTTCTTTTGTTGTAAACTTTATCGGAATATAAAGAATATAAGGCTCTAGCTTATTAGCCTTCTGTTGTCTATACGCATTGTTATTGACATATTTTATTGCTTTATTTATTTGGTCATCATTTCCATTCTCATACCAATAATCAAAATCAAAAAGATCACTAATTACAAAAGAAATTGAACCGTCATCTTCTTTTTTCATATCATAGATATCCGCTCTGTGAAGCACATCGAAGAATACACAACCAATGTTATTTCCAATATGGCTTAAAATCTAAAATATCTTTTAATGTTTGATTATAATCCCCTTTAAAACAAATTGTTCTGTCATCAATATAAAGAAAAGACGGAATTTTATTATTTGTCACATCCCTAAAATATTTATCCAAATCATTCTTTATAAGCCACTTGCTAGCAAGTAATAAATTACGAGAAGTAAATAAATAGAGTTCATTGTCATTTGCCAACCTTTTAATAAAATCCCTTGCACCATCTTTTAAATCAGGGATAAAATTTTCATCAAACTTGGCTTGCCCATATTGGTTTAAGACACCATCTAAATCTACTAAAATTTTTTTCTTATACATAATTGGACTGTCATTCCTGTAAATAAACATCAGCATACCACATAATTGGAATATGAGTCAAGATAAGATAATTGCAAACAGAGCCATTTTAGCAAAGAATCTAATCCATCTAAGAGCTAAACATAATCTCTCCAGAGAAGAATTATCACTAGCCCTGGGTTTTGACAATTCATATATTTCAAAATTAGAAAAGTGCAAAATTAATATCACTATTGATAAACTAACCTTAATCTCAAACTATTTCAATATTGAGTTAAAAGATTTATTTGAAACAGTATAATCACCCAACACGAAGCGACAAACACAGGGAATTTTAAATCCACACCCCCATCAGCGGCAGACAAACTTGTAGTTACCAAATCTATTAACCCCTCCCCGAAATCAAAGATTTCGACCCTCCCACAAGGAGAGGGTTAAGTTGACCACATATAGCAGGGCTTTTTCCTTTCCCTAGGACACCAAACTTGTAGTTACCACCTTCAAACTAAATCTATTTACCCCCCCCTAGGCTGCCAAACTTGTAGTCTCTACCAACCAGCCAAATCTATTTACCCCCCCTAGATTTTGTCTTGATTAACCCCTTCAATAATATTAATCTCGGGTTCCATGTTTTCTACGAGTTCATTATCAAGTCCGAGCGCAAGCCTGTGTCCTTTTTGGATTTTGCCGACGGCAGAGATTAGAAAATCCAGAGTTGAGACAGAGTTTTTCGGCATATCTAAAAAATCAAACTCTGCAGACTTTAGTTCCTGCTCATAATTCTTTATAAGAAATTCGACAATTCCTAACGTTTTATCATAAAGAGCTATATGTTTTTCATTAACCTTTTTTTGCAAAGCTCTTGTTTTCTTGATATCTGACATAAGATAATCCTGTCTCCATTTATAAATTAAATTGACCAAAATAAAAAAAAGACCGGAAGCAGGAGCAAATGTACAGAGCATACTACAGAGAGGAGTAATGCGAGAGAGAAAGGTGAAACGAAAAGCTCCCGGTCAAAAAATTTATAGAGAAGAAGTTTTAACCAGTTCCTTGTTACCATAAAAATCACAAGCGTACTGTTTTATATATTCTTTATGTTTAGCCTTTTGCAGTTTATTAACTCCATAAACCCAGCCCCAGGGTCTGGATTTGAACCTTGAATAATTATATTCACGCATAGAATACCAAATCTGGTTTTGAAGAGAAAGCATCAAGTCATTTGCCCGAATCCCTGACGCAGATTCCTTATACACTTCACCGTCAAAGCGGAATTGTATAAGCTCTGCAACAGGCTTTGAGCAAATCGGACAAAACCCTATTGAGAGTTTCCTTGATGAAAACAAATCATTGTCATACAAATAATAGACATCGTCAGGCTTAAACCTGCAGCAATGACGCATAAAAACCTCCTAATTCAGTTACAATAGGGAATAGTATCCCCTCATACCCTTCAAAGATTTATCCTACGCGGTTTCCCTTGTTTCAAAATCGAGTACAAGAATATACTACAACATTTTCAAAATCGACCACCGAATTGTAAAGACTTTTTTACATCTAAACCTAGAATGCAGTATTTATGGTATCTTATAAAAGTGAGGGAGGTATAAAAATGAAAGCTATTGTATTTGATAAAGAATTAAAACTTGATAAAAATTACCCTAAACCAACCCCTAAGAAAGGCGAAGCTCTGATAAGAGTAACCCTTGCAGGGATTTGTAACACTGATTATGAAATAACTAAAGGTTATATGGGGTACGTAGGCGTTTTGGGGCATGAATTTGTCGGAGTTGTAGAAGAGGTTAACGGCGAAGACAAGTCTCTTGTCGGCAAAAGAGTTGTTGCGGAAATAAGTTACGGATGCAACGACCCTGATTGTGAATGGTGCGCCAAGAAGAATTACCGCCACTGCCCAAACAGACACACCCTCGGAATTTGGAGAAAAGACGGCTGTTTTGCCGAATACATGACAATGCCTGTTAATGTTTTGTTTGAAGTTCCGGATAATGTAACGGATGAGCAGGCTGTATTTGTAGAGCCGCTTGCTGCAGCTTGCGAGATTACAGAGCAGCTTCATATTGAGCCTACCCAAAAAGTTGTTGTATTAGGGGATGGAAAACTCGGGCTTACAACAGCATTAACCCTAAACGCACAGAATTTTGATGTCCTTCTTGTCGGCAAACACCAGAACAAACTGGACATTGCAAAGGCTCAAGGTGTAAAAACCGAACTTCTCAGTTCTTTTACACCTGAAAAAAAATACGATGTTGTGGTAGAGGCAACCGGAACAGCCTCCGGATTTGAAACATCAATGGCATTAACAAAGCCTCGCGGAGTTCTTGTTCTCAAAAGCACAGTGGCCTCAGGAAAAGAATTAAACCTTGCTCCGATAGTAATTGATGAAATTACTGTCTTGGGCTCTCGCTGCGGTCAGTTTGCACCAGCACTAAGACTTCTCAAGAATAACAGAATAGATTTTACACCGTTTATAAGCGGAATATACTCAATAGATGACGCCTTAGAAGCTTTTGAAGCAAACAAGGCTAAAGACAGTTTAAAAATCTTAATTAGAATATAAAAAAAAGGCGGACTTTTTAAAAAGTCCGCCATTTTTTATTTACTTACATCTTAAAAAGTTTGAGCAGGTTTTTTCTGCTGAGTTGCGCCCGGAATAGCTTGCCAGTTAGCAGCCATAATCTTTTTGAAAGATTTTAGAGCTGTATCTTCTAGTTCTCCAAGTTCTTCTGCTTCCATAATCAATTCTCTTAGCGGAAGCAAAGCTCTTTGGTCTCTTAAAACGCCCAGAGCAGCTGCAGCGCCGGCTCTAACCAAATCATTTTCAGAACGGTTTTTCATAACATCGATTAGTGCAGGAACAGCTTTTGTATCATTCAATTTACCTAAAGAAGTTACTGCATAAATTCTTACGTTAACCCATTCGTCATACAACATGTTAATAATTTTATCAACACATTTTTTATTTCCGATTTCACCCAAAGCTCTTGTTGCATCGCAGCGAACATTAACTTTTTCGTGATCAAGTGATTTCATCAAAGCATCAGTTGCAACATCGCCGATTTCAATAAGCGCATCTGTTGCAGTAATACAAACCTGAGAGTTTTCATCATTAAGAGCTTCAACCAGCGGTTCAACAACGATTTTGCCGCCCAATCTTCCAAGAGCACGAGCAGCTCTAACTCTTACGTCAACGTTACGGTCTTCTCTTAAAGATTCAATTAAGTGTTCTGTTGCTTTAGAATCGCCCAATTCACCTAATGCACGAGCGGCATATAAACGAACAGAACCGTTTTTATCGTTTTTAAGAACATTAATTAATGGTTCAACAGCTTTGGAATCACCCATCTCGCCTAAAACACGAGCAGCATTATATCTAACTTTTTCAGAGCTTGATGTCATAAGATCATTAATCAATTCCTGAAAAGTCTTTTTTACCTGCTTTTTCTTGCTGTTTACTGTAATTGCCATACACGTTACCTCCGATATGTAAACATATTCTATTAAACTTCTACACAGTTATATAAAGTTTTGCTATTGAAAAAAATTGCCTTTATCTTTCGATTTGTTAAATTTTTGTTACATTCCCTAATAATTAGGGTAAAATTTACACTTAATCTCGGTAGTATTAATATAACATATTTTTACATATTTATGACTAGTCTTCTAGATAATTTTACAAAACTTAATTCTAATTATAATTATGATACTCCTACAACTTAGTTATATTAAGAAAAGTAATGCTTTAAAAAACTTAATACTTATTACTCACCAGGGATAGTAATACAAAACTCGCTCCCCTTATTTAATTTTGTTTTAACTCCGATTTTCCCATTGTGTTTTTCTATAATTTTTTGCGAAATTGCAAGCCCCAAGCCGGTTCCGACGCCGACGCCTTTTGTCGTGTACCCTGCAAAAAATATCTTGTCAGGTTCTTTTATTCCACAGCCGTCATCTTTAATTTTTACAATCAGCTCATTCTTTTTAAAAGCCGTGTCAATAGTGATTGTACCCTCGCCTTTTATAGCATGCGCCGCGTTTACAAGGATATTCATAAACACCTGATTTAACATGTTTGGATAACACTTTATTGGCGGAAGCTTACCGTAATTTTTTACGATTTTAATTCTATTTTTTGTCTCATGCCTGATTAAATCCAGTGTTAAATCAATTTCTTTATTTATGTCGGCCTCTTGAAGTTCCGCCTCGTCCAATCTTACAAATTTCCTCAAAGATATAACAAGCCTGTTTATACGTGCGATTGCCTCTGAGTCTATATTATTTATCTCGTTCAAAATTTCTTTTAACTCGGAATTTTCCACCCTTTCTATCAATTTTTTAGATATCTCATTGTTAGACTTAATTGATGCAACCGGAGTATTAATCTCATGCGCAACTCCTGCAACAAGCTGCCCCAGAGAAGCCATTTTTTCGGAATTTATAAGCTGCAGCTGAGTTTCTTTCAATTCTTTTAATGCTTTTGTTAAATCTTTAACCATTATCGCATCTTTTTTATAAAGCTCAGCTTGAATGATTGCGTTTCCAAGCTGGGAAGATACACCTTCAAGAACTTCCAGGGTATCATCGAGTTTTGTTTTTTGTTTTGTTGAAAGAACAATTATCCCGAGCAGTTTATTCAAATGATAAACCGGCATTACAATTCGCTGCACAGACTCTCTGAAAGGTTTGGCTTCTTTGTATTCTTTTATGCACATTGTGCAGGAAACTTTGCCGGAATTAATATATTTATTAATATCTTTATCAAAGGAGATTGTTTTATTAACATCCTTTTTTTCAAGGGATTCTGTGATAATAAAGCAATTATCATCTTTGTATGAAGCGTAGTAAGCTCTGAAGGCTCCGAACATCTGCGATAATTCTTTAAGGGCTGAAATTAGTATTACGGAAGTATCAATTGATTCTCTTATAATATTAGAAATATTATTAAGCAAAAGGAGTTTCATTGCCTGAGATTGTGCCTGCAGTTTTATTTTAGAAAGAGTTTTGTTTTCTCCCTCAAGTAGTGCAATCTTTTTCTGAAAACTCTGATTCCTTTGCAAAGAATTTTCAAGTGCAATTTTAGCTGTCACATCAGTAAAAAATATTATTGTATAATTACTTTTTTTTGTTGTATTCATATCATAATAAAAGTAATCATTATTAGAAGTCTGATACATAACATGTGCAGAAAAATCTTCCGGCGAGACAATTGCCTGCAGAATCGGAGAGTGAACGCTCACATCGTTGCTTACAAGAGCGCATACATTGTAGTTAAGTTTATGGGAAAATTTTTTCAATGTTTGGAAGTCTGAAAAAACTCTTTTGAAAACATTGTTTGTAAAAACAGTTTCATTTTTTTCATTCAAAACAATAACAGCACTATTAAATTTATTAAATAAATCAAACTTCCCCATAATAATATTATATAGTCACGAAAAAAATGAAGCAATAAAGTTATTACAGATTTTTTGGCAAAAAGAAATAATCCTGCTATAATATAATAGGTTATGTGCCGTGTTATAATCAGACAAATACTCCAAATAATGGTAGTAAAGAAAAGATTAGAGCTGATATAATGATAATGTAGTATAAGTGGAGAAAAGTATGGCTGAAAACGATAACCAGGGAGCTGGTAAACAGCAGGATTTAACAAAATTTATAGGAATTGTTCTTGCCGCAATGGCAATCCTTTTTATAGTTTCAACAGGTGTAAACTACGTGCTTGTTGATAACCTTGTAACCCAGAGAGTAAACAGTATCTCAGTATCACAAGAAGAACTCGGAGAAGAAGACACTTCCGGCGACGAGCTTCAAAAAGGCATTATTGTTGACTTAGGTGATTTTATTTTAAACTTGTGTGACGAAAGCCAGAAAAAATATTTGAAAGTCAATGTCGCAATAGAAGTTACCAAAAAGGATACAGACTTCCCTGCAGAGACAGAAGAAACAAAGAGCAGCGGTCATGGCGGACATGGAGCTGCGGCTCCCGCTGCAGATCCGATGGAAGCTATACAAAAAGAAATGAACCAGTATAAGCCTGCCATCAGAGACGCAGTAATAACGAATCTTTCCAGCAAAACTTCTACAGAGCTTGCAACAGCTGCCGGTAAAGAACTTGCTAAGGAACAGATTACAAATGATATTAATTCAATCCTTGGCGGAGAAAGGGAAGTTTTGAGAGTAAGCTTCGGACAGTTTATTATTCAATAGGGTAAATATGACAGAAAGCAACAACTTAATTTCACCTGTAGATACTTTTGAAGAAGATTTCTCAGATTCGGAACATAAGAGTTATAAACTATATAACTTTAGACGTCCTGATAAATTTTCAAAAGATAACCTGAGAGCACTAAGAGATATTCATAGAGAATTTTCTAAAGCCATATCTCTTATATTGAGCGGTTATCTCCGTATGCGTGTTGAAATTGAAATTGTATCTGTTGACCAATTGACTTATGAAGAATTTG
Source organism: Candidatus Gastranaerophilales bacterium (assembly GCA_944323265.1). Lineage (GTDB taxonomy): Bacteria > Cyanobacteriota > Vampirovibrionia > Gastranaerophilales > Gastranaerophilaceae > CAG-196. Next base: position 15,977 of record CALURX010000040.1, read on the forward strand.
TACGTTCAATGCCGTCTCCGATAAGTGTCGGCGTATTCGAGTTTGAACCTTTATCAGGACAGATTCTTCTTGGTATCAGTTTTGAGGTTATTTCTTGTATCGTTAACAGAATGCTTGGCGGCGGCGGCACTATAGAGGCTCAAACAAGAGAGCTTACTGATATAGAAAAGGCTCTCGCCAAAAAAGTTATTAATATTATTATTAAGTCGCTTGAAGATTCTTGGAACGCCATAATCCCTGTTACAGGGAAATTTATAAGCCTTGACGACAACTATCAGTCAATTCAGGTAGCAACAGCGGGAGAAATTGTTGCTCTCTTGACGTTTGAGGTTCAAATACAGGGCAAACATTTCGGTTTGTTTAGTATCTGCTTCCCTTATCCGGTATTGGAAACAGTTCTGGGGCACTTAAGCACACAGCATATATTCCAAACCAAAGGTCTTGTTGCTTCTAATGACGAGCGTATGAAAATGATATCCAAAATCAACTCTTCTACTGTTGATTTAAGAGTTCAATTCGGCTCTTGCAGTATCACTCTGGATGACTTTTTACAGCTTACAGAGGGTGATATTATAAAACTTGATAATAATGTAAAAGACGATTTGATAGTAAAAGTTAATGGGGAAAAGAAATTTTTTGCACGCCCCGGTACAATGAAAGACAAAATTTGTGTTAAAATAACAGATGTCTATGATGAAATGCATGAGTTACTAAGAAACTATTTTTAGAGAGGTTTTAGATGATAGATGATGAAGATATAAATGCCGAAGAGAACTTAACAGGCGCTGCAAATACAGAAGATGAGATGGAGGATATGCAAATTTCGCAAGAACATATTGCACCTCATGACGAGCATGCAAAACCTGACAGTACAGTTACGGTTCAGCCGGTACAATTTGCTTCATTTGAGGATTTAGATCAGGTTCAAGGTCCGCAGAATCAGAATTTGAATATACTTTTAGATGTAAAACTGCAGCTTACAGTAGAGCTTGGTAAAACAGAACTCCCTATAAAAAAAGTTTTGGAGCTGACAAAAGGTTCTATTGTAACACTAAATAAGGCTGCTGGCGAACCTGTTGAACTTTATGCAAACGGCAAACTGATTGCGTATGGAGAAGTTGTTGTAATAGAGGATAATTTCGGCTTAAGAATTACGCATATTACTGATCCTGCAAGACGTTTAAACACTCTAAACAGTGGCTCTAATAAAGAAGATTAGTATAATTAACAGTCACATTTTTAACTCTTCTATAATACTATTATCAACAGCTTCTCCCCGCATTCTTGACTTGGGGTTATATTTACAGTATCTTGAAAAGGTACGACTAATATCACAAAATTTAGGGAAGAGAATATGGATTTTACTACACTAACCATCGACGTTTTGAAAATGCTTTCGTTTGCAGGAAGCTACGGAATAGGTATTATTTTACTGACAATAATTGTAAGAGCTTTGATGTGGCCTTTAGGCTTGTCACAGCAGCGCTCTATGAGAATGATGCAGATGTTGCAGCCAAAAATGAAGGCTATTCAGGAAAGATATAAAAGCAATCCCCAGCTGATGCAGCAAAAAATGATGGAGTTCTATAAGGAACACAAGTTTAATCCTATGGCAGGCTGCTTTCCGCTTCTTATACAAATGCCAATATTTATATTATTGTATTCAACATTGATGAGTCCGCAATTCATCCAGATGGCAGGGGATTCTCAATTTTTATTTATAAACAGACTTGATGCAACACTAAGAACGTCCGCAGGTGTATCAAATAACGGGACACTCGGGGTTTCAAAATATGATACCTTTATGACAGGAAAAACCGCAAAAGTTTACCTAAAAGGTGTTGATGAGCCACTTGATAACGTAAAAATAGATAAACCTAATAAAGCAATCGAAGTTCAGGGTGAACTTAACCCCGGACAACCTGCAGATTTCAAGGTTAGTCTTGATAGTTTAAATTTGAAATTCAGCCAGCTTGACCAAATTGAAAAAGCAGAAATTTCAATAACCGATATTCAGACAAAAGAAACTGAAATGCTTACGTTTGTACGAAAAGACGGAATATTAATAAGTTCAATTCCGACCAAGGAAATGAAAACAGCATTCCACTTTGATGTACTTCTGTTAATTGCATTGTTTGCAGTAACAATGGTACTTTCACAGCGAGCAATGATGGCAATGAATAAGAACGTACAACAGGATCCTGCTCAGCAGGCTATGCAGAAGTCTATGAACACATTCATGCCTATAATGCTGACATTTACTTTTGTAATTATTCCGATACCTGCAGGTGTGTTGTTATATCTAATTTCAAGCAATATTTTCCAGGTAATCCAAACTGTTATAATAAATAAACAGCTAGAGTTAGAAGATGCAAAAAAAGAAGCAAAAATCAGTGATGCTGATATTGCAAATGCAAAACAAATAAAAGAAAAATAATCTCATCCCCTCTCAATAAGAAGAGGGGTGGGAATTCCGGAGAAAAAATGTTACTATCAGAATTTGATTATCAGCTGCCTGAAGAATTAATCGCGCAGCGTCCGAGCGACAAACGCGAAAATTCTCGTATGATGGTTCTTAAAAGAGATGAACATAAAATATTACATAAACATTTTTACGATATAGTTGATTTGCTGGATTCTAACCATGTTCTTATTTTGAACGACACAAAAGTTATTCCTGCAAGGCTTTACGGCTATAAAGATACCGGTGCAAAAATAGAAGTTTTCTTGTTAAAAGAAAGAGAAGGCAAAGTTTGGGAAGTCTTAATCAAACCTTCTAAACGAGTACGTGTCGGAACTGTGATTAAAATATCCGACGAATTGTCCTGCGAGGTTAAGATGCCTTTGCCTGACGATGGCAAATGGCTTGTAAAAATGAATTATGAAGGTGATATTTTTGAGATTCTTCACAGGGTTGGAAATATTCCGCTGCCGCCTTACATAGAAAGAAAGATGAGCAGTGAGGAATTAAAAAGGCTGGATTTTGAAAGATATCAGACAGTTTACGCAAGAGAAGAAGGCTCTGTTGCCGCTCCGACAGCGGGTTTGCATTTTACGCAAGAAATTCTCAAACAGCTTGCCGATAAAGGCGTTGATATAGGCTATGTGACCCTAAACGTCGGAATAGGAACATTCAGGCCGGTTAAGTGTGATAATATTCTTGAACACCATATGGATTCCGAGACATTTGAGATTACTCAAAAGACTGCGGACTTGATTAACAGGGCAAAATCCGAAGGTAAAAAACTTGTGGCTGTGGGTACAACAACAGTCCGAACTTTAGAGAGCGCATATAAAATGTTTGGAGAAATAAAAGCTTGCAAAGGCGCTTCCGAGCTCTTTATTTACCCCCCTTATGAATTTAAAGTTGTTGACAAACTGATTACAAATTTCCATTTGCCGAAATCAACACTTTTGATGCTGGTAAGCGCACTCGCAACAAAAGATTTTATATTTGAAGCTTATGCAGAAGCTATCAAAGAAAAATACCGCTTCTACAGCTACGGCGATTGCATGTTTATTGATTAAGTAAGAAATTGGTGGAGCAAGCTCCACCCTACAGTTTTCTTGGACACGTGGAACGTTTTTAAGTTGAGAAGAAATTAATATTGTTGAAATTTGGAATAGTTATTTACCATTAGCATGTCATGCTGAACTTGTTTCAGCATCTTACCGGGAAACAAGTTCAACACCTGATGGGTAAGACCCTGAAATAAATTCAGGGTGACAGGAGAGTTGAGCATTTTAGAATAAATTTAAACTCTATTAACTACTCACAAAATGCACCCTTCACTACTCACGCTTCACCACGATAGCTAATTAATCGTTGGGCAGGTATGAATTGTCCCCCTAAAAACGTAATCGGTCAGTAGGCAAGTTTTCGAATATAATAAAAAAAGGAGGAACAATGAGA
>CALURX010000041.1 GCA_944323265.1 Candidatus Gastranaerophilales bacterium
CCGAAACTTATCGGCGGAGTTTGCGGTGAACACGGCGGAGACCCTGATTCAGTTAAGTTCGCTTACAGAATCGGTCTTGATTACGTATCTTGCTCACCGTTCAGAATTCCTCAAGCAAAACTCGCTGCAGCTCAAGCTGTTGTTGAAGCTAAGAAGTAGTTCTGAAACAGAAAGTAAAAGCTCGAGGAAAGACCTTCCTCGAGCTTTTTATATTAGCAAATTTTACCTAAGTATGCTATTATTAGCAAGGAAAGGGTTGGCTATGTCAAGATTATCCGAGAGAATTGAAAATTTTAATAGAGCTTTTGAAATGTTTAACAGGATGCACAAACAATTAAGCAAGCTTTTGCAGCCGACATTTTACCTGAAGCACAAGTTTGGATTGATATGATTAATGATAGAAATTTTAGTGTACATGAATACAACTTTAAGAAAATAAATGAAATTCCAGAAAAAATTTCAAATGTGTATTACAATGAAATTGTAAATTTTCATAATAGTATTAGAGGTACGTTAGATGAATGATTTTGGACTTCCGGAAAGGACTATGAAAGAGCTTCTGGATTATTTTAAATCCAAACCGGAAATTGAAAAAGTTGTAATTTACGGTTCTCGCGCGAAAGGGAATTATCGTAACGGCTCTGATATTGATTTTGCAATCTGGTCAGACAAAGAAAAACTTTCAGGGATTGCTCTGGAGCTTGATGATTTGCCGACACCATATATGTTCGATGTAACAAACTACAAAACACTTGAACATGAAGGAATGAAAAACAGTATTGACAGAGACGGTAAAATATTCTATTTAAGAGAATCTTAGATTACTTATCGCCAAGAATACTTTCGCCTGCTATTTTTTCACCTTTGATTACGTATTTTGCATGTTCGGTTTTCATCAAATGATTATCGACAAGCGAGAATGACTCAAGCGTTAAATCGTTGATTCCGCTGAACTCATTATTAGAAAGTCTTATGGTAACAACATCTGTCAATATTTTATTATCATAGGGGGCTTTTTTAGAAAATACAATGACATTCCCCTCTACAGTTCTTAATGATATCTCAGCTTTTGCCCCTGTAAAAGGATTCTCAAGTGTAATTTTATCGCCAACTCGAGAAAGGTTCCAAAAATCTATGCTTGCAGGCTTAAATGTACCATAGCTGTTTGAATCCTCAATTTTTGCAGTTACTCTCCAACTACCGAAAAAAGCCTTTGGAACATCATTCACAGAGACTCCCGCTGATAGAATTTTTTCCTCAGCAAAAACAGGTACCGTTAACAGCAGCATAAATATAATCATTACTATTTTTTTCATAATATTTATTATACCAATTTTTCGAGAAAAGTCATTCGTCAAAGTTTTATAGTTCAAAAAATTTATAGTATAATTTATCTGTCGGACTAAAAAGGAGAATTAGATGCTTGAAGAAATATTATGTCTTTATCCCAAACTTGGTCGTAAAATCGTAAAAATTCTAAATTTAAAATTTCCAAGAAGAGAACAAAAATACATAAAACGGTACCTTTGCGCACAACAAAATCATGAAGATATAACTAAGCTTCCGCCAAATACAGGTTTTATAAGAGATATCCAGCTTGGCAACTTAATTTTATTAAAAGAACTAGATTATATTTGCCATGTACATAACTTGAAATATTGGCTTGTTGCAGGAACATTACTCGGAGCGATAAGGCATAAAGGGTTTATTCCTTGGGATGATGACATTGATACAGGCATGATAAGAGAAGAGTATGAAAAATTGCTTCAAATCTTTGATTCAACCTGCCGTAATAAAGACATTTTTCTCGACTATGTCCGAAGCAGACATAACCCTTGTATGTACTGGTACAAAATAAAACATAGAAAAATACCATTTCTTTTTATTGATATATTCCCGTTTGATTTCTATCATTCACAACTTAACCTGAAAGAACAAGCCTGTCTCAATGAAAAAATTGTTCAAATACGAGAAGATCTTGATAAAAATAAAGCTTTATTTAAATTAACATCTCAAGAATTATATCAATATATAAAAAATCTTACAGACAACACAATCAGAGAGCATAAGGTTATTAATATTAATGAAAAACCAGACGTTTTCTGGAGTATAGATTTTGCTCATATTTTGAAAAAATGGGTTTTTAGCTATGAAAATATCTTCCCCCTAAAAGAAGTCGAATTTGAAGGTTATAAATTTAATACAGTATCGGATCCTGAAATGTTTCTTAAAAGTCAATATGGGAATTATCTGAATTATCCGGATAAAATAGAATTTGCGCATTGTAAAAGAGTGATTATTCCTAAAAAAGAACAAAATGAACTGTATCAATTTATAAAAGAGTACATATAACATAAACCTTTACCCTATAAATCATTTGTAGTATCCTATAATTAAATAATTTACACAAAGAGGGATTGTTATGACTGAAACAAAGATAAAAATAGAAGATTTACCAACGGTTTATGATGCAAAATCTACTGAAGAAAAGATGTATAAATTCTGGGAAGACGGAGAGTATTTTAAGGCAGATGCGCACTCTTCAAAACCTCCGTTTACTATTGTAATCCCACCTCCGAATGTTACCGGCGTTCTTCATATGGGACACGCACTAGACGGAACTTTGCAAGATATATTAACGCGCTACCACAGAATGAGCGGTTACGAAGCTTTGTGGCTTCCGGGAACTGACCACGCAGGTATCGCAACGCAAGCCGTTGTTGAAAAAGAACTCAGAAAAGAAGGTTTAACAAGACACGATATCGGAAGAGAAGAATTCTTAAAAAGAACATGGAAATGGGCAAATGAGCATAAATCCGCAATCCTTAACCAATTCAAACGCCTCGGAGCTTCTTTTGACCGCTCCAGAGAAAGATTTACTTTTGATGAAGGATGCTCCGAAGCTGTTAAAGAAGTTTTTGTAACTCTATACAATAAAGGCTTAATTTACAAAGGGGCATATATTGTTAACTGGTGCCCACGCTGCCAGAGCGCAATATCAGATATCGAGACCGAATACGAAACCGAACAAGGACATTTGTGGGAAATTTCATATCCGCTTGTAGGCGAACCCGGAGCCATAATTGTTGCAACAACAAGACCTGAGACAATGTTTGGTGATGTTGCGATTGCTGTTCATCCTTCTGACAAAAAATACTCCGAACTTATCGGAAAAACCGTTATGATTCCGCTATCAGGAAGAAGAATTCCGATTATTGCGGATGAATACGTTGATAAATCATTTGGAACAGGCGCTGTAAAAATAACCCCAGCACATGATCCGAATGACTATGAGGTAGGAAAACGCCACAACTTCTCTCCAATATGGGTTATTGATGAAGAAGGAAAAATGAAGGCTTGTGCAGAAGTTCCGCCTGATTACCAAGGTTTAGACAGATATGAAGCGCGCAAGAAAATAGTTGATATGCTAAGCTACAATAACTTCTTGCTGCGCGTAAAAGACCACGAGCACAATGTAGGGAAATGCCAGAGGTGTAATACTACAATTGAGCCGCTTCTTTCGGAACAGTGGTTTGTAAAAATGGGGCCTCTTGCAAAAGAAGCTATTGCGGCAGTAAAAGACGGTAGAATTAAATTTATTCCTGAGAGATGGGAAAAGAACTATCTTGGCTGGATGGAAAATATAAGAGACTGGTGTATTTCTCGCCAATTATGGTGGGGACATCAGATTCCGGCATACTACCACAAAGTTACCGGAGAAATGGTTGTTGCAAAAGAAAATCCGGATCCTGAAAATTACGTACAGGACAGTGACTGCCTTGATACCTGGTTTTCATCAGGTTTATGGCCGTTCTCTACTATGGGATTTCCAAACGCTGAAACGGATGATTTCAAAAAATTCTACCCGACATCAGTACTTGTAACCGGATTTGATATTATCTTCTTCTGGGTCGCAAGAATGATTACTATGGGACTGGAATTTACCGGAAAAGCACCTTTTTCAACTGTATATATCCATGGGCTTATCAGAGATGAAAAAGGGCAAAAAATGTCCAAGTCAAAGGGAAATACAATCGACCCTGTTCAAATCATTGACAAGTACGGCTGCGATGCCTTAAGGTTTACAATGACATCTCTGTGTACTTATGGCGGTCAGGACATCAAAATCTCTGATGAAAGATTTGAATACGGAAGAAATTTCGCTAACAAAATCTGGAATGCTTCAAGATTTGTACTTATGAATCTTGACGGAGTTGACGACAAGCCTATTGACAAGGATAAATTAACACTGGTTGACAAATGGATTCTGAACCAGTTAAATGAAACTGCAAAAACAGTTAATCAATATATGAAAGAATATAGAATCGGTGAAATTGCTCATACTCTATATGATTTCTTCAGAAGCGAATATTGCGATTGGTATGTAGAAATTGCAAAAATTCAGCTTCAGGATAATGACTTGAAAGCAAATACGCAAAGGGTATTAAGATATGTACTTGATATGTCTTTGAGAATGCTCCATCCAATAATGCCTCACATAACAGAAAGTGTTTGGCAGGGTATAAAATCAATAAGCGGATTCGGCCCTGAATCAGAGGCTGGAGAAGCATTGATTATATCTAAATTCCCGACTTATAGTGATGATTTATCATACCCTAGGGAAGCTGAGGAAATGAAGCTTGTATTTGATACAATAACCTCTTTGAGAAACGTCAGACAAAGTTTTAATATTCCAACCTCCGCAACTGTTGATGTTGAAATCAGAAGCGAAGGTAAGGAAACAGAGATCTTTAAGGAAATTGAATCATATATTCACAGGCTTGCAAAAGTTAACAGAATTTCTTATGCATCTATGGATGCGGAAGTTCCGCCAAAATCTGCCACTGCAGTTGTGTCTACTTCCAAATTAATCATACCGCTTGCAGATTTGATTGATTTAGAAGCAGAAATAAAACGTCAGGAAAAGAAACTCGAAAAATTAACAAACGAAAAGAATTCTCTGCTCGGCAGAATGAAGAACGAGAAATTTGTAGCTAATGCGCCGAAGGAACTTGTTGAACAGACAAATGCCAGAATTGAAGAGATTTCTGTACAAGAAGATGTTATTAAAGATTTGATAGAATCTTTAAAGTAAACCCGATTTTTTGAAAGCCTGAACAGAATTTTGTTTAGGCTTTCTCTATAATACTTATTTTGCGCTTGTAAATATTGTCTAACGCGTGTTCTCTATTTTTTATACGAAGAAAGGGAAAAAATATATTATGTCATGGTTTTATTTATTCATAGCGGGATTGTTTGAAGTCGCCTGGGCAATCGGACTAAAATTATCACACGGATTTACTCATTTTTGGATAAGCACCCTTACTGTTATTGGAATGGTTGCAAGCTTTTATTTTCTGGCAATAGCACTAAAAAACATACCGCTTGGAACAGCTTACGCAGTCTGGACCGGAATCGGAACTATAGGCACAGTTATTTTGGGCATAATCTTATTTAAAGAACCGGTAAGTATTATGCGCTTTGTATGTATATTCTTTATAATCAGCGGTATCACAGGACTTAAGTTATTATCGACTTAGCTCCTGCTCATAAGTGCAGATTTTTCGGCAGTTTTCTTTACTGTCTCAAAAAGAATGTCAGAAATATTACTTTCTTTCAAGACCTTATTCCCTTCAGCTGTAGTTCCGCCTGGAGTTGTAACAGCTGTTATAAGTTCCTCAGGAGTATTTCCGGTTTCCTGAATCATTTTCGCAGCACCAAGAGCGGTTTGGGCGGAAAGGGTTAGTGCCGTTTTATAATCAAGCCCCAGCTTTTCACCTGCTTTTGCAATCTCATTGATTATATAATAATAAAACGCAGGGCCTGAACCTGAAACTCCTGTAACTGCATCAATATCCTTTTCTTCACACAAAATAACTTTCCCGATTTTTGAGAAAATATCTTCAACAAGTTTTATATCTTCGCTGCTTGCAGAATTATTCTTGCATATTGCACTCATACCGCACTCAAGAAGAGCCGGTGTATTAGGCATTACACGTACAAATCTTTTATCAGTACCAAGAGCCCCTTCAAGCTTTGAGAATGTAATTCCCGCTGCAATAGAAATTACCAGCTGCTTATCTGTGACCAAATCTTTTATTGATTCCAAAACCTCAGGTACTACAAAAGGTTTTGTTGCAATAAGGATTATATCCGCATCTCTTACACCATCTTTTGCTTCTGATACAACCTTGATTCCAAAATTTTCTTTTGCTCTTTTTGCAGAATCATCATTAACTTCTGCTGCTATAATATGTTCTTTATCAAACGTATTAGAGCTCAACAGTCCTTTTATGATTGCGCTTGCCATTTTGCCGGCACCAATAAAGCATATTGTTTTATTATCCATAATCAAACTCCTCTTCTTTTGTTTTTATATTACCTCGAAATGAATTTTAAGCAAGTTTATCAAGGGTTACGAACAAACATCAATCCATCCGGCGCTTTCTGATATTGAAAAAAGTTCGTCACAGGTCAATTCTATTGCAGAATTAGAAGTTCCGCATGCCGGAAATACAGTATTAAAACGTTTAAGCGAGATGTCAGTGTATACCTTAACATTGTCCTTATTTACTCCAAAAGGGCATACACCGCCGATATTATATCCTGTATAAAAAACAACTTCTTCCGGCGTAAGCATTTTGGCCTTTTTAGAAAAAAACGATTTATATTTTTTATTATCAATCCTAACATCGCCTGCGCAAACAATAAGAATACACTTATCGTCCTGTTTAAAAGAAAGTGTTTTAGCAATCCTTGCAGGTTCAACATTTAAAGCTTTTGCCGCAAGCTCAACCGTTGCACTTGAAACATCAAATTCCATTACTTTTTCTGCCAGATTATATGCTGACAAAAATTCTTTAACCTTTTCAATACCCATTTTTGCTCCTGCAAATTTTCTCTATAGCTTTAGAGTAATTAAACCATTAAATTGAGCATAAATCAAATACTGATTCTGAGTCCAAACTGCAGTGCAATACCATTTCTGCCGCCGTTTCGAATCATACCTTCCAAAAAGCAGGTGAACCTATCCCCCCAGCGTTTCTGTATTCCGACACCATACTGCACAAAAGGTTTGATTGCAAGGCTTGGAAGATAGACGTCATTAGCCTGAAAATTTGATTTATCGATTATATTCCAAACCATTGACACACTTAAATACGGTTGAAGATAGTTTTTAAAATTCCCTATAATCTTTATCTCAGGCTCAATCTGAATTGCATGAATCGGGTTTGCGCTCATACTTACATTACTGCTTGTTGTATAATTAAACGGATTGATAAAAGAATATGACATAATTAGGCTTGGCTGCAGAATTAGCCTCCTGTTTGCAAGCTCCCAGTTATATCCTGTTTTTTCGGCAATTCCGGTGTTAAACATAACAAAGTTATCTCTTCCGAAGTTAGTAGAAGCCTCTGCAGAATTTGCCCCTGCATTTGCGGTCCAGATTGAGAAGAAATTTCCTTTGTAAAAAGCGGCGTCTACCCCTAAAAGCCCGCCGTTATTATAGATACCGTTACCTTCAAAAGTTTGGTGGGAACCATTATAAGAAACATAGGCTCCATATAAAGAATACCAGCCTCGTTTCAGTTTTATAAGCTCGCTTTCTCCCCCGAGAATTGTCCCATACATTACATTTGAAACTTTTGGTCCATTCTTTAGCGGTACATTCTCAAATGTTGCATAAGGCTTAATCCAAATCCCCTTTCTTTCTTCAGGCATAAGCAGCGGTGAAAATGCAAACTGGCGATACGCATCTGCGGTTTGGTTTTTAAAATCAAGACTTTTAACGATATTAGGCGGTGATATCATTACCATATCTAAATTAGAAAATATTTTTTTGTAGGTATCAATCTGTACTAAATACCCTGCAAGCTGGGCCGCAACAGCCGGAACATAAACTGCTGAATTAAATCCTCCCCTTGTAAAATCCAGATTACCGTCAGAAGAGTCATAACTTGAATAATAATTAAAAATAGGTGTTTCTATGGTCTCAGGCGTGTAAGTAACCGCATCTTTCAGAACAGAATCCGCAAAAGGTATTGTTATAAATTCTCCCTTTGGAGCCCCTTCTATTCTCAAATTTCCCAAATGAAGAGTTCCGCCGCCCGAGAGAGAAGAAGCATTAATCCTATCCATAGTATTTGTATTAAAATTCACATCAGCAAAAACATTGCTTGTCCCTGATAATGTCATATTGCCAAAATTTATGTTGTTAATTTCTCCATTTTGCATATTAAAATTAACTGCATTTGAAAAAGCCGTATTTGCAGCACTGAAATAATCCGCCCCTGTAAGAAGATTTACTGTTCCCAAATTAAAATTAAAGTCTCCTGTGAAATTATTATTTATACCGCCAAGGTTAAGAGCTCCTGCTCCATTTTTATTTACAGCCCCAATCCCTGCAATTCCGCTCAAAATATTAGTGGTTCCCGACGAATTAAAGTTAATAGCAGATGATGCTGTGCTATTATAAATATCATTCAACTCACCTGTTCGGTTAAGATTATTTCTAAAAGTTGAGCCTTCTATATTCAAAATTCCGGCGTTATAAACCGCACCGCCATGTCCGACCTGAGCCTCTGACGAGATATAATTATTTTCAAAAACAGAATTTTTTATGGTAGCTTCTGCACCATCAGCATTAAAAATAGCCCCGCCAGCCCCTGTAAAAGGAGTCTCAATATGATTATTGCTAAAGGAAGAGTTCTCAACAGTCAAAGAGTTTGAATTATAAATTGCTCCGCCAAAAACTAGAGATTGGTTACTTGCCTCCGCATAGTTACCCTCAAAATTGGTATTCTTAAGCACAATTGTACCTGAATTAAAAATAGAGCCTCCATATCCAAATATACCTGACGAACCAGAGATGTAGTTCTCACGAAAAGTTGAATTATTTATATCAGTATTACCTGTATTATATAAAGCACCGCCGGCGGATAAAACTTCTCCGTATGTAAAATTATTCTGAAAAATAGAATTAGAAATATTTAAATCCGGTGTCACACCTAAATCATACCCATTAGCAACCGCTCCGCCACTTGAAGAAGCCCCATAAGCATAATTATCAGCAAATCTAGTGTTATATATTGAAACCGTTCCTCCATTTCTGTTATATACAGCCCCACCTACACCAATATTAGTACCCATTGAGTTTACAAAATTTCCACTAAAATCAGAACTTAATATATTTGTTTCACCACCATTATTAAATATTGCTCCGGCAAATTTTGAATTATTGTATAACTGTCCCTGACAATTTCGCACACCGATTTTATCAAAAAGACTTTCATTATTTTGATTTAAAACAAAACCGCCAAATAAATCATCCCCATTGATATAATAGTTATTACCATCAAATGTTATGTTTAGATTTTCAAATAAACTCCCTATAGAAGATGAAGCCTCAAGGTTTCGAGTAAAAGTTAATACATCACCGTTTTGCGGAGTTGAATTAACGAGTTCATCAAATGTATTTATATCAATTGTCTGGGCATAAACATTGCTATTATTAATAAATAACAAAAATATACAAAAAATAAATCTTCGCATAGGATTTATTTTATAAATTTAATTTTTTATTTAAATTACCAACCTGTACTGTATATAATTCCCCATTTGGACTATTATAGAAAAAGCAATTTTTTTTATCAGGAGTTTTGAAATTAATATGAAAATAAACTTTAACCCTTCAATTAGGAATACAATAGGAATAGCACTTGCAGCAATAACATTGAATACAACCCCGCTTCCAATACGCGCGCAAGAGAAACCCGACACATTAGAGCTAAGCATAAAAGTTACGCCTGAGGGGACATCTAACGACACAATTTTACAAAAGGCCCCTAATCCGGAACTTACAATCAAAGGAGAAAAGAAAAAAGCTGTTATTGTTGTGGATTTGAGCAAAAACATACTGTATCAATATGATAAAGATGGCAACGCAACTACAGCCTACCTTGTTGCAAGCGGCAAAAAGCGGTACCCTACAGATCCGGGGATACGCGTTGTAACGCATATTGAAAAATATCCGTACAAATCTGCTCCGGAGACTACTCGCAGGAGAAGAAAACCTAATGACTACGGCCCCAGAATTATCTGTCTTGAAAAAGTCGACCCCCAAACAGGTAAACTAAGCTCAACAGGAGAATTTATACATGGGACTAATAATCCAAATTCTCTGGGTAAGTACGCATCTCTGGGCTGTATAAGGATGGATAATGGAGTCATAAAAAAACTGTCAGAAGAAGTTAAAAGAGGGGATTTGATACTTATAAACAAATAGACATTATATTTCAGACCTTAGCAAGTGAAAAAATCTTTTGTTTTTTTATAAACACATCACTTAAATAAGGAAGGAAGTATTATGACAACAGTAGAGCCAATAAAAAATAAATCCGATATAAGAAAAATTGAAACTATTTTAGCAAAACAAAGTTTGCGAGATTTGCTGCTTTTCACAATCGGAACAAACTGCGGACTCAGAATTTCTGATATACTCAAACTTGACGTAAACGATGTTAAAAATAAAAATTATATTCAAATAATCGAAAAAAAGACAGGAAAGTTTAAAAAGTTCCCGATTAATATTAAGCTTAAACCAATGATTGCCCTGTATACCGAAAACAAAAGTACAGAATCCCCGCTTTTTTCGACAATATTCGGTAACAGGATGGACAGAAGTGCCGCCTACAGGATAATAACAAAAGTCTGTAAAGATGCAAATATTGAGGCTAATATCGGCACACACAGCCTTAGAAAAACCTTTGGATACCACCACTACAGGCAATTTAAAGATGTTGCGATGCTTCAAAAAATATTCAATCACAGCAGCCCTCAAATTACTCTGCGTTATATCGGAATAGATCAGGAACAAATTGAGGAAAGTTATAATAATTTTATTCTCTAACTATCCCTTGCAGCTTTACATTTTAACTTTCTCGCGGTATCATTTTCCTAAGGGAGAAAGAATAGAAATGAAGACACAACTGGAAAATATTTACTCATCAGCAAAAGCTGATATTGAAAATGCTAAATCCATTAATGATATTGATGAAATCAGATTGAAATATTTAAGCCGCAAAGGTGAATTTAACTCAATCAAAAAGGGACTTAAAGATTTATCTGACGAAGATAAAAGGATTGTAGGAGCTCTTGCAAACCAGATTACTCAGGATTTGGAAGCCCTTTTAAAAGAAAAACACGACCTTTTTTATCAGAAAGAATTAAACGAAAAACTCCAAAAGGATCGTATTGATATAACACTTAGCGGCAAATACATTCCGCAAGGAAAAGCACACCTGCTTACTTCAACAACAAATGAAATTGTGTCTATATTCCAGAACCTCGGGTTTTCAGTAATAAGCCCGGAACTTTCTCCGGAGGTTGAAACCGAGTATTATAACTTTGACATGCTCAATGTTCCAAAAGATCATCCGGCAAGGGATGTTCAAGACACCTTCTACGTAAAAGGAATGCCGGGAGTTGTGCTAAGAAGCCAAACTTCAGGAGCACAGATACACGTTATGGAAAACCAAAAACCGCCTATTAAAGTTGTGGCTCCGGGAAGAGTATACAGAAACGAAAATATCAATGCAAGAAAAAATAACTTTTTCCACCAGATAGAAGGATTGTATATTGACAAAGATATTACATTCGGAGACCTAAAAGGCGTTTTAAATGAATTTATAAGACTTTATTTCGGAGCAGCACGTCCTACACGTTTTAGAAGCAGCTTCTTCCCATTTACAGAGCCTTCTGCAGAACTCGATGTTCAATGCATAATGTGCCATGGGGAAGGATGCAGAATCTGCGGTGGAACAGGATGGCTTGAAATTCTGGGATGCGGCATGGTAGATGTTAATGTACTCAACGGTGTTGGCATTGATCCGGATGTTTATTCAGGATTCGCTTTCGGTATGGGAGTTGAAAGACTTGCGATGCTTAAATACGCTGTTGATGATATAAGATTGTTCTTCAACAACGACAAACGTTTCTTAGAACAATTCTAGACAAAAATTAATAAAGAGGGAGTAATATATGAAACGACTTTTTGCTTTGCTGACAATGTTTCTTTTGTTGAGTACAACTTGTTATGCGTCTTCTTCTTACGCATATTTTGAAACAAAAAAAGAATACGAAGCAACACTGGAACACGTTAGCCAGGTCGGATTCAAACTGCTGAATGATAATAGAATTGATAAACGTATAACATTTACACTTAATGATTCAAAAGTTGTCAATGCATCTTCAAGCATCTTTGATCGTTCTGTAACCATTAACAAAGGGTTATACTCACTGCTTGACGATGAAGATATGCTTGCAGCAATCTTGGGACATGAAATTTCTCACAGCATTGACGGTTACAACGGAATTTTAAGAGGATACTTTTCTTTTGTCACGAACATTTGCTGCCCTAAAAAATACGAATACAAATCAGATAAAAGAGCAGTCGATTTTATGGTAAATGCAGGATACCACCCTGTTGCAATGATTGTTATTATGAATAAAGCTTTTCCTCAATACAGGTATGACTGGTGTTCAACACATCCTTTAACAAGCAGAAGGATGATGGAAGTTTACGAATACATTTATAAAAAATACCCTGAATATCTAGTAAATAATAAATACAAGACAAATATTTACTACCAGAACTTCCTTTTAACTTCAAGAGAAAACAGGATGAAACTCCAGAAGAAAGTAGAATCCGGCTCAAAGAGGAAGGTTCATTACCTGTAGGATTAGTATGAAACGTTTTCTCGCATTAATATTTTGTGTAAATATACTGTTCATGCCGGCTTGCTCTGCAATAATAGAAGATGAGCTGGTAAATACTACTCTTGATAAGAATTTAAAGATAAAACCGCGCACCCTGGAGTATGAAAGCACTGAGACACCTGTAGAAATCAGAATTAAGAAGGTTCTAACAACCAAAACAAAACCGGAAGAAGGCGATATTGTCGAGTTTGAAACAGTATCGGATGTAAAATCATATCCGGCAGGCACAACCGTTACTGGCAGAATTGAATTTATTTCAATGAATTACACTTATGGAGTTCCTGCAGACATAATCATCGGAAGTTTTAAGATAGGAAAAACCCCTTTATACGGAGAAATCTCAATAACAGGCGCAAACCGAAGTTTATGGCTCCGCCCCTGTGTGATAGCAGGTTCAATATTTTTCGGCGCAGGACTTGCATTAATGCCGATAAGAGGCGGACATGCAAAAATTAAACCTTCAAAGACCTATACTGTCTATATGAAATAACTACTTCTTAAAAAGTTTCTTTTCAAGCTCTTGGGCTGTTTTTGTCTTAGCTAATCCGCCGAGCGAAGTTTCTTTAAGAAGCGGAGACATCAATTGTCCTGTGATTTTAAGAGTATCGACGATTTCATCCATAGGAATCTTGCTCTCCACTCCGCATAATGCAAGTTCAGCCGCAGTTACGGCATGCACCGCAAGAAAAGCATTTCTTTTTATACAAGGCACCTCAACCAATCCGCATACAGGATCACAGGTAAGCCCCAGAATATTTTTTAACGCGAGCGCAGCTGCCTGTACACACTCTTGAACATTTCCTCCAAGCATTTGCACAAGCGCTCCTGCAGCCATTGCAGATGCGACACCGCATTCCGCCTGACAGCCGGCCACAGCACCTGCAAGCTGAACTTTATTTGAAACAAGAAGTCCAATCATACCGGCAGTTAAAAGCCCGTTTACCTGCTGAACTTCCTGAATTTTCTCTTCTTCCGATACCGCAGCAATAACCGCCGGAACAATTCCGCACGAACCTGCTGTTGGACAGGCAACGATTCTTCCCATTCTTAAATTTTCTTCAGCAGTCGCAAGAGCGTAAGTTGTTATCTTTTCAAAAGTTTTTCCAAAAAGAGCAGCACGCTTTTCAAATCTTTTGGGAAGTTTTACACAATCATCCCCGCACCATCCGCTTACGGCTTTTTCTGTAGATTGAAGCCCATTTTTTATTGCCTCTTTCATCGCAAGCAAATCTTCCAGAACTTTTATCCTGATGACATCCACGCATTCTTCTGAAAGAGCAGCTTCTTCTTCCTGCGCTATTTCATATATTGCCTTATTTTGTTCACTGCATTTTGTCTCTAAATCATAAAATGATAATATTGTCATTATTTTAATTTCCTGATATTGGTCACAAAATATACATCCGGAATTTCCCGAACCTTTTCCACAACATCTTCTCCGACCGGTATATCAAGAGCAACATACATAGAAGCATTTCCGCCCTTTGCGCTTCTGTCACAATGAAGCGATGCTATATTAATTTTTTGTTTTTGAATAATATCGCTTACCCTTGATATCATACCCGGTTTATCTTTATACATAAGCAAAAGCGTATGATAAGTTCCGTCAATATTGACAGAAAATCCGTTAATTTTACTTATTCTTATCTCTCCGGCTCCGACAGAATCTCCTGACACGGTCATTTTATCATCGATAATAATATCCACAGAATTCGGATGCCTTGAAATATCCTCAATATACTCGTAAGAGTATTCAATCTCTTGCACTATATCAAAAATATTTTTAATTCTTGAATCGTCAACAGTGTACCCGAGAAGCCCTGCCAAAAGCCCCTTATCAGTGCCGTGCCCAAAACCTGTTGTAGCAAAAGAATTATAAAGTATAAATTTCACTTTGGAAAAATCATTCTTATAAATATTCCTTGCCATAAGTCCAAGTCTTACAGCACCTGCAGTATGCGAACTTGAAGGTCCGACCATGATAGGAGATATTACAGCAAAAAGGGATTTCTGTTCCATCTTTAGTAATTGTCCTCTTCCTCGCCTTTATCTGCTTTAATATAGGCCTCCATAATACCGTACAAAGAATTTTGCCAATCACTATTTTTTTCAAGAAAGAAATCTGCACCACGAGCTTTGCACTGCTGTTCAATTTCTTTTCTTGGAGATGCTGTTATAACCCCAATAACCGTTTTAACCCCGGCTGCCAGAGCCATTTTCTTTAGTTCTGTAAGTAAAATAAAGCCTTCTCTTTCAGTCGGAATAAACAAATCCATAACAACGTATGAATACTTACGTTTTTTAAATTTGCTTACAGCGTCATATATTTCCTGCGAGCAGTCTATGTCATAATCAAATTGAGAAAGCAAAACTTTCAGCTGATATGTAATAACTCCCAAATCATCCACAATAAGTATTGCAGGGCCTTTTATTTCATCTTCTTCCTGCGCAAGCGGATTGATTGCTTTACTTACTATAGGCTTTTTAGCACTCTTATTAAGTTCTTTAAGAGTATCTACAACATTAATAAGCTGCTTTTTTAAATCAAGCAGTTCTACATTCTTGGGTGGCGTGTCGTTTGTTATGTTATAAAACAAAGTAAGAAATTCATCATCTAATTCTATACTTGGCATAGCACCCCTCTTATAAATTTAGTTCTGTAAGCAATTATATCATATTCACCTCAAAAATGTAAGGGGCATCCTTTATTTAGATTATTTCTGTTTTATAAATTTTAGAGTATAATATGTTTATGAAAAAATTTTTATTAGTAATATTTTTAGCTCTGGCCGTAACCCAGACAAGTTATGCGGGAGAAGATTCTTCAATATTCAAGCTCTGGGCATCTAATAACGACACAAGAGAGATTAAAACGCTTTTAAATTCACAGGTTAAATTTGCTAACGATACAAACTTTGATAAATTTATAGCAACCTATGACAAAAACTATGTTAACGGAGACGGCTTCAATCTCGATACGTATTCGGCTCTTGTGAAAGAGATTTGGAACACTTATGACAAGATTGAATATGATATAAAGATTAAAAATATTGATATAGACCATGATACTGCAATAGCAGAGCTTGTGGAGACATCCTACGCAGAGATTCCTGTTACTGCAAATATGAACGGTGTATTAAAAAGCGAAGCTAACAGTGTTTATTACTTGAAGAAGCAGGATGGAGAATGGAAAGTTATCTCTGACACAGTTTTGAACGAAACAACGTCAATGCTTTACGGAGACGCCAGATTTTTAGACATAAAGCTTACTGCACCGACACAAATTCTTGCAAACACGGAATACACAGCAACATTAGAGTTTACTCCGCCTAAAGATTATATAGCAATCGCATCTATCGCGAATGATAAGGTTGAATACCCTCAAAAACAAGCAAAAGAGGTATTCCGCAAATTTCCGGATGACAATGTTCTTGAAAGAATGTTTACTGCAAATTCAGACAATGTGAATGAATATATTATTGCATCCATCGGTTTAACAAAAGCTGCAATCACGGATACAAGCATAAAATTGAGCTTAACCGGTTTTGGATATCAGATAACAAGAGTAAATGTAATTCCTCAAAACAAATTTATAACAAGCGCCGGAGCAGATGAAAATGATGACAAAGACAAGTAAAATAACGTATTTTTTAATTTCTACAGTGTTTTTTATCTTGTGCGACATGTATTTTTCAAATATTGTAATAGATTATGTAGAGGAGCTGCCGGACAACCCTATTTTTGATTTAATTTTTGTTAAAAATACAGGAGCGGCGTTTAGTATACTTCAAAACTCCAAAGTATTTCTGGTAGCATTTGCACTCATTGCCATACTTGGGATTTCTGCGTACCTTATAAAACATATACAGAGAACGTCAGTCATCACTACATTTTGGACTGCAATGCTTATTGCAGGAATTTTCTGCAACATGTATGAAAGACTTGTGTTCGGATACGTAAGAGATTTTTTCAAGCTTAATTTTGTAAACTTTCCGGTGTTTAATATCTCCGATATTTTTATAAATATCAGTGTTTTTGCTATAGTTGTAATTATTATTAAACATAATTACTTTAAAAAGAATAATGAAACTAATAGCTGATGATTTAACAGAAGAAAAACGTTTAGATGTTTATCTTGCAGACTATATGCAGGATGTTTCGCGCTCCAAAATTCAAACAGAGATAAAGAGGGGCAATATTCTTGTCAATTCAAAACCCGCAAAATCGTCTTATATCATAAAATTCGGAGACGAGATTGATATTAATGAGTCAATATCAACAGTTAAGATTGAGCAGGAAGACATACCGCTTGAAGTTGTCTGGGAAGATGAAAATATGCTTGTCGTAAATAAGCCGTCCGGAATGCTTACACACCCGACCAGCATTGAAACCACAGGCACACTCGTTAATGCTCTTATGTTTAAATACGGCGAAAACCTTTCTGACATCAACGGTGATTTTCGGCGAGGCATTGTTCACAGGCTGGACAGAAACACTTCCGGGCTTTTAATGGTTGCAAAAAATAATAAAACACACGAATATCTTGCGGAAAAGATGAAGAACAAAGAGATTGAAAAAAAGTATCTTGCAATTGTCCGCGGAGTAATTAACGAAGATGAGATAATCATAGACAAGCCAATCGGGCGTAACCCTAACCAGCCGCATAAAATGGCGATAGTCGAAGGCGGAAAAGAGAGCTTATCCATCGTTAAAGTTCTGAAAAGATTCAAAGATGCCTGTTTGATAGAAGTTACCCTAATAACAGGAAGAACTCACCAGATAAGAGTACATCTTGCAAGCATCGGGCACCCTGTGTATAACGACACACTCTATGGTTTTGGGAAAATGAAGATTAAAACAGAAGAGCAGATACTTGAATCATACAAGCTCAGCTTCCCAAAGCCTTTTGACGGTGAGATTATCTCGCTTGAAATCCCAATGGATGATAAGCTTTCAAAAGTTCTCACATATCTTTCTAATGTCTAAGCTTAAATAATGCTTCTTTTCAGTCTTTCTGACCTGTTTTCGCTCAAGAGGTTTTTAAGTTTCATAATAGCTTGAGCGTGAAGCTGAGATATTCTTGATTCTGAAACATTTATAGCTTCGCCGATTTCTTTCAGCGTCATATTTTCGTGGTAATAAAGAACCATGATGGTTCTTTCTCTTTCCGGCAGTCTCTTCAAGGCTTTCTCCAGTTCTTTTTTAACGTCTTTCTCTTCCATTTCTTCATGCGGGGTTAAACTATGAGAATCCTGAATTGTATCAATGATTTCCAAGTCTCCATCTGATGAACCTTTTTTATCATATATTGAAGTGACTGTTGTATCTTCAGAGAGTAACTGTTCAACTTTTTCTTTTTCAATTCCAAGATGGTTTGCGATTTCTGTATTGGTAGCAGCTCGGCCGAATTTTTTCTTTAATTCTTCCTGTGCCTGTTTTACATCTTTAATTTTTCTTCTTACGCTTCTTGGCAAGAAATCTTGCGAGCGGATTTTATCGATAATATTCCCGCGAATACGAACAAGCGCGTAGGTTTCGAACCTTGCGCCCATTTTTGGGGTGTATTTCTCGACAGCATCAATAAGCCCCTCAACGCCGTAGCTTGAAATGTCTTCATAAGAAAACGTCGGCGGCAGAGCGACTTTCACACGGCCCACAACATATCTTGTGAGGTAAATATATTGAAGGATAAGGGCGTCACGGAGTTCTTTATTATTGTGGTCATCAAAGTATCGAGCCCACATTTCTGTCAGCTCTTCATTGGTAACTCGTTTAATTTTGTTGTAAGATGTTTCCTGTTCCATCCCTTTCAGTCCTAAAACATGTCTCATTCTATTGTAACGTTTTATTAAGAAATCGCTATCCTATATTTAAATGAAATTATTAAGATTTGTTACAATTTTTGTTTTTACCCTAAAGTTTTTCAGAATTATGCCGATTAGAAAATATAAGTAAGTAAGATTATTAACGATATGTGATAAAGGTCCAAAACGAAAGGAGACTATATGGGCAGTATTGATGTAAAATTATCAGATGGAACTAAGGTTACGATTAAAGAAGGTGACAAGTATGCAGATTTAGCAAAGAATGAAAAGTTGAAGAAGCTGGCGCCGCTTTTTGATTTAATTGATAATGCAGGACATGCAGAAGGTGGAGACTCTGTTGTAAATGCGAATGAGCTGGCTTTGATTGAAAAGGCTATTAATAACATGCAGGGGAATATTGAAAAATACGATATTGATAAGTATTGCCGCGACTTTTTCTCCACCGGTGTAAATATTGAGACATTTATTAACACTCATGCACCCGTCAAGGAGACTGTTGTATCGCAAGACGGAAAGACTTCTCAAGGGGCATTTAACCAGTATATCCAGAACATTGCGCAGAAATATGATAAGGAAGCCTTGAAAGAAGAGTTTGCGCAGGGAGTTACGCATACTGTGGGAAAAGGCGATAATTTATACACAATTGCAAAAAGGGTATTGGAGGCAGAAGGAGTTGAGCCGACATATAAAGCAATAAATGAGCGTATAGCACAGATAGCAGTAATAAATAATATTAAGAATGTAAATGTTATTTATATTGGTGCAGTAATAATCGTAGGTAAACCTGCGGCACCAGGCGGTGCAAATCCACCGGCATCAGGAGGAGCAAACCCTCCGGCTTCAGGCGGAGCAAATCCACCGGCATCAGGAGGAGCAAATCCGCCTGTAACTGGAGGGTCAAATCCGCCTGTAACTGGAGGGTCAAATCCGCCTGTAACTGGAGGGTCAAATCCGCCTG
>CALURX010000042.1 GCA_944323265.1 Candidatus Gastranaerophilales bacterium
TCTGCAAGAAGTTCTTTGTCTAGTTTTTCCTGAGTAGTGTTTAAATCACTAAAACATGCCGCAAGGTTATTGCCGCTGTATCTTGAAATACAGTCATTTGCAAACTCAAAAAACTCATTCTGACGCCTGTCCCAGTAGTCCATATCATTCGGCAATAGATTTTTATTCTTTTCCCTGATTTTTTTCCAGTCAGGCTTTTTGCAGTAGACAGAAATCTTTTTGTACGCACTGTCAATCTTTGCCTGTTCAAGAGGTGCTATGTAATTATTGATTATGCCGATTACGCCCAAATCACTCTTTTGTGCATAATAAAGCTGTTTTGCAATATTATAATTCTTTAGTTTTTCTGCGTTGTTACTTGTAACCCTTGCGAGGTTTACATAATTTTCCGGATTATCAGGTGTTAATCTTATCAGGTTTACTGCCGCCTTGTACGCTTTTGGTGAATTTTTAGTAAGATTATACACTTTGTATAAAAGTTCCTGAGCAGGCTGATACATTATGCTTTGAGGAGTAATTTTCTCCGCATACAGTGCTGCTGTTTTAAAATCCTGCATGTAATAATAATTTTGTGCAATCTGAAATACTGCATCGGGATTTTTATTCAAATACGGCATTAAATATTTATTAGAAGTAAAATAATCGCCGTTTAGAGAGTACAAAACACCGAGTTTATAGTCTTTTGCAGCTTTAGTAAACAAATTTGTTTTATCTTTTGCTTCGACCTGTTTTGCATAATCAAGCGCCTTTGGATAATCCTTTTTTACAATATAGGCATTTGATAACCTTGAAAGATTTGGGATTAAATCAGGATTAAGTTTTTCGGCCTTTTCGTACTTGCCTTTTTTGATATAATTTTCGTTCTTAACCAGATTTTTGTAGAGCTTTTCTTCTTCTTTGCCGAGCTTTTTAACCTCATCTTTTGAAAGTTCTCTAAAGCTGACCTCAAAATTATCGCTAAATGTGTAATATTTAGCATAATCCGGCTTGCTTGCTGCTGCAAAGCTAATTGGCAGGAATAAGAAAAAGATTAATACTGCAAAAAGTCTTTTCATAAGATTTTCCATTATTTCCCCCTTTTGAGAAGTTTAAAGATTACTCCGGTAATATTTCTTCGTACGCCGAAAAACATTTTAAGGCAGTCGATTTCGGAATACAGCTTACGCCCAGCATTTCTGCCGTATGTCTTATATTGTAAGTTGCAGAAATTATAACAACCTTTGTATTCATATAACGATTATCAGCCTTAATTTGTTCAACAAGCCACTCGCCAGCCATTTTAGGTGCGTATGTGCTTTCCATCTGCAAATCCGTAATAATAATATCAAAAGGCTGGTTACGGTTTTCAAGAAGCAAATCATAGGCT
Source organism: Candidatus Gastranaerophilales bacterium (assembly GCA_944323265.1). Lineage (GTDB taxonomy): Bacteria > Cyanobacteriota > Vampirovibrionia > Gastranaerophilales > Gastranaerophilaceae > CAG-196. Next base: position 1,367 of record CALURX010000042.1, read on the forward strand.
TTTTGCGCACAATCAGCAGTTGTTATTTCAACTTCTCCATTGTAAAACTCATCTACCGCATTAGAGTTAAAATCCCGCCAGCCTTTTACATCGTCAACTATTAAAACTTTTTTCATTTTCTTAAAGCCTCGGCTCCTTCCAGATACACAAATTCAGGCGTAAAAGATTCTCCGCAGTTTATGACAATTAAAACCCGCAGACATTTTGCAAGACTTCCCGGGACATTAAGTTCGTGAAAACACATCATAGGAACCTCTTTCCATTTCAAGTTTACTCTTGCATATTTTGCAGGAAAATCTGCGTTTAAATCCTCTGTTAGAGTAAAAATTGCATGTGAAATCATATCGACTTCGATATTGTTTCTCTCAACCATTTCTTTAAGAAGTCTTATTGTTGCGCTCCCGATTGCTTCTGATGTATTTCCCTCAACAGTAATCGCGCCTCTTATACCTTTTGATATCATTTTATTTCCTCCCATAAATAGAATAATGCGGCAAGAGTTGATGCAGTAAGCGCCATGCCGGAAGCTTCCTTCTCTTTCAGCCAGTTAGGAATATCTTTTATATCAACAAGTTCCCTCCCCACAATAACTCCGCCGTCGCTTACAGGCTCGCTTAGTACTTTGTATTCATCAATATATGCAATTGCTATTGTAACAACTTCTGAAACACAGCCCGGGGAGCTTGCGGTTTTTCTGGTTTTTATATCTATTTTAGAAGCTTTTAGTCCGGCTTCTTCAAGAAGTTCTGCTTTTATCGCCTCTTCTACACTTTCGCCGAACCTTTCATCTCCGACAAGACCGGCAGGCAGTGCAATTGACCTGATTGCAATATCTTCGGCTTTTAAAGGCGGACGTTCTTCGATTAAAAATAAGACTTTTTCATGATTTATAACCGGAAGAATTACAACAACATCCTTTGCATTAGGTCTGTGCGCGTAAACCCACGGTTTTCCGCTCTTAGAAGGTGTACTTTTTAGCTGTAAGTATTTAGTATCATATAAAATATTATTATTCATATCCTTATTGTCCAAAATATACGTTTCCGTTAACTCCTGCCGGCAGTTTTATACAAAATTCCGTAAACTCGCCTTTTTTACTTTCGACAGTCAATTCTCCATCATGAGAATCTACAATTTGCTTGGCAAGGTATAGACCGAGCCCTGTACCGATTTTTCGAAATTTTTTTGCTGCAGAATAGTATTTATTAAAAATTTTATCAATTTCGCTTTCCGACAAACCTGCGCCGTAATCCTTAACCTTGATTACAACGTATTGAGGAATTTCACCTATTGTAATCTCTATCGGAGAATCCGGTTCTCCATAAGAGATTGCATTCTGGATAAGATTTTTTATAACACGTTTAAGCTGAATTTTATCTGCCCAAACCCGGATATCGCGCGGCAGTATAAATTCCAGACGGTTATTTGTCTTGAGAGCAATAACCTGCATTTCTTCAATAATTTCTTCTATAAAGCTTTTTAACATAATATTTTCTTTGTAAAGCCTTATCTTGCCGTCTCTGACCTTGTATGTTTCAAGAACGATTTGCACCAAATCCAAAAGTTCTTTGTTTGAAACCTGCATATTTTTTAAAGCAATCTTCTGTTTTTCGGATATCGGTCCGAAACTTTCATTTAAGAAAAGCTCCAGCATATTAGTTTCCGCTATTATAGGAACTTTTAAGTCATGAGTAAGCGTCGCGACAAAATCCTCTTTTAAACTTTCAAGCTCTTTTTGGTCGGTTACATTCTTTATAATCATTATGAATCGTTTCTTTTTATCATCAATTTTTAATTCCATAGAGCTCGCAAGAAAACTGTTTGTTTTTAGGGCATTTATAACAATTTCTTCTCGTGTAAGATTCTCTGCCTTTTTTCTTGGCGGAAGCTGTATGTAATCAAGGAGCGATGTCCCGATAAGTTTTTTGCCTTCAACATTAAACCAATCACTAATTTTATAAGTCGCTCTCAGAATCTTATACTCTTCATCCATAACAATTAACCCATCAGACAATGAATCAATAACAGCTTCCAGAAGTTTATTCTGGCGATGGAGTTCTGTCTGGTATTCAATAATCATCTTCTCTCTGTCACTCAGGGTTTCAATCATCCTGTTGATACTCTCCGCAAGCTCTCCCGAGTTTGGCAGATCCATTTTCTCAATCTTTTTGGTTAAGTCGCCGTATCTTACCGAATTAACCGCATTTGTAATTACACCAAAGTAATCATTAACCTTTGTCCATTTTTTACCGGCATGCCTTGCAGAAATAAACAACGCAATAAGTGTTACCAGTATGAGCAGGTTTAATATATGTATTAAAAATACATTGTTTTCGTCCAGAATAAAACTTATAACTTCCATTAGCATGCCATGTAGTCCTATTTATTTTTTTATGGTACAATTATACCAAAAATAGGGAAAGTTTTTAATGAATAAGATTTTGGGAATATATTTGGGAGCTCTATGCTGGCTGTACACATTACAGGTGTCGGCAAATGAGAAATTTGATGTTTTACCGGATTTGCCGGATCCTCTGGCATGCGCTGTTCAGCCGGCTCAAGCATCATCTGTCAGTACAACAAATGACGTTACTAACACTATAACAACAGTCCAATCAGCAGGGCATGAACCCAATCTTATTTCGATAGTATTTTCCTTATTGTTTGTTATCCTGCTAATTTATGCAACAGGTATTATATATGCCAAACTAAATAAATTGGGCATGACAACTTTAAAACGGCAGATTGGTGAGGCCGGACGTTCGCACGTTGCTGTTGTTTCAACAACGAATCTCGGAAATAATAAAACCCTGCATGTTGTTGAACTTGACGGTAAAAGAATGCTAATCGGTGCATCTCCAAATTCTATACATTTGATAAAAGATTTAGGGGCATTTAAGCCGGAAGATATTCAAGAAGGCGAGTATTCTAAAATTGAAATTCCAAATATTTGTATTCCTAAGATTGAAATCCCTAAAATAGAAATACCAAGCATAGACTTTTCCAAAATTGTTACAAAATCTCATAAAAAGGATGAAAAATCAGAAGAAAATACAGAAGTGAAAGAAGAAAATCCCGATGAGTTTGTAATCTCTGATATTTATGAAGAAGAAAATCCGGACGGAATTATTGATAAGTTGTTTCATACTGCGGCTAATGAAAGTGTAAATGATGAAAATAAAGATATTGAGCATAAGGTAGATCCGGATGAGTTTGCTCTTTACAAAAAATATCTTGGTTAGGAGTTTTGAATGGAAAGAAAGTGTGTGAAAATTGCTGATAAAACAGTAGGGGATGGTTTTCCGTGTTTTATTATTGCAGAAATCGGAATCAATCATAACGGATCTTTGCTTCTGGCAAAAAAGATGATTGATATTGCAGTAACTACAGGGTGTGATGCTGTTAAATTTCAGAAAAGAACTGTTGATGTAGTTTATACTAAAGAAGAGCTTGCTAGAGAAAGAAAAAGTATTTTCGGTAACACAAACGGTGATTTGAAACGCGGTCTGGAGTTTGGAAAAGAAGAGTATAAAGAAATTGATAAGTACTGCAAACAAAAAGGTATTATGTGGTTTGCCTCCTGCTGGGACGAACAATCTGTAGATTTTATGGAGCAGTTTGATACTCCATGCTACAAAATAGCTTCTGCATCTTTAACGGATGATAATTTATTGAAGCATACCAAAAGTAAGGGTAAACCTATATTACTTTCCACCGGCATGAGTACGATGGAGCAGATAAGACATGCTGTATCGGTTTTAGGCGAAGACAATTTGATTCTTTATCATTGTACCTCAACTTATCCTACTAACGCAGATGAGGCAAATCTAAGGGTAATAGAGACTTTGAGAAAAGAGTTTACCTGCCCTATCGGGTATTCTGGCCATGAAAGAGGCGTAACGCCTTCTGTACTTGCAGTAGCTTTAGGTGCGAATTCTGTTGAAAGACATATTACAGTTGACAGAACTAATTGGGGCTCTGATCAGGCTGCAAGTTTAGAGATGGCAGGACTTTACCATCTTGTACGCGACGTAAGACAAGTTCCAACTCTTATGGGAGATGGTGTTAAGGTTGTGTATAAAAGTGAATTACCGATTATTGAGAAGTTAAGAAGAGTAAAATAGTATGACATTGAATTTACCCGATACAATAAAATTTGTTATAACTGATTTTGACGGAGTTATTACGGATAACTGTGTCTACATTGGCTCAGACGGTGAGATGACCCGCAAATTAAATTTCAAAGATGTTATGGCGTTTTCAATCCTAAGGAAAAACGGATTTAGAATTGGAATTATATCGGGTGAGAAAAATTCTGCGATTGAACTTATTGCGAAAAAGTTTAATGTTGAGGAAGTTCATCAGGGAATAAGAATAAAAATTGATGTTTTAAAATCAATTGTGGAACGATATGGGCTTAAAGAGGATGAATTTGTATATATAGGCGATGATATTAATGACATAGAGGCCCTTGAGTATACCAAATACGCAATAACAGTTCCTGATGCAGTGAAAAAGGTAAAAGAGATAAAAGGAATACAAGTCACAACTGCTCGCGGCGGAGAAGGCGCTTTTAGAGAAGTTGTTGATACATTGCTACTGCAATAAACTTTTTTAGTGGCAGAATCTCAAAAGGGCTCCCTATTCAATGTAAACACTAACAGTATAAGTTTTAACTGAGAGAGGCCTTAGGGATAAAAACTGAAAATTTTGGGGTGAGATATTAAGAATATTAATTATATCTTCTTGCATAAGTTTTAACTTTGTGCTACGATTTGCATGAAAAGAGGAGAGGTCATTCCATGAGTGAAGGACATTGGATAGTAAATACAGTTATTGCAGGGCACCCTATGGCATTTAATATGGATACTTTATCAACTATGTGGGCTGCAATGGCATTTTTGCTTATTGTATCTTTTATTGCAACCAGAAAGCTCACTATAGTGCCGACAAGACTGCAGCTTGTATTTGAAGGAATTTTAGGTGCCTTCTGGGGACTTGTTGACAGCCTTATGCCAAGAGAAGGCAGAAAGCATGTTCCTTTGATTGCATCGTTATTTTTGTTTATTATTACGGCAAACCTTATGGGACAGCTGCCTTTAAGAATGATTGAACTTAAAACGGGAGAAATAGCTTCTCCTACAAATGATATAAACCTTACTGCTGCTCTTGCTATCATTGTGTTGGTTTATTATGTTGGAGCAGGGTTTGCAAAGAAGAAATTCCGTTACTTTTTACATGACTTTAAGCCGATGTCAATTTTTATGGCTTTGTTAGAAATTATGGATATGATAACAAGACCTTTAACACTGGCTTTACGTTTATTCGGAAATATTCTTGCAGGTGAATGTCTTATGACTGCATTACTTGGAATTTGCGCTTACGTGCTGCCGCTTCCGGTAATGTTTTTTGAAGTTCTTGTAGCCTGTGTTCAAGCGCTTGTATTCGCGCTTCTGACAACAGTATACATATCTTCAGCTATAGAGGAAAGTGAACATTAGTATTTATTCTTAATAAGAAGGAGATTAGAAAATGGAAGAAGTAAAAACAATTTCAGACTTGGCTCAGTTGGGCGCAGGTGTTGCAATGGGTTTTGGTGCTATCGGTGCCGGTGTTGGTATTGGTATTGCGACAAAAGGATTCTTGGAATCAATTGCAAGACAGCCTGAAATCTTTGGTAAAGCACTTGTATTCTTTATGGTTGGTGCTGCGTTATCAGAAGCTTGCGCAATTTATGCGTTAGTTATTGCTTTGAAACTAGTAGGTATTTGGTAAGAAGAAGATTATTATGGAATTTAACGGAACATTTTTAGCATCAATAGTATCTTTTCTTGTATTTGTGTTTTTGATGAACAAAATACTTTATGCACCTATGGAAAAAATAGTTGCTGAAAGACAAAGGTTCATTGATGACAACTTAAATAATGCTGATGAGAATTACAAAAAGGCGGACGAGTTAAACTCTGAAAGAGAAGAAAAACTTTTAGGTGCTAAAAATGAAGCCCGCACTCGTTATACACATTCGGTGGACGAGTTTAAAAACCAAAAATCAGATATTGTTCAAAAAGCTCAAAATGAAACTAAAGAAGAGCTTGAACAAGCCTATTCAAATCTAAACAACATCTCTAATGAGGTCAAAGAAGGTTTGAAAGGCAGAATGAGTGATTTGGCAAATGATATTGCCGAAAAGATTTTGGGTTACAGAAGCGATGTGCAGGGGGTTGATAATGATATGGTAAATAAAATTCTGTATCATTAGAGAAAGGTAAGATATGCTTGATGTAATTATAGATTATTTTGGCCGGACAAATTTATTCAATTTTATAATATTTGCAGCAGTATTTATTTTTATATTTTATAAAATCCATTTAGGAACAATGCTTGATAAATCTAAAAATAATATTGTTGAGCATATTGAAAATTCAAAGAATACTAAGGCAGAATCTGAATCACATCTTAAGCAAATCGAAGAAACTCTTGCTCATATTGAAGAAGAAGTTGACGGCATTATTAAGAAATCCGAGGAGAATGCCAAACTTGTAGGCTCAAAGATTCTTGATGATGCAGAAAAACTTGTTTCTAATATAAAGGAAAATTCCAGAAAAACTGTTGAAAACAAATCAGCATTGCTTAAAAATGATATTTTGCAGCGTACGTCCGAGGCTTCGATTGAGGTTGCTAAAAATCATATAATTAATGAGTTGAATAATAATCCTGATTTGCATAACAGGCTTATTGACGAAAGCATAGAAGCTTTGGAAAGTTATAGGGTTAAGTAGAAGGAAATATTCAGAGGTAAAATCCGATGGGAGCAAATGTAAAACATAGAGATTCAGAACTGGTTGCAAGAAGATGGGCGAAGGCGCTTATGGAACTTGCGCAGGAAGATGCTGGAATTTCTAAAGATGATATTTTGAATGATTTACATGAAATTGCTGATAATATTAATGCTTCCGCTGAGTTATACGGTGTTATTAATAATCCTTCTATTTCAACGGATGAGAAACAGATTGTTATAGAAAAGTTATTTAAAACCAGAGTTATGCCAGTGGTTTATAACTTTGTCTGTATGCTTAATCAAAAGCACCGTTTGAATATCATAAGTGATATTGCGGATGAGTTTGAAAAAGAATTAGAAGAATTAAAGAATATTGTAAGAGTAGATGTAACATCAGCAATTGAGCTTGATGATAATCGAAAAAATGATATTAAAAGAAGAATTAGTGAAAAACTGCATAAAGACATTCTTGTAACATGGAATGTTGACAGCAGTATTATAGCAGGTCTGATACTTAATATTAATGAAACGATTTTAGATAACAGTATCAGACATAAATTAGAAGATTTGAGTAAATATATTATAAAGGGGTAGAAGATGGCAGTAATAAATCCTGATGAAATTAGTTCAATATTGAAAGAGAACATCCGTAATTACGAAGCAAAAGTTGAAGTTTCTAATATCGGCAGTGTTCTTGAAGTAGGTGACGGTATTGCAAGAATTTACGGTTTGCGCAATGTAATGTCAAATGAACTTGTAGAATTTGAAGATGGCAAAGGAACTCTGGGTATTACATTAAACCTTGAAGAAGATAACGTTGGTGTTGTTATTCTGGGTGAATATACTCATATTAAAGAAGGTATGACGGTAAAAACAACCGGAAGAATCGCATCAGTTCCTGTAGGTGATGCTCTTATCGGAAGAATTATTAACCCTACCGGTCGTCCTATTGACGGTAAGGGGGATATTATTACTGATAAAACAAGACCTATTGAGAGAGTTGCTCCCGGTATTGTAGCAAGAAAGTCTGTACACCAGCCGCTTCAAACAGGTCTAACTGCAATTGATGCTCTAACTCCTATCGGAAGAGGCCAGCGTGAGTTAATTATCGGTGACAGACAGACTGGTAAAACAGCGATTGCTATTGATACTATTTTGAACCAAAAAGGCGGCGATGTAATTTGTATTTATGTTGCAGTTGGTCAAAAGGCTTCAACAGTTGCTCAGCTTGCAAAAACATTAGAAAAGCATGGGGCTATGGATTATTCAATCATTGTATCAGCAACAGCTAATGAGCCGGCTCCTCTTCAATATATTGCACCGTTTGCAGGTGTTGCTATTGCAGAAGAATTTATGGAACAAGGTAAACACGTTCTTATTGTATATGATGATTTAACAAAACACGCTCAGGCGTATCGTGCAATGAGTTTGCTTCTTAAAAGACCGCCGGGACGTGAAGCTTATCCGGGTGATGTATTCTATCTTCACTCAAGATTATTGGAACGTGCAGTTAAGCTTAATGATGAATTGGGCGGTGGAAGTATTACAGCTCTGCCTATTATCGAAACTCAGGCTGGTGACGTTTCTGCCTACATTCCGACTAACGTAATTTCAATTACCGACGGTCAGATATTCTTGGAAACAGCTCTGTTTAACTCAGGTGTAAGACCGGCTATTAACGCAGGTATTTCAGTTTCTCGTGTAGGCGGCGCGGCTCAAACTAAGGGTATTAAACAGGTTGCCGGTAAACTTCGTCTTGACTTGGCTCAATTCAGAGAACTTGAAGCTTTTGCTCAATTTGCATCTGATTTGGATCCGGCAACTAAGAAACAGCTTCTTAGAGGGCAGAAGTTGACTGAAGTTTTAAAACAGCCTCAGTATAAACCTTTAACAGTTGCTCAGCAGGTAACAATCTTGTTTGCAGCAAACGAAGGTTTCCTTGATGAAATTGATAACAAAAAGATTAGTGATTACAAGAGCGGCTGGTTTGAGTACTTTGAAGCTAATATGCCGGAGCTTAACAAAGCTTTGAATGAGGGTGCTAAATTATCTGATGAAGATATTGCAGCTCTCAAATCTCAGCTTGAAGCTTATGGTAAAACTTTATAAGGAGAAGAATGTTTTATGAAATGTTATAATCACCATGACAGAGATGCTTTTGCAGTTTGTAAGGCTTGTGGTAAGGCTTTGTGTCTTGAATGCGCAGAAGAATATAAAAATTCTTTTGTATGCAGGGGCTCTGAGGAGTGCCGCCATGTAGCGGATGTTGATTACAGACATTATTTTATAGAAAATTCTGACGGTGCATTTAAGTTCTATAGATTTATGTTAGTTCTATTAGGTGCATTTCTGTTAGGATTTGTTGTCGTAAAATCGTTCTTGTGCTTTATGCTTCCTTGTCCTTTCGGAATGTCTTTGGAGACAATATTAATCTTTATATTAGCGCTTTTATTGATAATAAAGGGCTGTAAGGGATAAGGAATTCTCGGAGAAATTACAATATGCCAAATTTAAAAGATATAAAAAACAGAATAGGTAGTGTACAAAATACTAAAAAAATTACAAAAGCAATGAAAATGGTTGCGGCAGCTAAGGTTAAAAAAGCTGAAAGTACTGTAAAAGCTGCAAGACCGTTTGCAGATGAACTTTTGTATTTATTTAGAAAACTTCTTTCTTCTGTAGATGAGTACACTACATCCGGTTTGAAAGTGGAAAGAGGGCTTGATAATTATCCAGCTTTGCTTACAAAACGTGAGGTAAAAGTAGAAGGCTTACTGGTAATTACTTCTAATAAAGGGCTTGCAGGCGCTTATAATGCAAATATTATTAAAACAGCTCTAAAACGAGTTGAAGATAATACGAAAAATGGTATTAAAACCGTTATTTATCCTGTAGGTCAAAAGGCTGTATCAGCATTCAAACATAAGGCCGGTAATTATGAATTGAAAAATGGTTATATTGAAGTAGCTAATAATCCGACGGCTACCGGCGCGAATATTATTGCGGAAGATATAGCAGAAGATTTTGTATCAGGCTCTATTGACAGTATTGATATTATAACAACTCATTTTAATAATATGATGTCATATAATATTGTTTCTTGGGAAGTTTTACCTGTTAAAGTTGAAAAGGCTGAAAAGCATGAAGTAAGTGCCGTTATGGAATTTGAGCCGTCAGCTCATGCCGTTTTACAGCAGCTTGTTCCAATGTATATAACAAATTCAATTTATCAGGCCTTATTGGAAGCTAATGCAAGTGAGTTGGCATCCAGAATGACTGCAATGTCTGCAGCATCAAATAATGCAGAGGAAATGATTAATACCTTGACAATTGATTATAACAAAGCTCGTCAGGCTGCAATTACCCAAGAGCTAGTAGAAATTGTCTCAGGTGCTCAAGGCGTCAAAGGCTAAGAGCAAAAGGGGGAAATATTAGGGGGTAAATTTAGGCTTGAATTTACCATGTGTAAAGGGATGACAAGCGGTTTGTTTTCCTTTTACGTATTGTAGAAAATCTCTTTTGCACCGTACTCTTTAAGAAGTTTATTTTGTTTTTTCTCGATATAGTCCCCGCTTAGGAATACGGAACCTATAGCACCTCCAATACCGCCTAATGTACCTACTAGATATTGTAGAGTTTTACTCTTAGATAATTTTTTCGTAATGGTGCTTGCAATTATTGTCCCGGCAAGCACGCCGATGCCAAAGAATGTGTTTGTAGCAATTGTTATTTTTTTGTCTTGCTTTTTGTACTCAGAGGCAAATTTATCTGCATTCTGCGCCGGGACTTTGTAATACCTTGTCGGGCTTTTCTTTGCCGTAATATCAACTTGAACGTAATTATTATCAAATCTTCTTGTTATTTCTGTATTTACGCCCATAAAACACACTCCTTTGTCAGTTATAAAACCGGTGAATTGCAAGAATTGCTTTATCATTTTATAAACTTTACAAAAATTTACGTACTGTCACTCTTGCGAAGTGTATATGTGTACGTTATAATCTGCGTAGGAAACGACCAATGATTAGGAATATAAATAGCAGTTACACATCCCTGGAAAGATTTGATTCTTACCCTGAATATGGCGATATAAGCCGAGTAAATAAACCTTTATTTGCCCAGCGACATCGTGCTTTTGAACGACAGGTTACAACATCTGATAAAGTAAAAGCCGGGGTTGGAGCTGTGATTGGTACTATTATTCCAATGATACTAATGATGAAAAAGCAAAAGGTGAGTAATCCTTTTAAACTTGAATATGGTTTAAAAGAGATGGTTGCAATGTCTGCAGGATCTATAACAGGTGGGGTTGCAGTAGGTATGATTGGAGAAAATAAAAAAACTAATGAGAATAAAATGAGGGAAGGTCTTTTTCAGTTTCTTAACGCATCTATTCCTACTTGGATTGTCGCGGGAGTTTTAAAGCTCTGTGAATCTAGTAAGAATTTTAATAATTTGCCGGGGAAAATTTTATCTGTAGCTGGCGGGCTGATTGTTGGTATGTACGGTGCGGCTTCGGTTTCGAATCTTATTTGTGATCCTTATGATAAGAGACCGGATAGAAAATTAACCCTGAAAGATTGCTTAATTAATATTGATGACGCATTAGGCGTACTGGTATTGGCAAAATTCCCTCTTGCAGAAAAGTTACATGTGGAAAAGCTTTTACCGTTCATATTTGCATATTGCGGATATAGGGCCGGTAAGAGTAATTAATATAAAACCGGAGACTTTTTCACAAGGCTTATTATTTTTTGTATTACACATTGTTTCAGATGCATACCGACTGTCCCCAGCATAGATGTGCAATACCTATCACCTTTGGGAGTATTTTCTATTATATATTTTACTATTTTATTTATATTTGATGTTCCAAAAATTTCTTTTAGCCTTTTCGCCCTGTATTCGTTGTCTAACTCACCAAAACGCATTCCAGACAAATAATGTATTGCATGAGAATCCCACATTGCATCACCTTTTATCTCAAATTTGGTAAGTCCTCGTCTTAAGCAATTTTCAACGGCAATTTTTTGTGCAAGTTCAACAACGCCTCCGTATTTATTCTGATTTGCATTCTTAATCATTGCTATATATACGCCTTTTGGAAATTCTTTAATTTTTACATATCCTGCTTTTGTTTGTCCGTCCATAAAATAATATTCGGTTGTCGGCTCAAACGGAGATATAAGCTTTTGTATACGCAAAGAAATTGGAATCATCTTCACGCCGCCGTTAACATCTTTCTGTTTTAAAACTCTGCCGTTGGACAAATCTTTATTTAATTGAGATTTTTCCAGAATATCCCAATACCTGGGTGATTGAAACGCTTCTTCCAGTTCTTGGTGTCTTTGTTTACGATAATTTGCTTCAAGTTTATTGTAGTCTTTACTCAAAGGCAGTATAAAACAAGGGGTAATTTTCATATCAGAATAAAAAAACGTAAAAATAAAATTTGCTAGAGCAAAGCCCGATTTTTTTATTCGGGCTTCGCATTTACATCTAACAAAAACTATATATTAGCAAGCTGTTTATAATAATCATGAGCTTGTTCAAATTTATATGCAATATTGAACAATTTTGTTTCTGTTAACTGAGGCGACATAATTTGAAGCCCTATAGGCATACCGTCAGAATCAAATCCTGCCGGAATACTGATTGCCGGAAGCCCTGCAAGGTTAGCAGATATTGTAGCAATATCTGTTAAATACATAGCAAGCGGATCTTCTGTTTTTGCACCAAGGTCAAATGCTGTATTAGGGCAAGTTGGAGATATTAGAGCATCGACTTTTTGGAAAGCTTTTAAAAAGTCTTCTGTTACAACTCTTCTCATCTGTAATGCCTTTTTATAATAAGCATCATAGTAGCCTGAAGATAGCGCATAAGTTCCAAGCATTATACGTCTTTTAACTTCCGGACCAAATCCTTCCGCCCTTGACTTACAATACATTTCAAGCAGATTTTCTGCATTTGCAGTTCTATGTCCGTATCTAACTCCATCAAATCTGGCTAGGTTCGAACTGCATTCTGCTGTTGCCAGAATGTAATAAATCCCGATAGAATGTTTTAAGTTCGGAAGTGAAACTTCAACGACTTCTGCACCCAGTGACTTATATGTTTCAATAGCATTTTGGATTGCTTTTTGTACATCAGGAGCCAGACCTTCTGATACAAGTTCCTTTACTACACCTATTTTCATGCCCTTGATGTCATTCTTAAGTGATGTTCTGTAATTTTCGACAGGCATATTTAAAGAAGTTGAATCATGATTATCATATCCGGAAATTACCTCTAAAAGCGCCGCAGCATCTTCTACAGTTCGGGCAAAAGGCCCAATCTGGTCAAGAGATGAAGCAAAAGCAATTAAACCATATCTGGAAACTTTGCCGTAAGTTGGTTTCATGCCGACAATACCACAGAAACTTGCCGGCAGTCTGATACTTCCGCCGGTGTCCGAGCCCAAAGCAAGTGCAGCTTCGCAAGAAGCAACAGACGCTGCCGAACCGCCGGAGGAGCCGCCCGGAACTTTTTTTAAATTCCAAGGGTTATGAACCTTTTTAAATGCAGAGTTCTCGTTTGAAGAGCCCATCGCAAATTCATCTAAGTTAGCTTTACCAACTATAGGAATTAAATTATCTAATAATTTTTGAGTTGCTGTTGCATTATAAGGTGACACAAAATTTTCAAGAATCTTGCTTGAGGCAGTTGTTTTTGAGCCAATTAGATTCATGTTATCTTTTAATGCGAGAGGAACTCCTGCCAAGAGAGGCAGTTCTTCGCCCTTTGAAATTTTTTCATCAACTTTTTTTGCTGTATCAAGCGCAATTTCTTCTGTTAGAGAGTTGAAAGCGCCAAGCTTGTCATCAATAGAATGTATACGCTCAAGCGAGGCTTTCGTAAGCTCTACAGCTGATACTTCTTTATTTTTAAGAGCCTTTGACTGCTCCATAGCACTCTTTTTCAATAGTTCTAGCATAATTTAATCTCCCATTTGTCTTTATTATACCAGAAACAAACGAAGGTGCAATTTTAATAATTATTTACATTTGCCGGAAAAAACTTTGATTACGTATTGAACGAGTATGGCAAATTCCCAGACAAGGTGCCTGTGTTTAATATAGTATAAATCATACCTTAAGCGTTCTTCCGCTTCCGGTTCACACACATTAACCTGCTGCCATCCGCACCAGCCCGGTCTTACCCAGTTACGGCATTCCCAGAACGGTACCTTTTGTTTATTTTCATAATAAACTTCTTCTCTGACAGGTCTGGGGCCAATAATACTCATTTCGCCTTTTAGAACATTTATCATCTGAGGAAGTTCGTCTATATGGAATTTTCTTAATATCCGGCAAAACGGCATGATTCTTTTGTCATCAGCATTAATTTCATTTAAGTCGTCATCAAAGTCCTCATCAACTTCGTCCTGATACATTGTTCTGAACTTAAGCATTTTAAAAGGTTTTCCGAATTTTCCCATTCTGGTTTGCGAGAAAAATACCGGACCAAAATCAGAGAGCTTGATTCCTATAACAGCAATCAATGAAAGAGGAGACGTGATAACCATAATTGCAAGAGATGCTATAATGTCGCAAATCCTCTTCAAAGAAGCGTATAATAAGGCTTTTTTTCTTACACAGTCATAAAAAAGCCAATTTACTGTCATTTTAGATACCAGATATTTGTGTGTAATTTTTTCGTAAAATTTAGGCATTCTCCAAACTTTGACACCAAGCGGAATCCCCTTAACCAAATCCGTGAGAATGGCTGAATCCATACGCGACTTAACTGCGATAATGACAAGTTCCACATTATTGTCTTTGATTACGGCTTCCGTATCACAGGTAAGCCCCAGTATAGGAATCGTAGAATCTTCATCTTCTATATTATTCATATTATCATCGAGGAATCCGACAACCTTCATTCCAAGCTCGGGTCTTGCCTGAATTTCTTCTGCAATAAGCTTCCCATCTTGTCCTGCTCCGACTATGAGCACATTTTTAACAGGTTTTAAGTATTTCTTGCAGATAGTATAAATTGTTCTGAATATCAACAGTCCTGCAAATATCCCGATTGCATTAATAATCAAAAGGATAAATGTCAGCATATTAAAGCTCAAAATAGCAATAGGAATCCCTGCTACGACAGAAGACAGGGTTACCGCCTCAAATAAGCCGTATAAATCTTTTATTGTATAAGTCTTGGTACAATAGAATCCTTTAATGTAGAGAAAGAACATTGTAACCAGCAGTATCCAGAGTGTTACATATATAAAAGGCGCAAGCCCCGCAATAAAGTTCGCAAAAGTAAACATTGTGACAAATGCGATTATCAGCGCATCGATTATAATAAGTCCGTAAACCGCTCTGGATAAAATAGGCATATAACTCTCCTTGATAGAATTTAACATATTCATTATAACATATTTTTTGACTTAAAAAAAGAATTACGCATTTTCAAATTTATTTTTGAGCTTATCAAGGAATAATTTAGCCGCAGGCGAAAATACCTGGTACTTTTTCCAAACAATATCAAGTCCGGACTCAAGTTTAGGAGCAAGAGGCCTAAAGCATAGTTCGTTGTCTCCAGAAGTGTTTACAAGCTTATCCAGTGTGATTGCGTATCCCATCCCGGATTTTACCATAATCCCTGCATTATAGACGAGGTTATAGGTCGCCGTGATATTGAGATTATCAAAATGTTCTCCGAACCAATCAAGAAACCCGCTTGCATCAGAGTATTTTCTGGACATTTGTCTTGAGGCGATAAGCGGCAGATTGATTAAATCTTCTAATTTTATAGTCTTTTTTTTAGCAAGCGGTGAGTCTTTTCTCATAAGAACACCCCAGACATCTTTATCAGGCATTGTTATATTATCATATTTTGACAAATCAATCGGTTGAATAAGTATTCCGAAATCCAAAAGCCCTTTATCCAACTTTTCAGTAACATCTTCTGCATTTCCGCTGTGTATATGGAATTTGATATCCGGCCAAAACCTTTGAATATCATTCATAACTTCAGCAACATACCTCATAGAATCAGTTTCTCCGCATCCGATATAAATATCGCCCCCAATATTACCTTTGATGGCATTAAACTCCGCCTCAGTTTTTTCTACCATATCAACGATTTCTTCGGCTCTTTTTCTTAGAAACATGCCTTCCTGTGTAAGTGTAACTCTATGCCGCCCCCTTATAAGAAGTTTTTGTCCTAATTCTTTTTCCAAATCCTGAATTTGTCTCGTTAAAGTCGGCTGCGTTAAATGGAGAGAATTAGCAGCTCCTGTAATACTGCCCTCTCTTGCTACAGTGAGAAAATATTTTAAAACTCTAAATTCCATTGAGAATATGATATATTTTTTAGATATGCCTGTCAAGTATTTATACGTATGTAATATAAGTATTTGTAATTTTCTAAATATCGTCAATAATTAATTATAAAGGAGGCTAAAATGGAAATAATACGTGTAAAAACTCCGAGAGGCTTAGAATTAAAAGGCGCGATGTGGGGCGATAATACTATGGATACAGTCGTTATCATAATGAGCGGTATCTGCAGTAATGTGTTCCAGAATGACTTGCTTTTAGCAGCAGGCGAACTCTTGAGCGCTAATAATGTTGCCTGTATCGCAGGGCACGCAATGGACGCGTTTTCAATGATTGCGTATTCTGATTTGAAGAATAAAAAACAGGTATACACAGGGGTGGTTTTTGACGATTTCAGCCTTGTATATGAAGATGTTGAATCTTATGTGAAGTATGCACAAGAAATGGGATTTAAAAGGATAATTTTAGCAGGTCACTCACTAGGCTCCAATAAAATTATTCACTACCTTGGAAACACTCCGGATAATTTTGTAGACTATTTTCTTGTAACATCTCCTATAGACTTGGCTCATTGGTGGAAAGTTATGCCAAATATTGCCGTTTGTCTTGAAATGGCGGAGAAGTTTGTGGCGGAAGGGCGTGGTAGAGATATCCTTCCTGTCGTATTCGGAGGGTTTTCTCCTATGAGTGCAGAAACAGTATTAAGTTTTTATAATGCGTTTAATTTAAAGAATTGTCCTGTGATAAGCGGTGACGGAGAAACAAACTCTCTTGCATCAATAAAGGTTAATGGCGCTTTTATAATCGGAGAAAATGATAGTTTGACAGATGGTGATGCTAAAGGGTTTATGGAAAAAATAAATTCACATTGTGCTCATCCTGAGCAGAACAGAGTAATTGTTGTGCCGGAGGCATCTCATATTTTTTACGGAAAGCATGAAGAATACGCAAGTACTCTTCTGGAGTGTGTACAACAAGCCCCGGCGTTTGTATAGTGTTATCTACATAAAAAAAGAACACCCTTAAGGTGTTCTTCATCACTATACGGCTCGCCGATGGAATCGGACTCGCCTTCCTCCAGAAAAACCTGACATTTAGTCAGCTTTTTCCGGAGTCCTTCCCCAAGCGGAAAAGGCTAAGATGGTAGCTACATAAAAAAAGAACACTCCTATGGAGTGTTCTTTTTTTATGGTACCCCCAAGCGAATTCGAATCGCTGTCTACACCGTGAAAGGGTGTTGTCCTAGGCCTCTAGACGATGGGGGCTCGCTGACAATCTCTATAGTACCAAATCAAACTTTAAAGTCAAGCGCTCAAATAAATTTCTTTTAACAAGCTTGAAATGAATATGTGTTGAGCGTAAAATGAAGCTAGAAATTGAGGTTAGTATGATTAACAGAAAATCACGTGATGAAATAAAAAGAATGAGACATGCCGGACATATTGTTGCGCTTGTGCATAAAAAAATGAGAGAAGTTGTAGAACCTGGCATTTCTACAATGGAACTTGATAATATTGCAATGCAGGTCATAAAAGAAAACAAAGCTATCCCTACTTTTCTCGGCTATCATGGTTTTCCGGGCTGTATTTGCACCTCAATTAATGAAAAAGTCGTACACGGCATACCTTCAGAGACTGAAATCCTTAAAGAAGGGGATATCATAGCAATAGATGTCGGTGCAACTTATGGCGGAATGGTCGGTGATAGTGCGTGGTCCTATGCTGTAGGAAATATTTCCGATGAGAAAAAAATGCTTATGAAAGCGACTGAAGAAGCTCTTTTTGCAGGAATAGCAAAAATGAGAGCAGGAAATGTTTTAGATGACATCTCCGGCGCAGTAGAAGATGTTGCAAAAAGTTATAATCTTGGGATTGTAAGACAGTATGGCGGTCATGGCGTCGGGCATTCAATGCATGAGGATCCATTCCTGTTTAACTTTAGAGTAGGAGACGAAACTCTTATAAAGTCCGG
>CALURX010000043.1 GCA_944323265.1 Candidatus Gastranaerophilales bacterium
GTCCTGCGGAGGGGTAAATGTATTGGGTTGGTAAGTTGGGGCTGCAAGCTTAGCGTCTTGCGGAGGGGTAAATGTATTGGGTTGGTAAGTTGGGGCTGCAAGCTTAGCGTCCTGCGGAGGGGTAAATGTATTGGGTTGGTAAGTTGGGGCTGCAAGCTTAGCGTCTTGCGGAGGGGTAAATGTATAATGTCGGCAGACAACAGTGAAGCTAATGGTTTAGATAAAATGCCAGGTCTGCCTCAAATGCCGAGCTACAAGCAGAATGTCAGATGGGGGTAAATGTATTGGGTTGGTCGGTGAAGACTACAAGCTTGGCGTGATTTTAGTGAAACGTGAGGCGTGAGGAGTGAGGGGTACATTTATTAAAAATATTAAAAAGAACACTTCACACATATTTAACCAATCCTAGTGTAAATTGCTTCTATTATCTTTCCTCTTTACGGAAAAAATGTGTTGTAATATAATTTTTACTATAGGGGAAAAAGATAGTATGAAAGAACAAAAAATCGCAGTAATTGGCTTTGGTATTTGGGGCAAAAATATTGTCCGTAATTTTTATAATCTTAATGTTTTAGATGTCGTATGCGACCTTGATGACCAGTCATTAAAGACTGTACAGGAGCAGTTTCCGGGTGTAAAAGTTACAAAGGATTTTAACGATATTATAAAGGATGACACTATAACCGGTGTTGCGGTTGTAACTCCAAGCCATACGCATTTTAAAATAGTAAAGGCGATGCTTGAAGCAGGAAAAAATGTTTATGTTGAAAAACCGATTTCTACAGTTGCGGAAGAAGCTAGGGTTCTTACCGAACTTGCAGAAGAAAAGGGACTTGTTTTGATGGTAGACCATCTGCTGCTTTATCATCCTGCTGTAAACAGATTAAAAATGCTTGTCGAAGAAGGTGTTTTAGGTGAGCTTGTGTATGCACAGAGCGACAGACTAAACGTTAATTATCATAAAAATGACAGAAGCGTTATGTGGGATTTAGCTCCGCATGATGTTTCCATGATAGCCTATGTAACAGGTAAAAATCCTGTCAAAGTAATATCTGCAATCGGATGTTCTTCAGAGAAAAATAATATAATGGATATTACGCATATAGGTGTTGAATTTGAAGGCGGAATGATTGCTCATATATCTGACAGCTGGATTACTCCGCAAAAGCATGTAATGCTTCTTGTAAGAGGTACAAAAGCTACCGCAATATTTGATGATACAGCACCAACAGATAAGCTGAAAGTTTATGATAACTTTACACCTGCAAATACGCAAAATTATGCACTTGATTATCTGGAAATCGAGCCGCTTAAACTTGCATGTCAGCACTTTGTTAATTGTTGTGCGACAGGACAAAAGGCTCGCTCAGACGGAGCTAACGGTTATGCTGTTGTAAGTGTACTGGAAGAGGCTGAAAGAATTATGCTTGGGGCTAAAGTAGAAGATTTGAATAAAAAGGACTTTGCTCTTTCAAGAATGAAAGTATAACAAATCCGGCATAGAGTCTGTTCAAGAGGCGCCTTGGGCAGAGAAACTTAATGATATATGCGCTGAAAATGGTGAAAATATGGCAAATTTTATATCGATTTTTAGAATTTTTGTAATGTTCGCTGCAGTGTACCTGATTTATACCTGCCAGGGAAATTCTCAAGCTTATGTATGGGCGCTGATTTTAACAATATTGGCATTCGCACTTGACGGAGTTGACGGATATGTTGCAAGAAAACTTCATGAAGAATCCAAGTTTGGCGCTCTTCTTGATATTATGGGCGACAGAATCGTTGAAAATACATATTGGATATTGTTTGCCGTTATGGGATGGCTTAATATACTATTCCCATTGATTGCAATTACAAGAGGCTTTATAACAGACACCATCAGAAGTGCTGCTATGGAACACGGACTTACACCGTTTGGAATGCAGGTTAATCCTATTTGCAAATTTATCACAGGCTCAAAATTTATGAGAATAAGCTATGCTGTTGCAAAAGTTCTTGCGTTTGTTCTGATTATAACAGCCAAAATCCCTGTCTGTCCGCATAGAGAAATCATTTGGACGATAGGTTTCTGGGCTGCGGTATTTGCTATTGTATTTTGTGTGGTAAGAGGGTTGCCTGTTGTTATTGAGGCGAAATATTTATTTGAGAAAAAATAATGCTGAATATTGTTTTGTATGAGCCAGAAATTCCTCAAAATACAGGAAACATCGCAAGGCTTTGTGTTTGCTGCGGTGCGTCTTTATATCTTGTTGGAAAATTAGGATTCGCGCTCACTGATAAATACACAAAAAGAGCCGGCATGGATTATTGGCAGAATGTTGATTTACACAGAGTTAGTTCTATGGACGAATTATTCAGCCAATTTCCTAATGGAAGATTTTTTTATCTTACAACAAAATCTAAAAAGAAATACACTGATATAGAATTTAAAGATGGCGACTTTCTGGTCTTTGGCCCGGAATCAAGAGGGCTTCCGCAGGAATACGTAACGCGTGATACAGCAATTACAATTCCGATGAAAGACGGTCAGAGAAGTCTGAATCTGTCAAATTCTGTTGCTATTGTGGCTTATGAAGCTATAAGACAGGGAGTTCATATTCAATGAGTGAATACAAAATGCCAAATCGTGAACAAAATTCAAACAAAGGAACTTTCGGGAAAGTTCTGAATTTTGCCGGTTCTAAAAACTATATTGGTGCAGCCTATCTTTCAACAATAAGTCCATTAAAGGCCGGTGCAGGTTTTGTTGCTCTTGCAAGCGAAAAAGAAATAATCAGAGCCGTATCATCACTGCTTCCGGAAGCGGTTTATCTTTCTTCAAAAGAAGGTTTAAAAAATATTAAAAATTTTTCAGTTGTTTTGATAGGATGCGGGCTTGGAAATTCTGACAAGCTTTTTTTGAACGTTATAAAGAAGTTACAAAAAGAAACTACCCCTGCTGTAATTGATGCTGACGGATTAAATATATTATCAAGACATAATATCAAACTCCCTCAAAATAGTATAATTACCCCTCATCCGTTAGAAGCTTCAAGACTTTTGGGGGTAAGCCTTGGAGAGATTTTAGAAAATCTGGAAGGCAGTGCAAAAAAACTCAGTGAAAAATTTAATTGTGTTGCGGTTCTAAAAACACATAGGACAATTATTTGTTATAAAGATAAAATATTCATTAATCAGCATGGCTGCTCAGCTCTTGCAAAAGCCGGTTCAGGAGATGTGCTGGCCGGAATTATAGCCGGCCTCCTTGCTCAAAAAACGGATTTATTTGAGGCTGCAAAACTCGGAGTTTATCTTCATTCAAGAGCCGGAGAGATTGCCTCAGAAGATATGACAGAATACTCTGTTCTGGCATCAGAACTGCCCAAATATCTGCCTAAGGCTATTGCAGAAATAATATAATTCTTAGTCATCTGTTTCAAACCTGATACGCCCAAGCTGGTTTATTTCAATCGGTGCATTTAAATGTCTTATGTACTCACAAGCAATAAAATCCTTGTTAAACGGATAATTTATACATTCCTCTTTTGGCGCAAGGATGTCAAAATCAGCCCCCTCAAACATCATAAACGAATCCTGTGCTACTTTATAGAACTTATCTTCTCTGGGGTTATTTATATCAATCGGATGTTCATTGCCTTCTCTGTCCACAAAATTCATTGCGGTTAATTTGCCTTCAATTGGATTTACAGTGTAGTTTAAGCCTGATACTGCCAATAACCCCGGCTTATTACCGTGTGTTGTGTATGTGTCTTCTATTGCATGCTTAAACATTTCAACAAGCTTCTTTTCCGAAACATCCGCAACGGAAATTCTGTCCTCAAAAGGTGCTATATCTTTTATGTCCCTGGAATCTACAACTCCCTCCTGAAAGAAACTCCTTGTTCCGCTGTTGTTCCAGATTGCAATATCTGTCCCAAGTTCATAACGCATTGCATCACACATAAAATTAGCGTGAGCATTCTCTTCAATTAATGTCATAGGAGGCGGAGTTACGGATTTTACATAGCCTACAACTTCCGGCTCTCCAAGTATTTCATTAATTATATATTGATTAATCATGTTTTTAGCAAAAAGCCTTGTTTCGCCTAAATTATTTTGGGCTTTAGTTATTACACCATCTTTATCAAAGGTCAGATTCAGCTGCCCGAAATAATTTCCGTTTTTCCCGGCCTCGGTTATTATAACCGGTTCTCCGGTCTTTGAATACAACAGGTTGTCGCCTTCTTTAATATCCTTTATAAGTTCATGCGTATGGCCGCCTATAATTACATCAATACCGCTTGTGTTTTGTGCAATTGCTTTGTCCTTCTCATAACCTACGTGGGATAATAATATAATTTTATTAACCCCCTGTCTGCGGAGTTTGTTAACTTCCTGCTGTATATCTTCTATAGTGTCTTCCAAATCGTCCACAGAGCAGTCTTTGTGATACGCAGGATGAGTTATTCTTTCAGTTAAATCAACAGGGGTTGCACCGACCAGCCCGATTTTTTCTCCCTTTACTTCTACCACAGCAGATTTCTTTATATAATTGCTTAACTGCCCTCTCTCCTGCTCTTCTACTTCTTCAGGATCTTCATCCTCTATCTGGGCTTGTCTCAAATTTACAGCAAAATAATCTCCGTTAAATTGTCCGATTGTATCTATAAAATCCCTTTGTTTTGTGTCCATCTCGTGGTTTCCGAGAGCAGAGCCTTTGATATTTGCAAGGTTCATAAACTTTATAACCGCAAGATTGACTGCTTTGTTCTTTTCATCTCCTATATTATTGTCACCGCCGGATAAATTTAAATCCCCTTTAATACCTGTCAGGATTCTCGTCATATTATTTGTCTGCCCGTGGAGGTCATTTACATATCCGACCGACATCTCAAATGTATCACTCTTCGGTGTTTTTTCCAGTTTATTCTGTTTAGAGCCCTTTGAATCTCTAAATGAAAATTTGAGTGGGTTAATGTTTATAGGTGATACTTTCATATTTTCCTGCTTTTAAATAATAAAACGTCTAAAAATTATTTTTGCTATTGGTTAATCGTCATCATCACGTTCATATCGAATGCGCCCGATTTGGTTGATTACAATAGGCTCATTCATTTCTTTTATATAAGCACTCGTAAGCACATCTTTATCATAAGGATATTTTTCAATATACAATTCTTCCGGTGCAAGGACATTGTAATCTGCGCCTGCTGACATTAAAAATTCATCAGTAACAACTTTGTATGTCTTATCTTTTCTCGGGTGTTCAATATCAATTTTATGTTCTACACCGTTTTTATCTATAAAATTCATCTCTGTAAGACTTCCCTCTTCCGGGTTAACGGTATAATTCAATCCTGAAACGGCTAAGAGTCCGGGCTTTAGAATCGGAGAGTCATAGGTAGCTTTTATAGCTTTTTTGAATGCTTCTACAATAATATCTTCAGGAACTTCTGCTACAACAACATAATCTAAAAACGGTGCCATGTCTTTTACATCACGTGAGTCGAGCTCTCCTTCGTGGAAAAAGCTTCTCACACCGCTATGGTGCCATAATGCGATATCAGAATTTGTCATTTCGCGCATAATATCGCACACAAAGTTTGCATGCGGGTTTTCTTCAGCTAAATTTTTGGGCGGAGGCGGGGCTTTTTTAACAAATCCGACTTTTTCCGGCACGCCTAAAATGTTATCAAATACATACTGATTAATCATATTTCTGTGAAACAGTCTTGTTTCTCCAATGTTATTCTGGGCCTTTGTGATTACACCGTCTTTATCAAAAGTCAGGTTTAATCTGCCGAAATAATTCCCATCTCTTCCGCCTTCTGTGATAATTACAGGTTCTCCGGCTTTTGAATAGAATAAGTTTTCGTTTTCTTTTATGTCCTTGATAAGTTCGTGCGTGTGTCCGCCGATAATTACATCTATACCATTTGTATTTTGGGCAACTATCTTATCTCTTTTGTGCCCCATGTGCGAAAGAAGTATGATTTTATTAATACCCTGCTCTTTCATTTTATCAACTTCTTCCTGAATATCTTCTATAGTGTCGTCTAAATCATCGACAGAACAGTCTGTGTAATAACTCGGATGAGTTAATCTTTCCAGCATATCCATAGGACAAGCGCCTATAAGACCGATTTTTTCACCTTTCACATCAATAATTGTTGATTTTTTTAAATAGCCATTTAAATCAGCTCTTCCAAATTTTTTTATTTCTTCTTCATTTTGTTCTTTCAGCGGAATCTGGTTGAAATTTATAGCCAGCATATCGCCGTTGAATCTTTCGATTGCTTCTATACAGCTTTTTTGATTCATATCAATTTCGTGATTTCCAAGAACAGATGCTTTAATATCTGCAATATTTAAAAATTTTGTTGCAGCAAGATGAATTGCTTCGTTTTTTTCATCTCCTATATCAATATCACCGGCAGAAAGTTTTAAATCACCTTTTATCCCGGATAGAATCCGCATCATATTATTAACCTGTCCGTGGGTATCATTAACATATCCGACAGACATTTCAAAAGAATCCTTTTGCGGCGATTTTTCCAAAGAATAGTCCGGCTGTTGTTTAATAGGATTGCTCTTAAACAGAACTTGAGGAATATTAAGATTTACATTTGGTATTCTTAAGTTCATATTTTACCTTCTTCTACATAGTGAAAACCGGTAAAGAAAAATTTTTGCCTAAATGTTTACAATAATTTACATAGAGAGGCAGGTTAAAGCTTTTCTTAAAACTTCTTCTGAATTTGAACTATCCTGAATAGACGGCAATACTTTATTAAGAGCATCTTCAATTTCTTTGGATTCATAACCAAGAGATAACAGAACAGCCTGAGTGTCATCTATAGCCTGGGTTTGCGGAAGAGCGGCCGCTGTGCGTGGAAGTTCTGTTTTCATCAGCTTGTCTTTAAGCTCAAGAATAATTTTTTGTGCTAATTTTGGCCCTACGCCTTTAGCACGGGTAAGTTCTTTATAATCTCCATCGATTACAAGCGATATAACATCGCAGGCATCAAATTCATTTAAAAGCGCGATAGCCATTTTTGCCCCTACACCGGAGACCGAAAGAAGTATTTGAAAAATATCACGCGTTTCTTTGTTAGAAAATCCGTAAAGAGACATTGCATCTTCTCTGTGTGTCAAAAATACGTATATTTTCTGTTTTTTTTCCTCATCAATAACAGCCGCAAAGAAATCTCTGTCCGTAACTTCGAGCAGATACCCGCATCCGGAGGTCTCAATTGTAATAAAAGCGCCTTTAGCAGTCTTTTTCTTATCTGTAATTAACCCCTTAAAATAATCATACATTTTTTAATCTCCTCTTAGTAAAATAATATAACAAAAAGGCCCCCTCTTTACAATCAACTATGTTTTGTGTATGATAAATCAGTAACCAATTAAATACCTTTGGAGGAGTGCCAGAGCGGTTGATTGGAGCGGTCTTGAAAACCGTCGTACGTGCGAGCGTACCGTGGGTTCGAATCCCACCTCCTCCTCCATTTTAAAAGAGCCTGGAGAGGCTCTTTTTTAGTGCGTTTTTGCCCTATCCCCGAACTGTAAAAATGAGCCAAAATAGACCCAAAAGGGACTAAAAAGGGACTGCTGAAAAAATTTATTGATTTTAGAGGATTTCTGCAATCAGGCAAAATTCAACATTACATAACGGTTTTTGCGGTAATTGCGGTCAATCCCAAGTAGCACATAGATTTCAGGATTTCCACCTGTAGTAATTGCGGTTAATGCCAATATTCATATAAATATTGGTCTGTTTTGTTATGCCAAAATTCCGAAATCGGAAATAATATTAATAAATTACATAACCTTGCAACCCCAAAACCCTCTCATACCAATCGAAGTCAAGAATTTGGGAGCGTGTTTTTTAAAAACAGTTTATTATAAGTTTGTGTACCAAAGAACAAAGAAAGGAAACAAACTTATGAAATTATTAAAATGTAATCAAGTTAAAGAATTATCAAACAATGAATTGCTGAAAGATAAGTCTCGTACTGAAATTTCAATCTGCGGAACCATTACTTCAACAATTCAAATACCAACAAAATCTAATCCATATAAATTCATACGCTTTATAACGCTTGAAGACGAAACAGGTACAATAGATTGTGTTTGTTTTGACAGAGAAATAAAAAAGTTCGATAAATTATTGCAGATTAATAATCAAGTTATTATTACAGGAGAAAAGTTCATAGATAGGGAAGAGCCTCCAACTCCAATAATTATGCAAAATGTCAAATTAGCAAAATAATATTTTAATACTTTTTGCAAGATATACTAAATTTTAATTCTGAAATGCTTTCATAACAATCGAAACGATGAATTTGAGAGTAAGTTTTTGAAAAACAGTTTATTATAAGTTTGTGTACTCAAGAGCACAGAAAGGAAACAATCTTATGAAATGGTTAGCAATAGCTTTAGTAATCTACATTTTTATTAACGGCTTTATTGAAGAAG
The DNA here is from genome assembly GCA_944323265.1 of Candidatus Gastranaerophilales bacterium. Taxonomy (GTDB): domain Bacteria; phylum Cyanobacteriota; class Vampirovibrionia; order Gastranaerophilales; family Gastranaerophilaceae; genus CAG-196. The sequence goes on from CALURX010000043.1 coordinate 8,461, forward strand.
CTAAAAAGCGATTAAGCAGTTACAGTGACAATGACGGTTACTATGAGGAAGATGACTACAATGACAACGACGATTGGAATAATAATTATTCCTGCAATCAGCAAACTTACGATAGTCCGCAATTTGACAATAGCTTTATTTCTCGCACTCAACCGCCTGAATATCATCATAAAGATACTAACGAATACAATATGTTGGTGCGTGTCAGGGGTGATAAATACGCAAGGCAGGAAGAAATTACTATTGAAGCACACAACATATTTGAAGCCCGACAAAAGGCTAAAAATATGGGTTACGACATTATTAGAAGTTAAGGAGGAAATATGAATACAACAGGTTACAATGAAATTGATTTAAAAAATTGGAAAAATTATCCTGAAATCAAAACTAACTCTTTCTGGGAGTATGAAGTTAATACTTATGAGCAAATTTATAAAAGATACACTAAAAGAAATGATTTAGTTCTGAATATATTCTGTAATTCTGAATCCGCAAAAGAAGAAGCAAAAAAGCTAGATAGAAAATATCTTGAGATAGAAGATTACGAATATGATAATTCTTTGCGTGATGTAGTCAATAATAAATTAAAAGAACTTGAGCAAAAGAATATTCAGCTATTATTACTCACTCCTGATGTAACTGATATTAGAGCAAGTAAGACAGAAGAATTTTTCAACACATTCAAACAATTTGCAAAATTAGGCATAGATAGCCTGGAGCAAGGTCGATTTGTCGTTTTAATAATCGGTAATACATATTCAAATTCAACTTTGCACCTTGAAGCTTTTGAATATGCTCAATTTCTTACAAGTCATGGATTGCGTTTAAAAGCTCACATAGTTAAAGAAGTTTGGAAATGGTCAACTCTTGAATCTAGTACAGCAAAAGCCTTATGGCATTGTAGAGCCTTAAAGAGCGGATTTAATGTAGCTACCTTTAAGAATATTTTTATTTTTGAAAAGTTATAGACAAAGAAAAGATAAAACTATAAAAATAGCAGAGGTAATATGAACAAAGAAGAATTAAAGAAAATCTTACAATATCATGCAAAAGGTTCACTGATTACAATAGGCGGTCGTCCTGCTATGGGTAAAAGAACATTTGCTTTGAATTTAGTTGAACTATTCTGTAAAGAAGGTTATAAATGCTTGTATGTAACAGATTACAATAAACAAATAATTACAGAAATGTTATTAAAAATAGTTGCAAATCCAAACAGGCAGGAAAGTTTAGAGATACAAACAGAAAATTTCACGCAAGCAGTAAAAGAACTAAGCAGTTGGAATTTGTTTATAAAATCTACAGAATTTTGCAGGATAAAAAATATCAAACAAATAATACAGAACTACAAACCTGATTATTTGTTCATCAACATACATATTAACAGCAGGAATAGACTAAGTTCTGAAAAATTGAGGGAAATATCAGAGCAGAATAATTTAATAATCTTTGTAATAGCAAATACACGCAGGGAACCTCGCAACACAACAAACTATTATCCAAAATTTACAGATTTACGAGATAAAAATCTTGTGAAATATTCGGATGTGGTCTTATTGCTCTATCGGGAAGATTATTACAACTGTGACATTCCTGACGATAGAAGAAATATCATAGAGATAATTCAGGCGAAACCTGAAAATAATTCAATCAAATTGAAATTTAATAGAAAAACTGGAAAAATCGGAACATAAAATTAAAAATCTTTTTAAGAGACAGAATAAAGGCAGTTGTAAGCTAAAGTGGGTAAAAACCTACAGTTAAGAATAGAAAATTATTTGGAGGTAAAAATGTACTTAACAAAAGATGAACTAACTATATTGCAGGGCTTGAAAGAAAACTTAAGCTATGCGGAAATAAGCCGAAAGTTAAATGAACCGCTTCGCACCTGCGACAGCAGGGTGAATTCCCTATATCAAAAGTACGGAGTAGATAATAGAAAAGATTTAGTCAAAAAGGCAAACCTTGATAAGGTCGAAATTGCAAGGATTGATAATATTCCCTACTGGCAATATGAGGGAACACAGCTTGTACAAAAAATTCCTGTTTGTAAAAGAGATGTTGAACGGCTATTAAAATTACTGGAAAATGAAGATGAAAAAGAAAAATTCAATCTGGTGTATTCATCAAATTACCTGTACAAATTTATGTATTTAGAAATGCCGAGCGGTAAAGAATACATCCAAAGAAACAAAATCATAAATAAAACTTAAAGGCTCCTAAAATGGAGCCTTTTCACATATTTTAAGCTGTATGCCAGTTGATTATATCAGCATTATTAACCTCTAAAAATTCGTTGCATTCTTTGAAAGGTCTAAAATCAGTATCCTTAAAAGCAGGAACTTCGCCATTACAAATAGACTTCGTACAAGCCTGATAGTTATTTGACGGATGAGAAGAACGCAAGATTTTAACAAGAGGGAATTTCTCTTGATAATCTGCTTCCTGCTTAATTCCTTTATAAGCTAAAGCTTTCAGTTCATTTGCTTTTGCACCCCATAACATGACTACTAAAGGCTGCTTATTCTCGGTCTTAACTTTAAGAAGCTTAGATATTACCTGATTTACAAAATTACGCCAAGCATTTATATAGAAGTCCTGATTGTCAGGTGCAAAGGTTAAGGCAGTATTGAACAACAAAACACCCTGCTTTTTCCAAGCTGACAAATTTGTATAACTGTTATCAATTCCTACATCTTCCTTGATTTTACGAAAGATATTTAGTAATGAATCCTCCGCAGGAATTTCACCGTTATTGTAAGAAAATGCAAGCCCATGAGCTTTTGCCTCATCAGGGTAAGGGTCTTGACCGATAATCAACACTTTAACATCCTGTGGTTTTAATCCGTCAAATGCGTTGAATATATCGCTTTGACTTGGTCTTGTACATTCGTTGATACATTTCTGAATTTCTGATGTAAAAAGTTCTTCTACTTCCTGCCTTGTGAACCATTCATTCTTAATCAATATTTCTTTCAGAGCTTTCATAACTTCCTTTCTTTTGTTTTTAGAACTTAGAGGCTTCATGCAAACATGTTTTACCACTTCTGTGAATATTTTAACGCATTACAGTGGTAAATGCAAGTTTGATTGCGACTCTTGCGGTCTGTTTTAAAAGGATGAAATCACTTATTATTAACAACGAGGGCGGTAATGGAAACTAATCTAGAAATAAAAAAATTATTAGGACAACGGATTAAAGAATTAAGGACAGGAAAAGGTCTTACACAGGAACAGCTTACAGAAAAGCTCAACATAGGACAGAGAACACTATCTAAAATTGAAAGAGGTAATGCCTTTGTTTCTGCTGAAACACTAGCCAAATTATTAACGGCTCTTGATATTGGAATTGATGAACTGTTTAACTTCGGCTACCTGCAAGAAAAAGAAATCTTAAAAGAAGAATTAATCAACGCTATTCGTGATGAAAAGGTTGATATTGAAACCCTCTACAGAATTTATAAGTCGCTAAAATAAATTAATATATTTGCCAAATTCTAACAAAATAAACTTAAAAATATAATTATCAAAAGCACTTTTTACATTGTTGTAAAAAGTGCTTTTTGTATACAAATTTTGCACAAAGAAATAAATTCTTTAAACTCAATGATAACACAGATTACAGGTGTCTTTTGGGCTCTATTCCTCTTAACAATTCTTAATAAAACTCTCTAAAAAAACACGTCAAGTGGCAAAAAACACGCATATATAAGTAGAAGGGTATGTTATTTTCTCTTCTAAAAATAAGTCAAAAATAAGAATAAAAAAAGGAGAAAATTATGGAAAAAATTCCAACAATGAAATCAATCAGTGAATGTTCAGAAATTGTCGGATTGGCAAAATACCATGTCCGTCGGTTAGTTTTACAAGGGAAAGTAAAATATGTTCGCAGTGGCTCGAAATACCTTGTCAATGTAGACAACCTGGTTGAATACCTGAACAACGGGGAAGCACAGACAGAAGCCAAAGAACTCACAGAAAACACAAGTAAAATTAGAAAGGTAGGGATTTAATATGGAAAAAGTACCAATAAATACGATTTGGGAAGAAGACGAAACAATGTCACAGGAAGAAACTGAACAAGCAACAGTAGTTCGAGCAATAGAAATGAATTCGAAGGTTGTAGATTTGTACAATAGGATAGAGGCTTCAGAAAAGCTTACTTGTGAAGTAGGCGATAGAAAAATGCCTAAACCGTTAGCTTATGCAGCGTGTATTATGAGCAAACAACATCCTGAAATGCGTATGAACTCAATAATAAACACCCTTCTTGCTAAAAACGCACAAATGTTAACAGCAAAAGGGGTTAAATATGTGGAAAAAGGGCGTGTGGGTTATTGTAATTATTATGGAATTAACTTTATGCCGTCTGGGGCAGGTAAAGACCTCATGTCAGATGAACTCGACAACTTCATGTATTATCCTTTCCGAAATTGGTTTAAATGCACAGTTCAAGAATTGAGAGAAAAATTCAGATTTGAGTTGGAAAAAGAAGCCAAAAGAGAGTTTCCCGAAGAAGATAAACAAAAACAGCGAAAAAAATATGTAGACGAGAAAATGAGAGAATTTGGCAACATATTTTTAGAAGTTTCTGACGGTACAAGAGAGGGGCTGTTTCGTGATGCCAAAGTTATTAAAAGAGTAGGTTTTGGATGCATAATGATTAAAATCGCCGAGCTTGGGCTATATCTAAACAATATGACAACAGAACAGAAATTATTCTTTAATCTATTATTTGAAGCATATAGTGGAATAATACGGTCGAAAAGTATCAAGGGAGAACATAGAGAAGAAGACATTGAGGACTTGCCTGTAAATCTACTCTTTTATTCAGACCCAACATTATTCAAAGCTGATTTAGCTAAATCTTTTAATTTGCTTATGGAAACAGGCTTAATTCGCCGTTGTATATTGACATTCATGTCAGAATTAGAACCGCATAAAAAAGAACCTGACGGAAGAAAAGCCTACAAAGCAGAGGAAAAATATTACAGCGACTTAAAAGCTATTGGACTCGAGTTGCATGAGATTTTCGAGGCGATTGAAAACAATGCCCAATATGAGCTTACGGAAGAAACTTATGTCAAAGTTTTTTACCCTTATAAACTTAAACTCTCGTCAATAGCTGAAAAAGAAGAAAATCCTTTGATAAAAAGAGAAATTCGCTCTCGTGAACTAAAAGCCTTAAAAATCTCATGTCAATATGCTAGCCTTAATCATCCGAAGGTACATTTTATAAACCCTGAGGATATGGAAATGGCTATTGATGAGGTTGAGAAGTTAAGTGTTGATTTTATAAAATTTTTAAATTACCGACCTACTTTTGAAGATAGATGTGACAGGATTTTCAGATTTTTCCTTGAAAATATTGGCAAAGAGTTCAAAAAGAACGATTTGACAACTACGCATTTCAAACAATTTGGTATATCTCGAAACAAATTCAAAAAAAGTTTTGATGACGATATGCAAAGCGTTGCCGAAATTGCACAGTATAAAGGCTATCAGCTTCTAAGCAAGCCTATAAACAATAATTCAGGTCGTGCATACTGGCTCACTACTGCAAAATCAGAGGCTTTGAGCGACGGTATTCAACAACTTGAAGATTTAATCTAAACCAAGGTATAACGTCAATCCCTGTAAATACTTGTGTTTAAAAGCAATTACTGCAATTACCGCCATTGCATTTGTCAAAATACAAGTTAATACTGGGATTGACCGCAATTACCGCAAAAACCATAAGGAATAAAAAACATGACACAAAACAATAACTTAAAATTAGAATTATTAACCGAAGTATTAGGTGAACCTGAAAAACAATCAGGTGATGAGTATCTATGGCAATGCCCCCTCTGCAAGGATACAGGCAGGGATAACTTAAAATTCAATGCTGAAAAAGGCATACTGTGGTGCTTTGCAAACGAAAGCCACGCACCACAGATACTTAAAGAAATACTAAAAAAGGGCAAAATAAACCTTAAACCTGCTAATGCTGATTACAACAGTTATGACAGATATAAGCATATTTTCTCAATGCAGAAACAGATTGAATTTAAGATATATATGCAGGAGTGCAACGAAAGGCTCTTAACAATAGACATTTTGCCTTCTATATTGCTCAAAAAACGAGGATTAAACCTATCAACTGCTAGAGATGTAAAACTCGGAGTTGACATGAATAAGAAAAGGTGGGTTATACCTACATTTCAGTATTCAACAGAAAGAGCAAATACTATTTTGGGCTTTGAATACCGACCGTTTAATTTCAGTAAAGACGGTTTAACTCGTGAAAAAGGCACTCCTACGGGGTTAGCTATGATTAACTCGTACAAACCCACAATGGAAGTGTTAGCGGTTGTAGAGGGTTATTTCGACGGCTATGCACTATATCAGCACCTTAAAGAACAAAAGCAAATTCAGTATTATCATATTGTTACACCGTCAAACGGCATTCAATCCCTGCTAAAACACATCTCACAGGTTGATTTTTCAAAGTACAAAAGGTTTTGCCTGTATGTCGATAATGATGAGGAAGGGAACAAAGTTGCTGAAAAGATTATGGCTAAATATCCGATATTCGAGCGTGTTACCACAACCTGCGGATGTAAGGATTTTAACGAGCATTATATGAAGTGTATTAAAGGAAAGGGCTGAAATCCTTGTTTAACAAGAAAAATTAAGAAAATGAGGCTGGAAATTATGAAAAAGGGAGATAATAAAAAATGATAAGAAGGAAAATAAAATGGCATTTTACGAAAAAGTTTCAGATTATACATATAGATTGACAGTTTGTCAGGGTTACGACTCCAAAGGCAAAAAGTTACGCAAAAGAAAAACAATTAAACTAGACGAAACATTAACCGCTAAGCAGGCTGAAAAAGAGCTTAACCGTCAAATGGTTATGTTTGAAAACGAAGTCTTAAATGGGGTTTACTTAGACGGCGAAAAGATAACATTTGAAGAATTTACACAAAGGTGGTTAGAGGATTACGCAGAGAAACATCTTACACTGACGACATTACAATCATATAAAATCATGCTCAAACGGATTTTGCCTGCTATCGGACATATTAAACTCGGCAAATTACAGCCTCATCATTTGATACAGTTTTACAACAATCTTGATGAAGAAGGAGTAAGACTTGACGGCAGATTTACCCCTACCAAAGCCCTGATAAAATATCTTGAACCATTGACTATTTCTCACATAATTAAGACTACAGGGATATCATCTAAAACCTGCAGAAGGCTTAAAAATGGACAAGCAACAAATTACAGTACCGCTCAAAAACTCTGTAATTGCTATAAATTAGATTTCAACAGAATGTTTAAAGGTAATTCAGAAAAGAAGTTAAATCGAAAAACAATCAAAAATCATCACATTGTAATTCACTCAATACTTTCAACCGCTGTAGATTGGAACATCTTAATGAATAATCCTGCTGAAAGAGCCAAACCACAGAAAGCAACAAAACCCAAAGCTAAATATTACAATGATGAGCAGGTGGCAAATATGCTGGACTGCTTGAAAAGTGAACCATTAATGTATATGACAATGATTTATCTTGCAATAGATATCGGTTTAAGAGAGGGTGAACTTACAGGCTTGAAGTGGGAAGATATAAATTTTGACACCTGTGAAGTGAATATCAATAAGCAACGACACTATATTGCAGGTTATGGCAATATTGAAGGTAAACCAAAAACAGAGGCAGGAATAAGAACTGTTACAGCTTCAAAGACTGTAATATCACTCTTAAAAGAATACAAAAAGCAACAAAATGAAAACAGGTTAAAATTTGGTACAGCGTGGCAAAACGGTAAATATGTATTCCTGCATGAGGACGGCAGTCCGATAAGCACACAGTTGCCGTATAAGTGGTTTACGAAATTCTTAAATCGTCATAACTTACCAAAAATAACATTCCACCAACTCCGCCACACAAATGCAAGCTTGCTGATTTCATCAGGTGAGGATATCGTAACCGTAAGCGGACGACTTGGTCATGCTGATAAAAACGTAACCCTAAACACTTACTCTCACATAATCAAATCAAAAGAAGCACAGGTCGCTAATAAAATGGATGAGTTTTATCAGAGGTTGAATGTAGTTTAAATAATTAAAAAAAAATTAATTATAGAGCTAATTAAAATTTTAAAGTTTATACTAAGAATGTAAATTATTATTTAAGGAGAAAATATGCCACAAGCTCAAATCAATGAACTAACACCAGAACAAAAAGAAAATTTTGCAGATGAACTTCTCGTATATATGCAAAATGAACTTGAAAAAGATGGTCAATCTATTAAAACAAAAGATTTTGATTTTCATTTAACCTATACTCAAAAATATTTTAATGCACCGGATGAAATTTTTACAGAGGGGGTTGACTTAACAAAATTCAAAAATATTACACCAATAACTGATGAAATGTTTCAAGTAGTAATGAATTATTGTTTTACTCATCAATACATAAAACAAATGTATATGGGAACACAAAAATTTGAAGAGATACAATTAACTGAAAGTGGTTTCGCTCGTGCGACATCTGTAGTGAGAGGAAGGTATAAAAAGTCAGTAACAGACAATACACAAAATATTCATATAGGCTCTATAAATGGTGATAATATACAAGTTGGAAATAATAATACACAAAATATTGAAAACACTTTTCAGTATTTAATAGATGAAATAAATAAAGCTAATGCTACAGAGGAAGAAAAAAAGAATGCATTGAACAAATTAAAAGAATTTGCATATAATCCTATTGTTAGTAAGATACTGTCAACAGGTGTTATAGAAGTGATAAAAAGACTTATAGGAGCATAGAATGTTAGAAGATAAAAAGTATACAGCAAAATTAAAATGTATATTTTGTCAAAGTGAAATGTTTGAGTTACCTTGCGAAGGATACCAACCTGAAGAAGGTGAAATGATTAGATGTTCAAATTGTGGCAGATTAAATGATTTTTCTTCTATAAAAAACTTAGAGATAAATAATACAGTTGAACAAATAAAAGAAGATGCCAAGCAAGAAATAAAGAAGTTACTTAAAAAAAGTGGGTTTAAGTTTAAATAAAATCTATGAAAAATTTGTAATAGAAAGATTAAAATGTTAGATATTGTCCTAAATTCAGCTAAAACAACTTCTAATATAAACTTGTGGCAGGTGGCAACACCATTTATAACGGCTATTGCTTCTTTTGGTGCAGTGTATTTTGGAGCTTGGCTAACTGATAAAAGGCGAGAAAAGGAACAACATAAAATAAACATTAATAAAGCAATAATATTGCATACTTTAATTGAATTACAAGCACCTGCTTTAATTGATTACAGGGACAACACTTTAATTCCAAAACTCAAAGCAATAAAGATAGGAAATTTAACTGTAGCAACTGAAAAATATCCATTTTCTTCATGGTTATTACCTGTTAACATTAAAGATTATGACTTTTTGATTAATACAAGCAAGGGTGCTATGAGTGCTTTAAATCAAGTTTTACAATATGAAGAAAAACTAAACAATACGATATTAACTTTTGATAATTTCTCATTAACGGATGACGAAAAGAAAGCCATAAATTGTTTAGAAATACATATAATAAAAGTTAAAAGTATAATTGAAACATTGTATGATACTTGTGATAGTTTGATTTATTTTTCGCTTTTATTGCATAGGTACTTAACTTATATGCTTAGCGAAATATACAAAGAAAAAATCACTTGTTCTGATAAACTCATGGGAATAAATCTTGTAGCAGAGGCAAAAAATGACAAAATTAAATTAGATTGGTTAAGAATGTTACCTAAAGACTGGGAAAATGCCAGAATTTACAAAGAACAAAATAATAAAGTTTAGGGGACTAAAAAGGGACTAATTTTACAAATAGTCCCTAAAAATTATTAAAAGTTACTAAAAGAAGGAACTTCCAAGATTAAATAATACTAGAGGTTACGGGATGAAATTTGAAACTACAAATAGCAGAAATATTTGTTCGAATCCCACCTCCTCCTAATAAAAATGGGCTGAGTTTTCTCAGACCCATTTTTATTTTGTGTGGTGAGGATGAGTGTATTGAAGTGAGTGTTTTGCGTAGGGCAGATGGTGCGATTATTTTGGGCAAGTGAGTCGTTTGAGGTTTTTGAAAATTCTGCCGTTCTGTTAAATTTTTTAATTGATACGAAACCGACACAATGCTCGTGTAAAGTAACATATAAGATGACTACAAACGAATAGGTCGGAAATTTAATTAAGATAGGTATGAATGGCAAATTATACATGTTAGAAATTTTGCG
>CALURX010000044.1 GCA_944323265.1 Candidatus Gastranaerophilales bacterium
ATGAAAATTCTTAATTATATGACACCTGAACAAGTTTTTCAACTTCATAGTGTTGCGATTGCTTCTTGAATCCACCTCTCTTTTTTTGTAACGAAATGTAACGATTTTTATAAAATCTGTTATTACTTTATCGATATGTGGAATATATTTAGTATATAATAGAAGTCAGGGAATGTGACGTCGTTATGTATTTATCCAATCATCACAAGCAGAATAAAGAATTAGGCTTGGTTATTTTAGGTAATCAGCCTGTAATGCCCGGCTCTGTAGGGGGGGGGGTAAAACCTACATGTGGACTGAATCCTAGCTATTTGGCTGATGTGATAAATTCTGGAGGTATCGTAATATGATAACTCTGGGATGTGATGTATCGGATATAATCTTGCAGCGGACATTGCAGTATAATACCGAGGGCCTTAGTCAATCTATCAACCAGATGAGTACAGGCTATAAATTGAACCATGCCAAGGACAATGCTGCCGGTTATTCAATAGCTAGAGATTTATCAGTCAAGATAAGCTCAATGCTTCAGGTTCAGCAGAATACTGAAGATGGGTTTGCAATGCTTCAGACTGCAGAAGGCGGTTTGGATGAGATAAATAGTCTTTTGCAGCGTCTTCGCTCACTTGCAATGCAGGCAGCGAATGGGAATTATGGTGCTGAATCAAGAGCTTCAATGCAGCAGGAGGCTGATGAGATAATTGAGGAGATAGAGCGTCTCCGTGACAGTATGGAATACAATGGCATGAAGTTGTATGAGACTCCTCAGGATAATAATGTAGTAACGACTGCAATCAATAATTTGCAGCGTGCTCGTGTGTCAATAAATGGCGAAGCCGTGTCACAAACGCTCAATTCTACTGCCTCAAACCTAGTCGACCTGAGCACACCCTTAACTCTTTCTAACTACTCGTCAAATGAGCAAAGTGCGCCGTTATCAGAGCCTTTGACAACATCTACATTTACCCCTGCAGTTTCTCCTCTTGCTGCGGGTGATATAGAGGGTGCTGTTGATATTGCCGGAGGCGCTACCAAAACTGTAGTTATAGATGGGGTAGAGTATTCTGTAAAGAATAAACTCACCACTTCTCAAACTTTGTCATACACAAAAGATACATCTTCTGGTGAAGTAACTATTATGGGTTCAAGTTTTGAGATAACTGCTCAAAAAAATGCGGCTCATAATTTGGTTATTAATGGCGGCAGCAATACTATATATCTTGGTGATTTGAATGATAGTATTACAATTCTGGGTGGATTTAGAGGAAATTATGTTTACGCCGGAGCCGGAGAAGATAGTATTCTCAGTAGAGGAGAGTGGGGTAACTATTTTTATGGAGAAGATGGGAATGATACTTTTACCTTATATAATGGCGGACAATATGCTTATGGAGGAGAGGGTGATGATGTTTTTTATATGAATTCATTAAACCAAGAATCTTATGGAGAGGCAGGCAACGATAAATTCTATATCAAAGCTACTGGTTTGGCAGATGGCGGGGATGGCGATGATTACTTTGAAGTTGCCTCTGGGGTTGCAAGTGCAAAGGTATATGGAGGTGCTGGTAACAATTCAATAACAGATAATGGTACAAATACAATTAAAACAGATGTCCCAGGGGCGAATGCTTATCAGTTAGCTTTTAATGGGAATGAAACCAAAGTTGTACAGATAAATGGAATAGAATATTCTATTACTGAAAAAAGAGGGCAAAGTGCAAGTCTTATATATTCGGTAGATTCATCAGGTGTTATAACATTTACATCCTCAGATAGGTTTACGGTTGTCGGTGAACAAAACAAAGTTCATAATGTAGTTTTTAATTTGGGTTCTTCTGTTTTTATGGTGGCAATTTAGGAGACACAATAGTAGTCAATGCGGAAGGCTCTGTTATCTATGGACTGGATGGGGATGATACAATTACAAGTATGGGGAATGCTGACAAGATTTATGGCGGTAATGGTGATGACACAATTTTAGCAGATAGTAATATAGGGGCTGCTGTCTTTGGAGAAGCCGGTAATGATACGATAACTCTTTCATCTAGAATAAGTCGTTATGCCTATGCTGATGGCGGCGAGGGGGATGATACTTTTAATGTTCAAGCTCAATATGCATTTGTTGCCGGTGGCGAAGGGGTTAATACATTGAATGATACCTCATCCGGAACAATCTTAGCTTCTGGCATTAATGACAACGTCAATAATGCTGAACTAGTAACTCTTGCAGAGGGTGAAATAAAAACTATAACAATTAATGGCAAGGAATACACTCTAACAAATAATCTGCAAGGGTCAAATAGTATTATGTATTCGTATAATCCTGTAACAGATGAGATAACATTTGCTACTCAGGGTGTTGATATAACTGCTCAACAAGATGTTGAGCATAATCTGATTCTATACTTAGGTGGCGGTTTAGGGGTAAATTATTCAAACTTTTATTCGGGTAATGAGGATGATAAAATAACCGTCTATGGTTTTAGATATCGGATATATGGTGCAGACGGAGACGATGATATAACTTCTTCAGGTAGTTGGGCTACGATATTTGCTCAAGCTGGTGATGATATATTAACATTAGGGAGCGGGTCAGGAGATACAACCTTGAATGGTGGGGCCGGAAATGATACTTTAAACGTTTATTCGAGTAATATAGGAACTGTACATGGTGATATCGGGGATGATATATATAATTTGTATGCAACGATGACAACTATCGACACTGGTGGAAATAATATTTACAATATAAATACAGATGGCGCAAACATCTCAGGCTCCTCCGGCAACGATACTTTTTATATCAACGGCAACAACAATACGATATTAGGCGGAGGAGGCGACGACTATTTTGTAATCGACGGCGACAATAATATAGTAGATGGCGGCACCGGTAATAACTACTATGTAGATAACGGTTCCGGTACAAGCTTTTCAAACGTAGCCCGCGACCCAAATAGCGGGGGCTTGAGCTTCACATATCAGGGCGAAGTAAAAACGTTTACCCTGAATGGCAAGACCTATACAGTGACGAACAATTTTGCAGGCTCAAATATGCTTCAGTATTCTCTGAATCCTAATACCGGCGTAATCACGTTAAACGGCTCAAACTTCCAAATAGATGCCGCCTCTGATGAGAGTGCAATTTTAAACATCCGCGGCGATAATAATACAGTAAACGGTTCAGACCTGAACGACCGTATCACAGTGGAACAGGGAAGCGGAAACGTAGTTAACGGCGGTGTAGGGAATGATACCCTTATTATGAATAGCGAGAACAATTCAATTAATGGCGGCTACGGCAACGACACAATAACACTAAACTCGAGCACTAACCAAGCAGTATCAGGCGGAGATGGCGACGATACCTTAACAATTAATAGTGACAATAATACAAATATAGATTTGGGTTCAGGTAATGATAGAATAACAGTAAGCGGCGACAGCAACAGAATAACTGCTAATGACGGCAATAATACAATCACGATTAATTCGGATTCTAATACAATAATGGCAGGAAATGGCGACAACCGCTTTGTTATCAATGGCTCAACGAATACCGTAACAGCTGGAAACGGTAACAATAGTTTGGGAGTTCAGGGAAATAATAACAATGTGACCGCCCAAAACGCATCCGGTGATATTAATATTTACGGCGACAATAATACTTTAACAAACATCCGCGGAGAAAACACAGTAACAATCCGAGGTGACGGTAATAGCTATACAACAACAGTCGGAGATAAAGAGGTTAATGTAACCGGCGATAATAATAACGTCCTAACCGGAAGCGGCGACGACACTATCACCATACGCGGTAATGATAATATTTTAGAATCCACATCAGGCAATAATGAGCTAACTGTTCGCGGTGACGGCAACCAGATACAGGGCGGCTCCGGCATTGATGATATTAGCATCAATGGGAATAACAACACCGCAAACGGCGGAGATTCCAATGACTCCTTTATGATATCAAACGGTAATAGCAACATCATCGACGGCGATTTGGGTGGTAGAAATACAATGATAAACAATGGTAAAAATACGACATTCAGTAATGTCGTAGATATCACCCCGCGTCCGTTTGAGGTGAAGATAAAAGTAGATATCGGAGGAGGAGCAGATAAGTACATAACTGGTGAGATAAGCTTCAATCTCTTTGATTTCAGCGTAGATTTCTCTACAATCGAGGGAGCACAAGAAGCTTTGAGCACAATAGATGATTTAATCAAGACAGTAGAGGAGCAGCTGCTTAATATAGGAACATTAATCAACCGCTTGGAGAGTGCGGCAGAATCTCAATCAATCAAGTTAGAAAACTTAATTTCAAGCCAATCAACGATTCGAGACGCTGATATAGCTGAGGTATCATCAGATTTAATTCGCTACCAGATATTGCAGAGTGCCTCTGCCACCTTGATGTCCTCATCTCGTAACCTTAAAGCTCAAAATGTGCTAGGATTGCTCGAAAATCTCGGAGCATAATTACAAAAATAAAACAAAAATTAAAACTACACTAATTTATATGTTTATGATAGAATATATAAATATAACGCTGTGGAGTGGATAGTTGATTAATCTATCAGGTTTATATAAAAATTTAATAATATTTTTGTTAATATTAGGGGCTTTCGTGGCACCAAATTGTGCTTACGCCGAAAATATGCCTGATACTCCGGAATCAGCGGAAATAACAGAAGAAACTGCTGCAGATTATATAGAAGAATCAAGTTATGATTCAAGTACAGCGTATATCAATGATATTGAAATTTTGGGCTCCAATATTATTAAACCTGAATACATTTTATCCAAAATGTCACTCCAAAAAGGCGATCTTTATGATAAAGAAGCCATGCAGCAAGATTTGAAAACCATTTATCGTATGGGTTATTTTACCGAAAGAATGAAGGCTATTCCTGTAAAAAATCCAAATGGTACAATTTCTTTGAAAATTATTCTGGAAGAAAATATCCCGGTAACCGATTTTACAATTGAGGGAAATACAGTCGTCTCAACAGATGAAATTATGCAATACTTGCTTCCTCTTAAGGGAAAACCGCAGAATATTACTGCTATCAACGAAGCTCTGGAAAAGATTAATGAATGTTATTACTCCAAGGGATATATTCTTTCTAAGATTGATTCCATATATGATGATCCTGACGGAACTTTGAATCTGAGTATTACAGAAGGAAAAATCAATAAGATAATGATTTCCGGCAATGAAAAAACAAAAGGATACATTATTGAACGCAATATCATGACAGAGCCTGGCTCGGTATATAATGAAAATCAAATTAAACAGGACTTAGTGCGGCTTTATTCTACCCAAGCTTTTAAAGATGTTAATCGAACAATTGAGGTATCCGAAGATGATCCTGATAAATTCGATGTAACGATAGAGCTAAAAGAACAAAGAACGGCATCAGTGTCAGTCGGTGGTGGTCTTGATTCTGCTACCGGGGCATTTGGCTCAATCGGAATTTCTGATAATAACTTTAGGGGCATGAACCAGAGGGTTTCTCTCACAGGTTTAGTTGGTTCCGGTATTTTGATGAGCGACTCATCTATCAAAAACCACATGAACTATCAGGCAGAGTTGAGCTTTTTTGAACCGCATTTCTTGAATGCGGATAACTCTTTGATGAGTAAAATCTATTTTAGAGATTTGGGGAGTTATCAGGTTCCCCTTGCAATAGAACGCCGTATTGGTATCGAAGGTACTGTTGCACATAGGCTGCGTTTCAACAGGCGCCTCTCAACCACTTTTACTGGCGGTGTTGAATATATAGACCTGTCAGAAGGAGATGCCGCTGCAATATCTCGTTTATACAGAGAACATAATTTGAATATTGCAGATAGAGCGAATCAATTGGAAGGCGGGTTCTTCTTGAGGTTAGCACCTGGATTAGCATACGACTCAAGAGATTCTGCTACAAACCCTCGTCATGGTGCATTAGCGTCTGTAAGATATGAAGAAAATTTCGGGCTTGACGGATTTGGAAAAACAAACGGCAGATTGACCGGTATGGCTAAGAAATTTATACCTATTGCGAAAAAATCCTCGTTGACATTTACAGGAAGGGGGGGGATAACTGCTCACGGCTCTGATGTCCCGGAAGTTATGGCATTCCGTTTGGGCGGTCCTTATACAATCAGAGGTTATAAGGTTAACGGTGTAGGTACCGGTCGTGCGTTTATAATGGGTTCTGCAGAACTTGCAACACCTATTCCGTTTGTCGATAGGTTAAAAGTTAATTTCTTGCAAAATCTGCGGTTAACTTTCTGGGTTGATGCGGGTCGTATTTTTGATCCGACAATTGCAAGCACTTTGTATGATAGACCTATCCAAGCAATTACTGCCGGTATTGGTTTGAAGATAAATATGCCGGGTATTGGACCTTTATCTGTTGACTATGGCTTCCCGCTGACAAATCCTGGGCCGAATGGCTCGCCTAATGGATACTTTACATTTGGCGTAGGCGATATGATGTATTAGTATTGACAAGTAATGTATAATTATTATTAACAGGAGGTATTATATGAAAAATTTTAAAATGGCACTTGTAGTTCTTCTTATGGCTGCTTTTACAGGAGTTGCTAACGCGGCTGTAGGTTATATTGACTACGCTAAGGTTATTGACAATTATGATTATGCAAAACAGGTTACTAAAGAAGTTGATGCAAAAGGGCTTGAGATGCAGGAATTTCTGGTAGATAAAGAAAAGGAATACAAATCTCTTGATACTCCTTTAAAGAAACAAACTTTTGAAGAAAAGACCGCACAAGAATTTAAAGCAAAACAAAAAGCTTATGCTGATTTGAAAGCAAAACGTGAACAAGAAGTTTATACAAAAATCAGAGAAGCTGCAAAAGCTGTAATGGTTGAACAAAAACTGGATGCTATAATGGATGTTCGCGGTGTTTTTGTAGGCGGTGTTGATATTACAGACAACGTAATTGCAAAATTAAAAGGCGCTAAAAAGTAATGAAATTTGTTGACCTGATTGAGAAAAAAAAGCAGGGGTATGCACACAGCCAGGAAGAATTAGAATTTATTGTGAAATCCATAATGAATGGATACGCGCAAGACTATCAGATTTCTGCCTGGCTGATGGCTGTGTATTTTAAAGGTATGTCCGAAAAAGAAACGGCCTATTTTACTGAAGCTCTGGCTGCATCCGGCAGAACGATTGATTTTGGCGATTTAAAAAACTTGATAGTTGATAAGCATTCAACCGGCGGTGTTGGAGATAATGTTACAATTACACTGATACCGCTTCTTGCCGCAGCAGGTATTCCTGTCGCGAAACTTGCGGACAAGGGGTTAGGGCATTCTGCTGGGACTGTAGATAAGCTGGAATCTATTCCAGGGTTTAATACTGAACTTGATGTTGCCTCAATTGTTAAACAGGTCAGCGAAACTTCTGCAGTTATAGCATCTCAGGCTAAGGATATTGCTCCTGCAGATAAAAAACTTTATGTGTTGAGAAACACTTCTGCTACGGCTGACAGTGAAGCTCTGCTGGCTGCCTCTATCGTTTCAAAGAAGATTGCGTCCGGTGCAAGTAATATTATTATTGATGTTAAATACGGATCAGGTGCTTTTATGAAAACTCCTGAGGAGGCTGTGCAGCTTTCTAAGCGGATTGTTAATATCGGTAAATATTTGGAAAAGTCCATAACTGCGGTTGTAACTTCGATGGAAGAACCTCTGGGAAGAGCTGTTGGAAATACTTTAGAGGTTATTGAGGCTATAGAATTCTTAAAAGGCAATATAAAAGAGGGAGATTTAGCAGAGCTTACATATTCTTTTGCGTCAATTATTCTTATGCAGTTAAGGTATTATGATAATGAAGCTGAGGTTCGAAATTACTTAAGGGGGCTTATTGAATCCGGTAAAGCTCTTGATAAATTCAGGGAACTGATTGCCGTGCAAGGCGGGGATGTCGGAGTAATAGATAATTATGATAAATTTAGTCTACCATCATTTAAAATAGAATGTGAATCTAAAAAATGCGGATATATTCAGAATATTAATGCAAGCAATATTGCAAAGGCACTGTCAGCGCTTGGTGCAAGCAGAGATAGTGCGATAGGAAGAATTGATTACAGTGTAGGTGTTTATTTGAATAAAAAAAGCGGTGAATATGTGAACAAAGGCGAAACTTTGTATACAATTTATTCCAATGACGAGGATTCTACACGTGTTGCGCAGCGGCATTGCGATGAAGCTTTTTCTATAAATGACAGCAGACCTGCGCATAATAGTTTAATTTACGAAATTGTTAGGACAAATGAGGATGAAGATGTTTAATAAAAGAATGCAATATGTAATAAAATCGGTACCTACTGATGATAAACAGGCTTTGGAAAATTTATTGAATGAAATGTCTGATTCCGGGTGGGATTTGTATTCTATGCATGAGGTCGAAACAGATGATGGATTCGATTTTGACTGTATTTTTATGCGAGAAAAACAGGAAGACGATACTACTGATTTAGATGATATTGTAAATATTACCAGCTTTAAGTATCGTATGGAAAAAATGCTCGCGGCACCTTCCAGTCCTTATGAGTCTTGCAAAGAGATTCAACTAAAGATTGCGAACCAAAAGGAGAGGATTAAGAAAATTAAAGACCAGCTCGATAGTGAAAGTCTTTCTCCGAGCGGTAAAAAGCAGCTTAATAATCAGATGTCAGATGAATTGAGACAGCTTGATACCTTAAAACAAGCGCTTGTAAATGAAATTTCTCCTGACACAATGTATTCTGCAATTAAGGAAGAAAAGTTTGTAGTTAGCTTGTCAGAAGAGATCCTTGAGGTTATTTCAATGGACAGCAGTGAAAATCTGCTTTCTGAGACTGTAAAAATACGCCAAAAATTAACAGATACATTGGGGTATGTTATTCCACACATTCATTTTCATAACAGTGACGAGTTAATGCAGAATGAATTTAGTATAAAGATTCATGACATTGAAGTTTTCCGCTCAGTAGCATTTCCCGGATACATTGCTTTTTACAAGGATGAATTAAAGGGGTATAAGGTTACGGAAGAAGACTTTATCGTAATTGATGATATTACAGATAAGAAGCTTGTTTGGATTCAGCAGGATAAGGTAAAAGATTTCTGGGTTAAAGGTATGAGCGCTGTTGAATATATAGGAAAAGCTATTGAATATATTTCTGTACGCGAAGTCTCTGATATTATGGATTATAATGATGTCAATAAGTATGTTGAGATTGTTATAGAAAATAATTCATTTTTGGTTGACAATATCATTCCTGACTTTATTACTGCCTCTGACTTGAAGTATCTTCTGACTTGCCTTGTAAGAGAAAGAGTTTCAGTTAAGAATATAGTTTATATTTTTGAGAAGATAAATGATTATGCTAATGAGCCGACTAAGGAGGATTTGCTTGACAAGGTAAGACTTGCCTTATCAAAACATATTGTTCGTGATTTGGCGGAAGATGGCGAGCTGAAAGTAATTGAATTTGAGGATTCTACAATAGATAAAGTTTATTCTTTCTTTAAGGAAGATGAGCACAATGATGAGGCAATAATTCGTATAGACGCTTCTGATGTTCAGGCGATTGTTGACAGATTGATGAAATTTGTTAAGTCTAAGAAGATAACAAAACCTATTCTTGTTGTTCCGATGGATATAAGACACATGGTATTTGTTATTCTATCTGAGTTTGTCCAGGATATTACAGTGCTTGCTCATGAAGAATTAGTCAGCGATTGTAATGTAAAGTTTATTGGTAAAATATAGAGAAAAAATATTTATTTTTCATTCCTTATATAGGTAAAAAGGTGTAAGCCAAGTGGCGGGGTGCTGACAGTGTTACTGCTTATGCTTTTTAGGTAGTAAAAATATTGAAAAGGAGTGAAAAAATGAATGTAGTAGATCCAATTAGAAACAAAGAGTATATTAATGCAGTTAAGCGTGTTTTAAGAGAAAGCGGGACAAGAAATCTGCTTCTTTTTGTTTTAGGTATAAACACAGGGCTTAGGGTTTCAGATTTATTAAATTTAAGAGTAAGGGATGTAAAGGATAAGGAATCGGTTCAGATTAGGGAGAAAAAAACTCATAAGACTAAAAAAATTCCAATTCCAAAAGAAATCAGGGTGTTTATAAGCGAGTATGTTGAGCGTAAGCCTCTCTCCAGATATTTGTTTAAGAGTAAAAAGTATAATAAACCTATATCAAGAGTTCAGGCATATAGAATAATAAAAGATGCTTGCGGTGTTTTAGGAATAGATCATACAGGTACTCACTCTTTGCGCAAAACTTTCGGGTATCATTTTTACAAGCAGACAAAGGACATCGCAATGCTGCAGCAGATATTAAATCATTCATCTCAGGACATTACATTACGGTATATTGGTGTAACCCAAGAAGTTATTGAAGACAACTTAAAGATGTTTGCTTTATAGAAAATAGGTGTCGCAGGCAAAATTATCAGCCTGCGATACTTCTTAACAAGAAGTATCGGTTTATTACTTAAAAATGTTTTAGGTTTGCTAAGCAGTATTAATGGCTGATATGTTCATGTTATAATATGCCATATAAATTATTAAGGAGATAAAATGTCATTAAGAAATGAACGTGTAAGAAAAGAATTAATGCGTGATATATCAGATATTATAAGAAAAGAAATCAGAGGACTTGAAGGCGTTGTTTCCGTCGTTGATGTGGAAGTCTCTCATGATAATTCTTTTGCAAAGGTTATATACAGTGTTTTTGGTACGCCAGAACAGGTAGAGAAGGATAAAGAGATTATTGAAAAAAATACCGGAAAAGTTAGATATGAAGTTGGAAAACGTATCAGGCTGAGAGTAACTCCAGAAATTAAATTCGTGTATTCAGACGGCTTGGAGCAAGGCTCAAAGGTTCTTGATCTTATTGATAAAATTTCTAAAGGTGAAATCAAGTAAATGTTCGGTTTTTTGAATGTATATAAACCCAAAGGCAAAACATCTCATGACGTTGTTGCAATATTAAGACGTGTGACCAAAATTAAGCAAATCGGACATACAGGAACGCTGGATCCGTTTGCGGAAGGGGTTCTGCCTGTTTGTATCGGAAAAGCAACACGGCTTATTGAATACCTAAACCACGATAAAGCCTATATTGGCACTATCCAGCTTGGTCAATCAACAACAACTTATGATATTGAAGGTGATGTTGTGAAAGTCTCTGACAAACGAGTTTCGGCTTATGAATTAGAGAAAGCTATAGAACGTTTTCAGGGCAAAATTCTGCAAACTCCACCCATATATTCGGCCTTGAAGGTTAAGGGGAAAAAACTGTATGAATATGCGCGAGCCGGTGAAAAAATTGATATTCGACCTCGAGAAGTTGAAATAAAAGAGATTAGACTTTTGGGCTTTGATGAGGAGATGAAAGTTCTTGAGCTTTACATTGAATGCTCAAAGGGCACATATATCCGCTCGATTGCAAATGATTTGGGCGAAGCGCTTGGAACTTACGGCTTTTTGGCTAAACTCGCAAGGGTTAAAGCCGGGGACTTCTCTGCTGAAGGGGCTGTAAAACTGGAAGATTTAAAGACACTACAAGATGTTGAGGCTAATCTTCTTTCTCCGCTGGAATATCTTGATTATCCCAAATATGAGCTTAATGATACGGAAAAAGAAAAAGTTTCACATGGCATGCCGATGGATACTGATTTACAAAATGGGCTTGTTATATTAACTCATCAAGGTAAGCTTTCTGCTGTCGCAAGAGCTGAAAATCATTGTCTATACTGTACTAAAGTCTTTGTGTAAAATGAACTTCAATAATGATAAATATTTACCACCCGCTCCTCCATATGGCTATTGCCGAATTGGGCTAAATATGGTATAATTGCCTCGTGTTTATTAGAAAAAGGAGAATACAAAATGGTTGAGAAGTATTCAGATGGTGATTTCGAGGCTCTTTTAGAAAAGTATGACTACAAGTTTAAACGTGGAGACATCGTTAAAGGCGTTGTTTGCGGGTATGAATCAGACGGAGTAATTGTTGATATAGGTTCAAAATGTACTGCTTTTGTTCCGAAATATGAAATTTCAGCTGATAGAAAAGCAAACGCAGAAGATGTTCTGGAGCGTAATACGGAGTATGAATTTTTGATAACACAAGATAGTGACGAAAATGGGAAGTTTACTCTTTCATACAAAAAAGTTCATCTGGCTCATACCTGGGAAGAACTTGAAAAGGTTAAAGAAGCCGATGAAACTATTGCGGTTGTGGTTTCACAAATTGTTAGAGGCGGTCTGGTTGTTGATGTATCAGGGGTTCAAGGCTTTATTCCGCAAGGTCAGCTCTGCGCAAGAGAAACTATTTGTAACCCGGGAGATAAGATTGAAGTTAAAATATTGACGCTTGATAAGGCACAAAACAACCTTATCTTGTCTAATAAAAAAGTTTACGAAACTAATATGGCTGAAACTCGTAAAAACGTGTTTGCGCAGGTTGAAGTCGGACAGATTGTTAAGGGTGAAGTTGTCAGAATAACTGATTTCGGAGCGTTTGTTAACGTAGGCGGCGTTGATTGTCTGCTTCCGCTGTCACAAATTTCCTGGAAATGGGTTGAACATCCTACTGACCTTTTGAAAGTCGGTCAGGAAATTAATGTTGAAATTATTGATATTGACAAAGATAAACAGAGAATCAGCCTAAGTCTTAAAAATACCGAGCCTGATCCGTGGATTCAAGCAGAAGCCGAGCTTAAAGAAGGAGATGTTAAAGAGGGAATTATTACAAGAATTAAACCGTTTGGCGCTTTTGTTGAAGTGCTTCCCGGTGTCGAAGCTCTGTTTCCTCAATCGGCTCTTGCGGAGTATCAAAACCAAAACAGCTGTATTCTAAAGGCTGGGGATAAGATTAATACTAAAATTATTAAATTTAATCCGAAAGACAAGCGTATTTCATTAGGGCTTCCTACTGAAGATACTGTAGCTGTTGCAGAATAGCTTCTACAGCTTCCGGAGACAGCCCGACTATATTTTCAAAACTTCCTTCAAATTTATCAATATAATTTGGAGGAAGTTCTTGTATTCCGTAACTTCCGGCCTTATCAAGCGGGTTAAATTCATCTATATAATAATGAATCATATCATCACTCCAGGGCGTGAATCTTACATAACTTGTCGTTGAAATCAAAGCCGCACGGTTGGTATGAGTGTTTATTCCGCAGGTGGATGTTACAACTGAATGCGTTGCACCTTGCAAAGATTTGAGCATTTCAAAAGCTTCTTCTTTAGAATGCGGTTTGCCTAAAATCCTATTGTGTAAAACAACCACTGTGTCGGCTGCAATCACAAGTGAATCTTTATCTGCTCGTCTTACAACATCCAGACATTTCTGGGTCGCCAAATCTTCAATTTTTTCATAAGAAAAAATGTCATCCGCAAGTTTCTCATCATAGTTTGACGGAATTACCTCAAAAGATAGACCCATATCTTTAAGTATTTGCTTTCTTCTCGGGGAATTCGATGCAAGAATGAGTTTTGTCATTACTGTTTACCTTTGAGCTTTTCCAGTATCTCAATACCTTTTTTTGTGAATCCTTCAAATGAAATTTTTTTCTTTTTCACAACAGCAGAATTATCGTATTGCTCATTTAAGAATTTTAGAGATTTATCAACCTTTTTCATTATCCTATTCCAACCGGTCAATAACGGCTTTTTCCAATCAATTATTTCACCGGTTTTGTTATTGATTACAAGCTCGGTTTTCCCTAATGTAAAAAGGGTTTCTCTCTGCATTTGTTCATTGTCTGCTACTTTATCAAAAATCATTCTTCCGTCTATAAATCGAATTTTATTTTTCTTGTAAGAAAGCTCCTTTGTAATTGTAGAGCTGAACCAGGTCTCTGTCCTGTTTGTTACGGTCTCTGCGTTCATTCTTGTAAGTAAATTTTTGATACCCTTCATCTGATTGAGTTTAAGGTAGTGTTTGCCTGCGAATTGGGTTTGAGTTGTTTGTTGGACTTTCATTTTAACTCCTTGTCTAATTAATAACCGTTAGTAATAAATTCTCTGTCTCTGAATTTTGCCCCGAGAGATTCTGCGATTTCTTTGCATTTTTGAACATCAATTTCGTGTTCTTTATCAAAACCTGTGACAACGCTTGCAGTAACTTCAATGCCGGCATTAGTACAAGCTTTTATAAACTTTTTAACTTCTTCATACGCATTTTCTATTTTGGGATTGCAAATTTCGTTGTATTGCTCTGCATTTGAAGAGTTCAGGCTGATTGATGCAGAATCAATTAATCCTTTAAATTCTTCTGCTACATTTGTTTTGTATATTGCATTGGCGTGTCCGTTTGTATTAACACGGATTCTTATTTCAGGATGATTCTTTCTTAAATATTGGGCAAAAGCTTTCATCATATCTTTTTTCAAAAAAGGCTCTCCATATCCGCAGAATACAACCTGTTTCGGGGTCGGTACAAACTTATTGAACTGCTCAATAATATCTTCAAGCGTGTATTTATCATCATGCCACATATTTGAGCCGCAAACATCGTCTTTTTGTTCTCTTAAACAAAAGATGCAAGAATTTGTGCAGGCATTTGTCAGGTTAACATAAACCGTCTCCGGTGATTTTTCTTCATTTATTGAGTAAACAAGTGTATACATTCCATACCCCCTTTAAGAAAAATTATACAACAAACGAGCCCCAAGAAAACATGAGGCTCGCCTGTGATTAAAAATTATTAAATTTTATCCAACTATGATTGCTGAAACAGGGCAAGCGCCTGCTGCTTCTTTAACACAATCTTCGTTTCCTGCGATATTAGAAGAGTTAACTTCTGCTTTGTCTTCTACGTGAAATACTGCGTCGCAAATTGATTCGCAAGCGCCGCATCCGATGCATGAATCTTCAATAGTTACGTTCATTTGTATTCTCCTTTTTTGTACTATCTGCCGGTGGAAACCAAGGGCAGGTAAATTATACTTTTTTATTATACACTTAAATTCAAAAAATTAAAATAACCAATCGGATATTCTGTTTGCAATCGAATCAAATCCGATAGTTACTCCTAAATCCTTCGGTTCTATACCTTTAGAATAGTATAATACCGGTACTTTTTCTCTTGTGTGGTCTGTACCAGGGACTGTCGGATCGCATCCGTGGTCTGCAGTGATTATTAATAAATCGTCTTCTCCAATGAGAGGCAATATTTGGGTTAAATAAACGTCAATTTCCTCTATCGCTTTACCGTAACCTTCTGCATTGTTTCTGTGACCAAACAGCATATCTGTATCAACAAGGTTGGTAAATATTATTTCTTTTGAATCATCTGTTATATTTACCCCTTCATATTTTATTTTTTCTAAATCAAGATTCCCTTCAAGCGCTTTTATAGTAAGCTCAAGTCCTTCTCTGTTAGAGCCTGTGTGTATTGCATGGGTAATTCCGGCTTTAGAGAAAATATCTTCAATTTTTCCTATACCGATAACTTTAGCACCTGCATTTTTAACCTTATCAAGTACAGTTGCTTTTGGCGGTTTCATTGAATAATCTCTTCTGTCCTTAGAAATTCTTGTAGGTTTGCCGTCAATAATTTTATAAGGGCGGGCAATAACACGCGCGGTGTTGTATCCGCCTTCATCCAAAAGATGGCGGGCAATCTTGCACCATTTGTATAATGTTTCAAGCGGAATCATATCCGTGTCAACTGCGATTTGGAATACGCTGTCAGCTGAGGTGTATACAATCGGATATTTTGTTCTGTGATGTTCTTCATTAAGCTCCTCAATAATAGCTGTACCGCTTGCCGGACGATTTGCAAGAACTCCGCCGCAATTGGTTTTTGCAACAAATTTGTCAATAAGTTCCTTTGGAAAACCGTTCGGGAATGTTGAAAAAGGTTTTTCCGACACAAGCCCTGCAATCTCCCAGTGACCTGTTGTAGTGTCTTTTCCTTTGGATTTTTCTTCAAGAGTTCCGTATTGACCCAAAGGCGATGTTGTTTTATCTATACCCTCAAAATCCTGAATATTACCTAAACCTAATGAAGATAAATTGGGGACATTTAGTCCGTGGTTGAACGCACAGACATTTCTTAAGGTGTTGCATTCTTTAATATCTCCAAAATCCTCACAATCAGGCATTGCTCCTATTCCCATTGAATCTATGACAATAATTATTGCTCTTTTTTTCATATTTAAACCTCTGTTAAGATATGTTACAAACATTACAATTTGTGAAATTGATAACTTTTTTTAGACTTTATTATTATAGCATAATTAAGAGGATAAGTAATATGGGTAACTCTCAAATTGATATAGATGCAGCATACAATCGCCAAATGCCTTTTATCTTAGGTGTAGACAGAGCTGCAGAATTGAACGAGCTTAAAACCCAGGCAAAGACAGATAAAACTCTTCTTGACAAATTCTCAGAAGAAATGAATCAAGTCTTGGATGAGCAGATAGAATACGTTGTAGAAATAGAAGATATGCAGCAGGAGTTTGAATCACTTCAAGAAACCTATGAACAAAATATGACTTCTTCTCAGGAAAGATATCTTGTACTCTATGAAAAGGCTTTCAACGGAAGTATAACAGAAGAAGAACAGCAGGAATTGAATTCTCTGGAAGCAGAAAGAAACGGCTTGAGTGCTGAATACAATCAAAATGCTCAAAACATAACGGCTTCTATTACTTCGGTAAAACAGAGCTATGGCAGTGTTGGTGATAAAACTGCAAATCTTAACAATGTGATTGCAGGGGCCAATGAGACTATTAACGGCTTAACGGAATGGAACGAGAACAATAACTCAGAAACAGGTAAGAAAATATACAAATTATTCAATCAGAGTAACGATATCGTGATTAATGACTTATCAGGAAAAGTTGAAACCATAGAACAACAAAATAAAGACTACACTAAATATTCAAACTTTTTAAAAAATTGATATATTTTTCTCATAAGTTTATGCTATGATTAACTAAAAGTTAAGTAAAAATAAAACTTAGGAGATAAATGTATGCAGGCAAGACGTGCAGCAAGAGAATTAGCGTTAATATTATTTTCACAGTTTGATAAAGAGATTACAAAATATTCAAGAAAAGATTTTGAAGATATAATGCTCAAATCTGTCAGAATCCTTTCTAATTCAGCATCAGAGGAATTGAAACTAACAGTTGGTTCTTTGATTGATATCAAAGATTCTATAGAAACCTACGAGGCCGAGCATGAATCAAATCTTGCAAGACCAATGGGGGCAAAGAATAAACCTGTTAAAATTCCTATGACAGACGAGATGATTCAGAAGGTCGATACAATGCTTGATGTCGCGGAAAAAGCTGTTTTGGCTTTGGAAATTGCGGAGTTTGCAACTCTTGAAAATCAATCCGAGGTTAAAAATTATACGGTAGAAATAGCAGAGCAGTTTAAAATTAATCACGATGCTATTGATGCTGAGATTCAGAAATATTCTAACGGCTGGGATATCTCAAGACTTGTAAAAATTGATAAAGATATTTTGAGAATCGCAATCACAGAGCTTCTTTACACCAAAAAGGCTCCGATTAAGGTTGTTGTAGATGAAGCCGTAGAACTTGCAAAGAAATATTCTACAGAGGATTCATCTTCTTTTGTAAACGGAATTTTGGCAAAGGTAATTGTGGAAAACGGTCTCCGAGGCTAAGAGGAAATCTATATGTTGAAAAGTTGAAAGGTTGAAGAGTAGTTTATGAGTTTATAGGTTTAGGAGTTTAGAAGAATTTATAAACTCTAATCACTAAAAACCTCCCTTCACGCCTCACCCTTCACACTTCACGATATGGTTGAACAGTTGAAAAGAAGTTTCAATATCTATTCACTAATCACCATTCACTAATCACTAATAAGAATTATGTTTAACTTTTTCGATAAATTAAAAAATACAGTATCAAAAACCGCACAAGCACTTGTGGGTAATGTTGTAGATGCCGTATCAGAGGAGGAAGAATTCTCGGAATTTGTCCTTGATGATATGGAGGATTTGCTTATAAGCGCGGATTTGGGCGTGAATTACGCGTCCGAGCTTGTTGACAAATTGAGAGGACAAACTAAGATTAAGCCTTCTCAGGTTAAGGAATTTTTACAAAGCGAATTTTTGAAAACGCTTGATGAAGCTGGGTCTGGAAAAATTGCCTTTAAAGATGGTGAATTAAATATCTATTTTATAACAGGTGTAAACGGTGCTGGCAAAACAACACTTATCGGAAAACTTGCATACAGATTTAAACAGGAAGGCAAAAGGGTGCTTATTGCTGCCGGAGATACTTTCAGAGCTGCAGCAGAAGAACAGGTTGACATCTGGTCTAAGCGTTCAGGGGCGGATATTGTAAGGCGAGATAAGGCGGATCCTGCGTCTGTAGTCTATGAGGCCATACAAAAAGCAAGGAATGAAAAGTACGATGTTATCCTTGTTGATACAGCAGGAAGATTGCAGAATAAATTTAACCTGATGGAAGAACTGTCTAAAATTAAAAATGTAATAGATAAAAATGCGCCGGAATCATTAAGAGAAAGTATCCTTGTTATTGATGCCAATACGGGACAAAATGGGCTTGCTCAGGCAAAAGTTTTTAAAGAGTGTGTTAATTTAACATCTGTTGCTCTTACAAAGCTTGATGGGTCTGCAAAAGGGGCAATAATTTTAGCAATTGCAAAAGA
>CALURX010000045.1 GCA_944323265.1 Candidatus Gastranaerophilales bacterium
ATGAAAATTCTTAATTATATGACACCTGAACAAGTTTTTCAACTTCATAGTGTTGCGATTGCTTCTTGAATCCACCTTGCATGAGTTTGCATGAGTTTGTGAAGTTTTGTAACAGTTTTTGCTAAAAGGCTAATGTTTGGGGTCAATTATGCTGTTAACTAAAATGTAAGATTAAATATAAGGAGAAATTAACATGGGTTTTAATGATTTAAATGCAAAGCTAACTGGGTTTAGAGAACGTATGAATAACGCTGAAGCAAGTGGAGCAAATACTTCAAAGCGTTTAAATGATATTGTTGAAAAATTAGATGCTAAAGATGGAAAAGTCGATGGCAAAATCAGTGCTTCAATCTGGAATGAATACAGTGGTAAAAATGTACAGCAAGATATATCTGTTAATGATGCTAAAAGAGCCATAGAAGCAAGATACGAGCGACTAAATGAACAGACTAAATTGCAATCTGAGTTAGATGATATGGCAAAGGAACCTATTAAAAAATCTGAGCAAAAATTCGATAATACCGATTGGGGCGTAGAGCACGACTGGGGTGCTCAAGACTGGGGTGTCTAATAAGATTAGGCACCTGTAGAGGTCACGACTTTATCAATCAGTCCGTATTCTACTGCTTCTGCGGCTGAAAGATAGTGGTCACGCTCGCAGTCCTCTTTAACCTTTTCAAAAGGCTGACCAGAATTTTCTGCCATAATACCGATTAACATATCTTTCATTCTAAGAATTTCTTTGGCTTCAAGCTCAATATCGGTAGCCTGACCTTTTGCACCGCCCAGAGGCTGGTGAATCATTATCCTTGCACTCGGAAGAGCCATTCTTTTACCTTTAGCGCCGGCTGAAAGTAAAAATGCGCCCATTGAAGCGGCCTCTCCAAGACAAATGGTTTGTACATCTGCCTTAATCAAGTTCATAGTATCATAAATTGCCATGCCGGCAGTGATTACACCGCCCGGAGAGTTAATATACAACATTATATCTTTTTCGGGGTTTTCGCTGTCTAAAAGCAAGAGTTGCGCTACAACGGAATTTGCAACATCGTCATCAATTTCAGTTCCTAAAAATATAATTCTTTCTCTCAGAAGTCTTGAAAAAATATCAAAAGACTTTTCTCCTCTTGATGATGATTCAATAACTGTCGGAACGTAACTTAGTATTTTTTTATAATCCATAAATCTCTCCTTGCAATCTTAACATTATTTTACAATAAAGTTATAATGTGTGCAAGATTGTTTTTATTTCTTATTTAGAGCATTTTCTAAAGCCTTTTCAAGGACTTCGATTTTTGATTCTAAAACTTTTACTCTGGAAGAGCTTTCAGTGCTTGCAATAGATTCTTTTTCAAGCTCTCTTTTGTACGAATTAATTCTATCATTCTTGGAATTGAGTTTTATATTCATAATGAATATTCCAAGCATTAAACCGCATACAAATATTATCGCAGAAGCTGTTTTCCCGCTCATATATAAAAATGAATAACCGGCTGCGGAAACAGATAGTGCTGATAATATTATAAATAGTAGATTTTTCATTTATCACTCCTTATATATATTATTGTACAATAAAACATAAGTTTATGATAGAATAATAATGTAGAAAATCCGACGAAAGCAAGCGAATGGGTGATGAAGATAAACAATTTGATGCTACGCCCCAAAAATTAGAAAGAGCTAGAAAAGAGGGGCAGGTTGTAAAATCCAAAGACGTGTCTGTTGCATTGTCTCTTCTTGTAATGTTTACTTTTATTAATATGTTAGCCCCTGTTATGTGGAAACTTATTGTAGGGCTTTTTCGAACTTTATATGAGCAGATTCCGAACCAGCATTTGTCAACTATAGGATACCCTTATATGTTGACGGTTTCGTTGATTCCTGCTGTTGCGATAATCGGTTCTGTTTTAATTGTTGCTGCATTTATTGCAATTCTGGGGGATTTTATTCAGGTGGGGCCATTGGTTGCGGTAGCCCCTCTTGTTCCAAAACTTGACAAGTTAAACCCGATGAAGTATTTCAAGAATCTTTTTCAGATGAAAACGCTATTTGAACTTGGCAAAAATATTGTAAAAGTAGCTGTCTTAGGGCTTGTAGGGTGGTCTGTTTATAAAGCTCATTTAGAGAGCATTCTTATGTTGGCCGCAATCGATAATCATTTTGCAGTTATGATTGAGTTCGGGAAATTAATAGTAGAGTTTATTTATAAGGCCTGTATAGCATTTCTTGTAATTGCAGCTGCGGATTATGGCGTTACAAAGTGGAAATTTTTGAAAGACCAGAAAATGTCTTTTAAAGAAATAAAGGATGAATACAAAAACTCTGAAGGAGATCCGCATGTAAAGGCGGCTTTGCGTCAGCGCCGTATGCAGATGCTTCAGCGCGGGGCAATGGATTCTGTACCTGATGCGGATTTTGTTGTAAGAAATCCTACCCATGTGGCCTGTGCTCTTAAGTATGATGCCGAAACAATGCAATCGCCGACTGTTACAGCTAAAGGTACGGAGCTTATTGCAAAAAAGATTATTGAAATTGCAATTCATCATAATGTTCCGGTTATTGATAATCCTCCGGTTGCGAGGGCAATTTTTAGAATGGTGGATTTAAACCAGCAGATTCCGCCGGAACTGTATAAAGCTGTGGCAGAAATCCTTCTTTTTGTTTATGGTTTAAAAAATAAAGACAATACAAGGTAAACAGATTTTTAAAACTTGAAAAAATATTAAAATCAAGGTAAGATTAAGTAAGGTTAGTTAATAAGAAAAGATGGATAATAAAACTTTAATCAAACAGTACATCGGTATTGTACAGAAAATTGCAAGAGTAGAGCACAGACGTATACCTAACCACATGATTGAATATGAAGAACTGGTTAGTATAGGTGTGCTTGCTATACAATCGTTGATTAAGGGAAAAAGTGAAGAACAATTAAGCCACTATAATGATGCATATATAGGAACAGCTGTTAAGTGGGCTATCAGAAACGAGTTAAGACATCGTTATAAATGGTATACAATGAAGCATAAGAAAGATGATTCTGATGCTTATGTTTCTGATGTACAGACATCTGCTGATGATTCGGAAGATATGGGATTTACCATTTCGCCAACAAAGGTTAGAGAAGCGGTGTATGAGACCATTTTATCAATTGACGGCTTAGCGGCTGCTGCAACTGACAATGCTTCTCCATTTGACTTTATAAAAGATCCGTCTGCCATGCCTGATGAACAAGCAGAAATTGTTGAGATGAGCAGGCTTATAAAACAAGCTATTGCAAAACTGCCGCAAAAAGAACGCACTGTTGTAGAATACCGTTTCTACCGAAATATGCAAGCAAAAGATATTGCGACAATGGTTGGACTTTCGCCATCCAGAATTACAAGAATTATCCAGTTTTCACTTAACCAGATTAGAGAATATTTGAAAAGCAGAGGACGAGAGGATTATTAATTATAAACCCTTAATATGATTTAAAGGCCAGAATAGGAATACTGCTCGTCCGATAAATCTTTCCTTTGGCAGAGTACCCCAGAATCTGCTGTCCATTGAGTTACCTCTGTTATCACCCATCATAAAATATTGATTTTCCGGAATAATTAACGGACCACAGAACATATCTTCTTTGCATTTATGAAAATCATATTCGCTCATTATGTATTCTTCTTCCAGAGGCTTATCATTTATATAAACCTTGTAAGCTCCGTTTGAGCCCTGTTTGATTTCTAACTTCTCTCCAGGTAATCCTATAACTCGTTTAATATAGGCAATATCTTTACAAAAAAATCCTGTAAGTCTGCTAAAGACCGCCCAAGGTGTTGTTTTTAGTTTCACAAACGGCGGGTAAAATATCATAATGTCTCCGCGTTTTGGGGTGCATTCAAAACTGTGATGTTTGATTACATTCGGAAATTTAGAGAGCTTTTCTACAACAATCCTATCACCTTCAACAAGTGTCGGCTTCATTGAACCTGATGGTATCCACCTTAATTCTGCGATAAAAAATCTTATTAAAATTACAGCAACTATTACAAAAACTATTGTATCTACTGTTTCTTTAAAATTTGCTTTTATCTTTTCTTTGTCAATCATAATCCGTTTAACAAATCCTCTAAGCCCTTTTTATATATATTATTAGGAAGCTCTGCCAATTCTCTTCTAATTTCTTTTTTATAATTATCTATTAAAATAATTGTTTTTTCAACACCAAAAATATCTTTTGGGGTAAAGACTTGATTTTTTTTGTCAGCTTCTGCAGAGGAGGAATCTAAATCATTTTTTAGTTGAAATAATATTCCAAAGTTTTTTGCAAAAGAGATACTTTTTGCCAGAGGTATTTGAGAGAGTATTGCACAGCTTGCAAAAATTGCTTCAAACAATTTTGCTGTTTTCCCTTCTGCTATTTCTATATATTCGTCTATTTGCGGTAGTTTACCGCGCAGAAAATATTGTTTAATTTCAGCTTCACTCATTTTCTTTGTACATTTTTGGAATATTTCTACTATATTCCAATTTTTAAGAGCCATTATTTTTTCAATTGCAATAGAGAGAAGAAAGTCTCCTGTAAGAATAGAAATTTCCGGTGCAAACTTTTTCCCGATGGTTATGGAACCTCTTCTTGTTTCAGCATCATCTATGACATCGTCATGCAAAATAGATGCGTTATGTATAAGCTCGCCTGCAGTCAAAATATTAATAATTTGCTCATCAATATTTTGACTGAATGCTTTCAGGTACAATATTGCAACAAGAGAACGAATTCGCTTTCTAGGGCTTTTTAAAAAATTGTTTAAATCATAACCCAAATCATTTTGGTTTATTGAAATTGAAAAAAGTTCTCCATCAATTCTCTCAAGCTCTGTCTTTACAAGG
Source organism: Candidatus Gastranaerophilales bacterium (assembly GCA_944323265.1). Lineage (GTDB taxonomy): Bacteria > Cyanobacteriota > Vampirovibrionia > Gastranaerophilales > Gastranaerophilaceae > CAG-196. Next base: position 4,870 of record CALURX010000045.1, read on the forward strand.
TTTTTAATGCTTTCCATAATCTGCATATTAACATAAAGAATTATAATGGTAAATGGTATAGTAGGTTAAGATTATATAAAAACACAAAAGGAAGCATAAATGTGCTTCCCTTTGTCCATATTCAGGCCTAATCAACAGCTATATTAAATAATTAATCCGACTACACTAAGTTCAAAGCGATACTAGGTGTCTGGTTAGCTGTTGCCAGAAGTGTTGCAGATGCCTGCTGAAGAATCTGAGCTGAAATGTAATTAGAAGATTCTTCGGCAACGTCTGTATCTCTTAATGTTGACAATGATGATGTCAAGTTTTGAGACTGTACATCAATTGCTGTAATAGCAGATTCAACCCTGTTTTGAGCAGCACCGATTCTGGTTACACGAGCTGAGATATCGTCGATTGCTGCATCAAGGAATGAAAGCATTTGATTTGCGCCATAATGTGTTGTAGTTCCGGCTGCCAGAGTGTATTCGCCATTATCGTATACAAGTCCGCTGCAAGCTGACGCAAAGACTTCATTAAATGTGTCATCATCGATATCAACAGCCGTTCCGTTGTTAGCCTGCTGCAGAATCTCGGACAGTTGTGTACCTAATAAATTTTCTGAACTTAATAAATTAGTGAACAAACCGCTTACAGTAGCACTTGCAAACAATTTATAATCAAGAGTAATAACACTGTCTCCTTCACCATATAAACCGACCTGCAAATTTATACCATCAGTTGTTATACCTGTTTTGCCGCCGTTTGTACCATCAAATGCCATTAATTTAATACCGTTAAATTCAGCATTTGAAGCAACACGAGTGATTTCATCCAATCTGGCTACGATTTCTGCCTGAATTGCTTTTAATGATGCTGATGCATAAGTTCCGTTTGCAGCTTGTTCGGTCAAGTCTCTGATACGTTGCAAGTGGTCTGATAACAAGCCATAGCTCTGTTCTGCAGAAGTCAATAAGTCAGAACCTGTAGCAGCGTTATCAGCCGCTACGTCTAATGACCCCAGCTGTGTTTCCCATTGGTTAGCAATTGAATAACCTGCTGCGTTATCTTTTGCGTGGTTAATCTTGTAACCGGTTGACATTCTCTCAATAGATGTGTTCAAAGAAGTTGTCGCATTGTTTAAACTCCTCTGTGCAATAATTGATGAAATGTTTGTGTTGATTGTGAGTGCCATAGATAATCTCCTTTCTCTCTTTTGATACGTACTCCTAATTCGGGCAAATCCGTGTTTCGGCACAGACTTCCCCGGACTGCACAATCCCTGTGCAGCACTCTATGTCTCTCTTTTTTATTCAATTTTAGGCAATACTTGCCCTTGAGCCTCATTTTGGGCGTAGTTCTCCGCGAGGACGTTTTTATACAAAGCGCCTCAACTAAGCCTTTGAACTACATAAGGCTTTAATGCGTTATTCTCTCTTTCTTTTGATATGTACTTCTATATACCTAATCTAACAAGCAGTTTTTCCCTTGACGATTAAAACGATTCATACACATTTTTCATAAGCTTGCCTGCATCCTTTGCTTGCGCCACTTATTCAAAATATACATTCCATGTATTTCTTTGTTAGATTTGCGATATATACTTCTTACAATAACATTATTGCTACACTATATAAAAAAAGTAAACTCTTTTATTGCATTTTTTTACAAATCTTAATTAAAGTTAAAAATTTTTAATATTTAATGAAAAGTTTCCTGTCACCCTGAATTTATTTCCACTGTTGTCACGAATAAATTTATCAACAAAAGCCATATATTACCACATTTCTGAATTCGCGAGATATTACAAAATGTCTGGACATAAAAAAGACCCCTCTCCCGAATTTCAAAGTTTCGCAATTGCTCAACTTGAAATTCTTCCCTCTCCCACAGGGGGCGAGGGAACTGTCAGGCGTTTTGCATACCCTCCCCTTGTGGGAGGGTCGAAATCTTTGATTTCGGGGAGGGGTTTTATATAAACATTAAGTTAAGAAATATTAAGTTTTTATCCAATAAAAAGGCAATTTTTTGAAAGAAAATGACTTTATATAATAAAGAGGATAATTATGGCACCAATTACAAATAATCTTAACCAGCGAGCATATTATGACGGCCGGGAAGTAACGGTAAAAACTTATGATAAGTTTACCGGCAAATGCACTATCGTAATTGATGGAGAAACTAAAATCGTTGATTGGAATGATTTATTTGGTATTAATGATAAAAAACAAGAATTTGCAGATTATTACACAGAAAAACTTAATAAAGTAACGGAACAGCTTAATAAGGCAAAGGAAAATGCAAGTTTTTGGGGACAGGTTTTTGATTTTAACCTTGCCGGTGTTAAATCTAACAGGAAAGACAGAATGAGTTTTGTCAGAGAATACGGAAAAGATTTATCGGCAATGTCCGCCGAGCAGCAAGAGGAATACAAGGCACTGCTTGCAAAAGGTTCTGACTATTCTTCGGCAAAAAATACAGCACTTGGAAGGCAGCTTTCTTACACAAATGAAGTAATCAGTATTGCAGGACAGAAACAAAACCTGCTTAATCAGGTTTCATTATTTAATGCTATGCTAAGCTAGAAATTTATTCTTTCCTGCTCAATAACAAGCGGCTTTTTCTCTGCAAAGCGGCAGAGCATTATGACGTATTCACCAACAAGCCCGACACTTAAGATTTGAATAAACATCAAAAAGTAGAGTGAGAGCATCTTTTTCGGAATAACAAAATCTATGTATCCTACATAGAAAATAAGACTTAATACTATTAATAAAAATGTGATAATAGTGCCGAAAAATCCGAACATAGTAATTATATGTATCGGAACTTTTGTCGATCTTGTTAAACCCAGCATTCCGTTATCCCACAGCTCAACAAGCCTGATATTATCATCTGCGCTATTTGAATCGGGCTGTTTAAAATCAATAATTTTCATTCTGTAGCCCATATCAAGAACAGCGCCTCTGAAATAAGGATATGGATCATTGACCTTTTTTAATTTATTAATAACTTTTTTATCATAAAGCCCGAAGCCTGTATAATTTCTTATTAAAGTAGAACCTTCATCCTTAAGAAGCTCAAGAGAGAAGTAGTAGAATTTTCTCAAAAGATTGAGAAAAGAAAATTCGCGTTTATCACATTTACGTGCAGCAACAACTTCGCATCCTTGCTCCCAATTTTCAATGAAGTCCGAAATAAGCTCCGGCGGATCCTGTAGATTAGGTGCAATATAAACAACAGCATCTCCTGCCGCCTGCATTATTCCATAATATGAGGACTTTATTCTGCCAAAATTTCTGGAATTTATTATGACTTTTACTCTGGAATCTTCTTCTGCAAGTTTTCTAAGCTCATCCTGCGTAAAATCAGTAGAAGAGTCGTCTACAAATATAACCTCAAATTCATACTTTGATGAATATTGGTTGAATATTTTGCACAAAGCCTCATACAGCTTAGAGATTGTATCTTCATTATTAAAGCAAGATGTTACGACACTTATTTTTTTCATAGCTCAATATTAGCATAAAACTGCCTGTTTGTAGAATAGGCAAATATTTATTAATAAACATACTAATTTTATAAAGGAGATTACGCGATGAAGATGTTAATGTTTGATTTCAGAGAGACTGAAAAAGAATTTTTTGAGAAGAATAAATTAAATGATTTTGAAATAACCTTTTTTAATGAGCCATTAAATGATGAAACAGTATTAACGGATAAGCAGCTTGAAGAAACTGATGTGATAAGCGTCTTCACTGCTTCTAACCTTACGGAGCCAATTCTTAATAAGTTTCAGAATCTGCGTGTTATTGCAACACGCTCAGCAGGGTTTGACCATATAGATGTGAGTTATTGTATGAAAAAAAATATTGCGGTTCTAAATATAGAACAGTATGGAAAAACAGCCGTCGCACAGTATGCAATCGGATTGATTATATGCTTAGTAAGACACATGCTCCCTGCTGCGATGGATTTTAAAAACAGAAAAGTGGATAACTCCGCATACGAGGGAAGAACATTAAACTCTATGACAATAGGTATTATAGGTGCAGGCGCAATCGGAGGTGCTGTAGCTAAAATTGCGCATTTCTTCGGTATGAATGTTCTTGTTCACTCTTATATGAAAAATCAGGAAATCGACAATATTTGTGATTACGTAGAGCTTGAAAAATTGTTAAAAGAGGCTGATATTATTACACTGCATATTCCGTATACAGGCGATAATTATCACATGATTGGAGAAGAGCAATTTAATATGATGAAAGAAGGCGTTTATATTATAAACACTGCAAGGGGTGAACTTATTGATATAAATGCGTTGTATGATAATCTAATCCGTGGAAAAGTTGCAGGAGCAGGACTTGATGTTTTAGAATGTGAATTTCTATGTATTCATCCAGGGGAATTAAAAGATGCGATTAAAGACAGCAAGCCAAATTGTGTAGAATCCGCTCTCATTACGCAAAAATTATTTAATATGCCAAATGTGGTTATAACACCCCATATTGCGTATAATACAAATGAAACCGTAAATTATTTGCTTGAAGAAACTTTCAATAATATACGAGATTATATGAAGGGCATGAATACAAATAGAGTTTGTTAAAAATTTGTGTTATTATTAACTTATGGCAATAATATCAGACGATGAAGGGATAAGGAAAAGGGAGAAAAAAAATCCTATAATAAAGCCCGAAAATATAGAATATGATAACACCTTTGAAAACAGTATCCGCCCAAAGGATTTTGACAGCTACATAGGTCAGTCTTCATTAAAAGAGACCTTGAAGATTACGCTTGAAGCCGCAAAAAAAAGAGGTAAACCGCTGGACCATCTTCTTTTTTACGGCCCCCCCGGTTTAGGCAAAACAACAATCGCAGGAGTTATCGCAGCCCAAATGGGAGTGGAAATTCGTATCACTTCTGCCCCGGCTCTTGAACGCCCAAGAGATATTATCGGGATTCTGATGTCTTTGAAAGGCGGAGAAATTCTTTTTATTGATGAGATTCACAGACTTAATAAAGTCGCAGAAGAAATTTTATATCCTGCGATGGAAGACTTTACTCTTGATATGACAACAGGCAAAAGCCAGACCGCTAAAACACTTAGAGTTCCGCTCCCGAAGTTTACTCTAATCGGAGCAACAACTAAGGCCGGAGAACTTTCAAGCCCATTAAGAGACCGATTCGGAATGATTCACCGACTGGAATTTTATACAATAGAAGAACTTACAAAGGTTGTTCATAGAACCGCAAAAATCTTGGAGGTTGAAGTTACGGAAGGCGGGGCTAAAGCTATTGCAATGCGTTCCAGAGGGACTCCAAGAATTGCAAACAGACTTGTAAAAAGAGTTTCTGATTTCGCTATCGTAAAATATGACGGTGTTATTGATGAAAATGTGGCAAATGAATCTCTTGATATATTAAAGATTGATAAATACGGCTTAGATACAACGGACAGAGCGCTTTTGAATCTTATAATCGAAAAATATGACGGCGGTCCTGTGGGTGTTGAGACGATTGCCGCGGCTTTAAGCGAGGATGTAAGAACTATAGAAGATGTGTGCGAACCATATCTTTTGCAGGCAGGCTTTTTGCAAAGAACCCCAAGAGGCAGAAAAGTCTCGCCGGAAGGTTACAGACACCTCGGTATAAAAATGCCTTCACTCCAGACAAGCTTATTCGGAGATGAGTAAAAAATGAAAAAGTTTGTTTTACTTTTATTAATGCTTATATTTACACTTCCTGTATTTGCAGATGAGCCGGAAATATTGCCTTCTGCTCTGGGAAAAGTCTCGGAAGTAGAATACGTTGATATGAATGATGAGAATATTTCTCAGACTAAGCAGCAGGTAGAAGTTAAGATTCTAAACGGAGAGTTTAAAGGTGAGAGCGTTATACTGGACAATGTTCTTACCGGAAACCCTTATTATGATATAAAGTTAAAAAAGAACACCAAAGTAATACTCCATGCAGAAGATAATGGATCCGGAGCCGAGTTTTCAATAGAGGATATAAAGCGCTCGGGGACATTAATGTGGCTTGCAATATCTTTTTGTGCGTTGTTACTTTGGATAGGGCGCAAAAAGGGGTTGTTTAGTCTTGTATCTATTGTAATTACTCTACTTTTAATTACACACGTAATGTCGCCGATGATTCTTTTCGGGATAAATCCGGTTTTGGTGTCGGTGCTTGTTTGTATAATCTCAACTGCGGTCACAATGTATCTTGTCGGCGGATTTAATGCGAAAAGTACATCAGCTGTTTTCGGGGCTTTTTTGAGTTTGGTATTTGCAGGAATTCTATCTTATATAACAATGTACACTGCGCATTTAACAGGATTTTCCGATGAAAATTCAATGTTTTTATACACAGCACATCCGGAACTTGACTTTATAAGTATCACCATCGTAACAATGGTTCTTGCGACATTGGGAGCAGTAATGGATATTGCAATGTCTATCGCAAGTACGGTGAATGAAATCTATAGTGTTGATAAAACAAAGACGGTTAAAGAATTGTTTATGTCCGGCATGAATGTAGGTCGCGATATTATTGGAACAATGGCCAATACATTGATTCTTGTTTATCTGGGCGGCGCGCTTCCGTTGATACTTCTTGCCAGCAATATTGATATGCAAAAGTTTTTTAATCTTAATCAGGTTGTAACAGAAGTCGCGTCTGCCCTAATCGGCAGTATTGCAATTGTAATTTGCGTCCCTCTGACAGCATTTGCTGCGGCAACTATGATAAAAAAATTCTGTAAAAAAGAGCCGTTAGAGATAAAAATAGATTGCGTTTAGATGTTCCGTGTGCTATACTCATCGGTAATAAGAGGATAAATTTTGGGGGCTTTAATATGAATAAAATTAAATTTTTGATAACAATGCTTGCGTTATGTTTGGTATCAACCTCTGTTATGGCTGCAGGCGCTTTTAAGGCTGATGCTAAAACCAAAAGAATTCCGGCAGGAACAGTTTTTCAACTCCAATTTCTGCAGCCAGTAAGCACTTTTTCCGGCAGTGAAGGTGATTCTTTTGTTGCTACATTAAAAAATGAACAAGCCTCTGGAGATAATGTAATTTTGCCTGCTGGTACGGTAGTCCGTGGAAGCGTATCAAAAGTTAATACAGCAAAAAGATTCTCAAGAGGAGCAAAACTTTATCTTGACTTTGACCATGTAGTTACTCCAAATGGACGACAAATACCTCTGGATATGGCAGTATGCCAGTTCGAAAAGATTTATTATGACGGAGGTTTATATAAGAATCTAGGTTATGGTGAAGCTGTACAAAATAATTATGATAGAGGAGTAGAAATCACAAAAAATGCAACTAATTACGGGCTAAGAGCAGGGGATTCTGCCCCGGGAATTCAATATCTTACAGCTCCAATCTGTGCAATCGGCGGTTTTGTCGGCGGAGTTGCTTACTTCTTGTGGGATGATGTGGCAGATATGTTCAGAAAAGGACAGGATGTTTATATTAACAAAGGTGATATCCTGAGCGTAAAACTGCTTAATCCGATTGATATACCTGTTTATTAAAATATTTGAAAGGCGAATGGGTAAACCATCCGCCTTTTTGTATATATCCGATGCTTAAACTCTCTGTTCGTTGTTTTTCTTGATAATTTCTTTGAAACAGCTTGCAAGTGAAAGCTTTTTCAAATCATCTGAGGTGATTTCAAACAATTTGGAAGCTGCTACTGTAAGCTGTGAATTATTAATGCTTTGAAGCAGATTAATTCTATTAGTTTTTTGGCTTTCTACGAATGTTAAAACTCTTTGTTTAAGAGGATCTGTAAGTTTTGAGAAGTTTTTACCGGCCTCTTTCATTGCTGAAGAGTATGAAACACCAGCTGTTTCAAGATATTCATTAAATTTGCTAGTACTTCTAAATACTTCATTAAGGTTTACATTACCACTTTGTGGTAATTCAGCGGCTCTTTCAACAGAGAATTGAGTATTAGAATTTTCAGATGCCTCAATAATTTGCTGTTGTAATGCCTGAAGCCTTGTTGTATCAACAGCCTCTTTTTGAGTAAATCCATAATCAGGAACTGTTTGAACATCTTCTGCTGCAGGTTGGGTAGGAGCCTTTAATTCAGCATCGCTGCCTGATGCAACTACTGAATAATTACCGTTTGTTGCTTCATCCAAGATTTTAACCAACTCTTCCTTAGGCATTGTTAATGCTTCCGGATGCTTTTCAACAAATTCCGTAACCTCTTGGATAACATTTTTGTAGTTTGGAAGTTCATAGGCATCTTTGTTCATTGTGCCTAAGATTTCCAGCTTAACTTCTTCTTTTATTATTTCGTTAAGCGCTGTACCTGAGATTTCACCTGCTGAAACTGCTGTATAGAAGTTGTCTCTTAAAAGTTTTAATTTCTTTTCTTCATCAGTTAAGGTTTCGCCGTTTGCTTCTTTTTGTGCAATTTTTTCAAGTGCGTCTTTATTCTCTTCAAAGAAAGCTTTAGCTTCTGTTTGAAATTCTTCGTGGTGTTCTTTGATACCCTGTTCACTCTTCTGAGCTGTAAGATAAGCTATACCTTCGGTAACTTCATCTGCATCAGGAGTGTTACCTTCAACGTCAGCCTTTGTTGCGAATCTTTTTGAATCCTCAACGCTCCAATTATCTGACCATTCTGTTCTTGCTTTCTGAGTTTCAAAGCTTGACAGTACAGCTTTTAACCCTTTAATTCTGTTTGAAGCAATAAGTGAGGTAATAGCCTGTTTAAATATAGCTTTTTCGCTATCCGGAGTATTGATTAATAATTTACCAAAATCTTGAAGCTGCTGCTTATAAATTTTCTGCTTTTCTTCCGGTGTTTTTGCAGCTTTTAATTTCTCAATGAAATATTCATTGAAATATCTGTCAAGGTATTCTTCAATTTTAGCTTGCGGAAGTTTTGTAAAAGAACCTTTTTCAAGTCCAAAGAATCTTTCCATACGAGCGGTAAGACTTTCTCCGCTGTTTTTATTTACCTTTTTAAAACCTTCAATTGTCCATCCGGTTTTTACAGCAACATAGTAATCTTTACTAAGTTTTCCGACTTTTTCAAGATCAACTTTGCCGTCAACTTCTGAATCCTTAATTGCTGTTTTAAGGCAGTCAATAATTTGTTTTAATTCTTCATCAGTTGCATTTTCAAGCTGCTGTTGACTCATTCCTGTAATCTTTAGCAGCAGACCGCTGTTTTTAATTTTCTCAGGGGTCAAATCATACTTTGCAAGATCAGCACAAAGCTTTTGAAGCATTTCATCAAGTTTTGAGGTATTTTGTTTATCTTCTACACTTCCACCTTGAGGCTGCTCTACAGTATAAACAGAATTAGGAGCAGAGGTTGTCTGCTCGCCCTGCAAAGCTTGAGCTTGATAAGTATATTCAGTTTTAACATTACTTACATTAGTGCTCATTTTTATACCTCATATATATAAAGTATATAATTTAGCAATAATTTCCTGTTTTGAAGAAATTGTTACAAAACTTCATAATGTAACAGTTTGTAAAAATATAACAAAAAATCCTAAAGTTTTAGAAAAAAATGCCGATATACAAATTGTAAGATTTAAAAATTAATAAGGAGTATTTGATATGTACACAATGTGGCCTGGTTGTTATAGTTTCCGAGACGAAATTAAGCTGTTTGCACTGTGGATTAAGGAACAAACAGAGGCTCTTGTTTATAAGATTTACGAAATTGACCGTCAATTGCACGGTTAATATCTGTCATTAATTCTCTCTAAAATCTCTCTTTCTCAAATTAGCTTGTATAGTTCTTATACAAGTTTTTTTTATAAATTTTTCATGATTTAAGATTAGCTTGAATATTTAGGACAATAAATTCCTCTTCCCCCTTTACCATAAACCCTTTTTTTGGTAGAATTTTATTGAGGATTTGGGGGCATATCCTGTAATTATGAAGAGAATCTTTTTTCTTATAATAACATTTATAATGTTTTTTATTCAGACTTTGCAGGTAAATGCTGAGCCTTCTAAAGTTATGTCTTTGAATTTTGACGACAGCGCCTCTATTGTTTATATAAATATAGATGAACCCGCTGATGCTACACGCAGAGAATTGAAATTCTCAAGGCTTGATAATCCTAACAGAATCTACTTTGATATTGATAATTCTGTCTTAATCGGCGACAAACAGCAGCTTGTATTTGATAAAAGCAGTATAAAAGAAATTCGGCTTTCACAATTTACCACAAATCCAGATGTTGTAAGAGCCGTAATTACGTTTGAGGAAGACTTTGATACATCTAAAGTTAAACTGTATTCAGTGAACGGCAATATTATTGTTAAAACATCCAATATAAAAATAAGTAACGATTATTTCAATCCGATTTATGATGAAAACGCCGCTTCGCTGCCATATTCAAGTATTGTTGCAAATGCTCAAGTTATACAAAAAATTCCGATAAACAATGACGTAAATGCTTCTCCTGCAGTAATGAAAGATATCCAGGAAGCTTTTGCAAATTCTACACTTAACAATTCTGATGGCAAAACGTATGATTCTACAGTGTCAATCGATTTGTCTTCCGATTTAAAGCTTAGGACAAAATATTATATTAACGGATATTATCTAAAAAACGGCGGACTTTTAGTAAGCGGTTTGGGACAAATGACTGCTACAAAAATGTTTTATCTTGATTCTCCAAAGCGTGTTGTTATTGATTTACCTAACACTTTTGTCGATAAAAAGATTCGAAATACAGAGCTAAAATTATGCCCTGACGGAAGCTGCAAGGATACCGCAAGAATCGGACAATTTGAGTATAATAAAGCAAGGGTTGTCGTAACTTCCGATAACGCAGCTAAATATATTCCGGTGTATGCAGCGGACGCACAGTCAATGTTGTTTATAAATGCAGACAAGCTGAAACATACAGATTTGGTAAGCAATGTTTCTAACATCAATAAGGCTTTTATAAGAAAAATTGACAGCAAAACAAATGAGTTGATTTTTTCATTTACTTCCCCTGTCGTTCATTCGATATTAAGGAATGATAATAGCCTTAGTATTTATATGTTTAATGTAAAAAGCTACAACGAGCCGGATTTAATAAAAACATTTAATAACACTTACTATAAGCCGTTTGTATTGTCTCTTCTTCCTCAAATCGGAGTAAGAGGAGTAATGCCTTTAAACAAAAATGATGTAGTTAGAATAGAGCAAAGTGCTGACGGAAAAGCGCTAAAAATTGTAATAACACAAGGTGTAAAAGAACCTTCCGAAATCGCAGCAGAAAAGGCTGCCAAAAAATCTCCTTCAAAGGATAAAATCGTTCTTGATCCGGGACATGGCGGAACGGATTACGGCGCTATAAGGGAAGGCATTAACGAAAAAGATATAACACTTGATATCTCTCAAAGGGTTGCATCTATATTAAAATCCAAGGGATATAAAGTTGCGTTAACAAGAACGGACGATACTTATGTTTCATTAGATGACAGAGTTAAATTCTCTGAAAATGAAACTCCGGAAATCTTTGTAAGTATTCACGTTAACTCAGCCGTAGCAACTGAGCCGAAGGGGATTGAAACCCACTACTACCATGATTACAGCAAAGAGCTTGCCAATGTCATTCACAGACACCTTGCAAAAGATATAAATACAAAAGATAGAGGTTTAGTAAAATCTAAATTTTATGTTATAAATCATACAACAGTGCCTGCTGTCTTGATAGAAACAGGATTCTTATCAAATCCTGATGAAAGAGCAGAATTGGTAAGTGATTCAAGGAAACAGAAAACAGCAAAAGCAATAGCCGAGGGTATAATTGAGTACATTAAAGAAAATTCTAAATAACAAGCCGATTGGATTCTTTGATTCAGGAGTCGGGGGACTTTCCGTTTATTCAAAGTTCAGAAGTATTGTGCCAAATGAAAATACGCTCTACTTTGGGGACTTAAAACACCTTCCTTACGGCAGCAAATCAAAAGAAGAGCTTGTCGGATTTGCTCGCGAAATATTGGATTTTTTCAAATCAAAAGAAGTTAAAGCTGTTGTAATTGCGTGCAATACATCATCAGCACAGGCTTATGATGTTATAAAAGATGAGTATAAGTTTAAGATTTATCCTATAATTCAGTCTTGCTCCAGAGTAATTGCGTCTTTAGGTGCAGAAAAAATCGGAGTTTTCGCAACGGCTGCCACTGTTGCGTCAGGCGCATATACAAAAGAGCTGCATAAGTATAACCCATTATTGGAAGTAAAAGAAATTGCCTGCAAAAGTTGGGTAGACATTGTTGAAGGTCTAAGAGAGCCTGGAGACGAAGTCAAAACACATATTGAAGAAATGCTAAAATTTAGACCGGATAAAATTATTTTGGGCTGTACACATTATCCTTATCTAATGAATCAATTGAGACTTTACGCGCCGGAGGATCTTTTTATTGATCCGGCAGAAATTTTTGTTAACTTCATAAAGGATGACTTAGCTTCCCTGGAGCTTTTGAATACAAATAATGTTCCCGGGGCCGAAGAAATTTTTGTAAGCGCAAATCCTGAAAGTTTCGTAAAACATTCAAAAATTTTCTATGATGTAAAATCGCTGCCCGAAGTAATAGCCCTCAATTTTTAGGCTCTTGAAAATACCTCAACATCAATATTATCAAAAGTGTTGTCGAAGAAGAATGCTGATGAGGCTACCATAGAAGCATTGTCCGTGCAGTATTTCATGATAGGCGCAAAAACTTCATACCCTTCATCTTTTAGGCTGAATATTTTCTTTCTGATTTCCGAATTAGCGGCAACGCCTCCAGCGAGCACTACCTGTTTATAATTATTCTCTTCCAGCGCTTTTTTTACTTTTTTGAATAAAGTTGCCGATACGCATTCCTGGAAACTTGCACAAATATCATTAACAGGCATTTCCTGTCCGTCAAAAGATTTTACAAGACGCAATACCGCGGTTTTTAAGCCGCTAAAGCTGAAATCATATCCGCTTACTTTAGCTTCCGGAAGCTTAAATGCATGCGGGTTTCCGATTTGTGCAAGCTTATCAAGCTTTGGCCCTCCAGGGTATGGAAGTCCGATGAGCCTTGCGACTTTATCGTATGCTTCACCTACAGCGTCGTCTATTGTTTCTCCTATAATCTCCATATTTGCATACGAATCAACTTTTATGATCTGTGTATGCCCTCCGCTTACTAATAGCGCAATAAAAGGAGGTTTTAAATCCGTGTCAATAAAATTAGCGGCAAGGTGTGCATTAAGATGGTTTATCCCGATAAAAGGCTTGTCATAAGCTAGGGCTAAAGTCTTTGCAGCGTTCAATCCAACAAGCAGGCATCCTACAAGCCCGGGACCTACAGTTCCTGCGAAAGCTGTAATATCATTGCCTTTTAGACCGGCCTGCTTAAATGTCTCATCAATTACAACATTAATAGCTTCCAGATGTTCTCTGGCTGCAAT
>CALURX010000046.1 GCA_944323265.1 Candidatus Gastranaerophilales bacterium
TCAAACCCATACTTTATTGGTTTTAAGCTTGAATCAAAACCTATTAATGAGCCGTAAGTTATATTAGATACTTTTGGGCCGTTCTTGAGTGGGATGCTTTCAAAGCTTACATAAGGTTTTACCCAATAGCCTGCGCTTTCTACTCTTGTTAAGAGTGGGGAATAGATGCCTCCTGTGATGTTTGATGCGTAACGTCCGGATTCTTTTAAGGATAGACGCTCGAACATAGGGAGGTTCATGAAGTTATCCAAATGTTGGAATGCATAGTTGAATGTCTGCATTTGGGTTGCGTAAGCGCCGGCTTGCGCTGTGACCGGGGTTGATAAAACTGCAGGGTTAAAGCTATCTGATGGATTTGAGCCTCCACTGCGGATAAAGTTGAAGTATCCGAGTTCATCTTCAGGATTCAGAGCGTATTCTACATCATATTTGTAGATTGGGCTGTAAGCTACTGGAGATACGCCTGTGTACTCAACATTACCTGCAAGCTCTTTGTCTGCAAAAAGAATGGAGATATTGTCTTTGGTGGAATCTGATAATAAATGGAGATTTGTTACATTGAGTTTGCTGCCGTCGGCTATTGTATAGTTATCAGCGTCGATTCTGTCCATTGTCTCGTTAGCCAAATCGACATCTGCTGACATGTTCACATTTCCGTTCAAGGAAAAATTCGGAATATTGATTGGGCCGGCAGAGCCGTTTACCATATTCAACACGCCGGAGGTGAGAGCCAAAGTGTTGGATTGGTTCAAAACGTCGTCTCTGCCGAGATTCAAGGTTACCTCATCCAAGGTGATATCCGCGTTTATTATGTCGTTGTTAAGATATATGTTACCTGTTCTGTCACCGGTGAGAGATAGTTTATACTGGTCGGTACGGTCAATTGTTGTTCCACTTACTCGACCGCCATCTATTTGGTCATTAAAGACGATATTGCCATTATTTTGGGCTTTCAATGTAATTGTCGGAGAACTGGAAGAAAATGTTTGCACAAAGATTGCATTGGGTATCTCGCCTCTGGAATCCTTTGTATAGTTGCCGGTGAATTCGATTGTTTTGTTGTCGGCGGAAAAGGTCATATCTGTTACTGTCAATATAGCCCCGCCTAATGCCAGACCATCCTCGCCGGAATCAGCATAATTACCTATAAAACTACCTGAAATATCGCCAATTGTACCAGAATTAAGAATCGCGCCGCCATAGGCAGAACTAGAACCACTCTGCGCATAGTTTCCTATAAAGTCGCCGGTGATATCGCCAATTGTACCCCAATTATAAATCGCGCCGCCATAGGCATAACTGGAACCACTCTGAACGTAATTACCGATAAAGTCGCCGGTGATATCGCCGATTGTACCATAATAATTATAAATCGCGCCGCCATAGCCATAAAGGGAACCACTCTGCGCATAGTTTCCTATAAAATCGCCGGTGATATCGCCGATTGTACCATATTGATTATAAATCGCGCCGCCATAGGCATACCTTCCCTGCGCATAGTTTCCTATAAAGTCGCCGGTGATATCGCCGATTGTACTACCATTATAATTAAAAATCGCGCCGCCATAAACAGAACCGGAAACACCCTGCGCATAGTTGCCAATAAAGTCACCGGTGATATCGCCGATTGTACCACTATCATTATAAATCGCACCGCCATAGGCTTCACGAGAACCATTCTGAGCATAGTTACCGATAAAATCACCAGTGATATTATCGATCTCAGCATTATTATAAATCGCGCCGCCTTCGGCTGAACCGGAACCACTCTGCGCATAGTTTCCTATAAAGTCGCCGGTGATATCGCCGATTGTACCATCATTATAAATCGCACCGCCATAGCCATAAGCATTGCGACCAGAACCACTCGCGTAGTTGCCAATAAAGTCGCCGGTGATATCGCCGATTGTACCACTATCATTATAAATCGCACCACCAAAAGCATCATCAGAGTCATTTTCTATATAATTTCCAACAAAATCGCCTACAATACCTTGGCCTTGTTGGTCTGTGTCTATTCTGCCATAGTTGGTGTCATAATGGGCTGTAATGGTTGTTTTGCCCTCGGTTGGAGATGCAACTTCTTTAAACTCATAATTGCCGTCTGAATTTTCGTCCCACTCAAAATACTTGCTGTTAGCGCCCTCGCCGTATTCGGTCTGCTTCAGGGTGAGCTCATAATACACAGGCTCAAACTTTTGGGTTTCTTCATTGTACTCGTACTTTGTTATAGTATTTACCCCGGCCTCATCGACGCGTGTCAAGGTATAAGCAGATTCCGGATAAACCTCGCCGGTTCCCTCAATCGGATTGCCCTCGTCATCCTGCTCCATCGTTGAGGGGTTTATTACACCATTATTATGCAAATCATCAAGCGTCGGAGTATCACTCGCCGATGCAGGAAGTGATATCAAAGCCAAACAAAGAACGGACGCTAATTTGCTTATTTGACTACAATCCTTATTACAAGAGCGTTTTACCCCCCCCCCCATGAGCTTATTGGCTAAAATATTCTCTGCGCAAAGGTTTCCGGCCTCTATCTTATGACTTCCTTTCATACGTGTATCCTCGCTGTTTATTGCTTATACTTTTTTAATTCCACATATATTGGATTTTATAACATCTAAAACAAGAAATCGTTACAAAAATTTACATTTAAAGGCGGAGATTTGGGCTGGAATGGCGCTTCACTGTTGGGCTGAAAGCCATAGCATTACGAACATCCGATTTATTAATTTGACTTACCCAAAAACATTATTAATCATACAAATAGATGTATACTAAAAGCTAAATATCTGACATAATACGTATGTGAGAATATATTATGCCCTTTGTCTATCGATTACAAAAGATACTTGATTTTAGAATCCGAAAAAAAGAAGAACAGCTTTTAGTTGTACAAAAAGCCCAACAAGAAGTATATATTGCAGAAGAAAAAATTAGACAAAATGAGGCAGAAATACAACAAACAATCCAAAACAAAAAAACAGCAGATTTCAGAATGATGGAATATTATGACAACTATCTCCACCACCTGTGGGACAAGGCAGACGCACTTGAACAGGAGAGGCAAAGACTCCAAGCGATTCTGGATGATGAAAAACAAAAACTGGTAAAACTGGAACAAGCGGTTAAGGTTGTCGAAAAACACAAAGAGAAGCAAAAAGACGCATACATCGAAGAACAAAAAGCAATTGAATTAAAACAGTTTTCAGAAATAGGTGTACAGCGCTTTTTTATACACTCAAGAGAAGTCGAAGAAGAACAAGAATTAGCACAACAGCTTAAGGAATTAGACGAGGCAGAACAGACAAATGAATATTGATACAACAATAAGTACCACAGCACCTTCATCAACAAATGTAAACACAACAACAAAGACAAACTCTCAAAAATCATCAGATTTTAAACAGGAGCTGAACAGCTTATCTTCTGAAAAAACTGATAACACAGAAGAATCTCAAAAAAATGAAAGTACGCAAAAAGTAGAAGAAAAAAACGATACTAAAGCGGAATCTAAAACAGAGGAAAAAACTTCTACAACTGATGAAGAAAAGAATGAAGAAGACATTGATGATGCGCTTGACGGACTTCAAAATGTTGTTAACGAAGTCAACCAGGCCAAAAAGGACAATCCTGTCAGCCAAAAAGAGGAAATGATACAGGATAAATTAAAGGATGAGTTCTTATCTTCCGATAAATTAAATAAAAGAGAGGATAATGTTGTGATAAACAACGACATGAACATACAAGAGCCCAAGGAACAAATAATGCCGCAGATGGATTCCGGCATGAATTTTAACAGTGATGGCAGACCATTCTCAGCTTTTGTTCAGCAGAATGAACAAAAGTTATCTATGTCGGAAAAAGACCTAAAAGAAGAAAGTGAAATACTCTCTTCTATGGCTGAAAATATAGCAATGGTAAACCGCAACAATCTGGCTCAGCAGGCAAACAATGAGGACAGAAAAGTAAAAACAGTCAGCAATTCAGATGGAATAAAAAAAGTTGATGCAAAAACCAACATTACAGTTGATACAATTGCTAAATTTGATTCTGTAATAATGGATAAATCTGACGTTGATTTCTTTGCAAAACTCGTAGAAAACGGAAATGTTGATATGAATTCTGTCAAAGGAGCCGAAAAATCTTCACAGGTTTCTAAAACTCTGGCGGATTTACTTGCAAAATCAATGCAGGATAACAAACCTGTAAGAATAGATTTTGACAATAATATTTCTGTCATTATAAGAATAAGTAAAGACGGAAAAATCTCTGCGGATTTCCTCCCGAGCTCTCAAGTAGCAGAAGCCTACTTAAAAGAAAACTTACCGCTTTTGAGGCAAAAATTTGACGATAATAACATAAATTATGATGAATTAAATCAACGCCGACAAAAACAAGACGAACGCAACAACAGAAAGAAGGGCCGTGACGATGAATGATATTTACACAACCGCAATTAACACCCAAAAAGCCACTGTTCAGTGGATGGATGTTTTAGCTGAAAACATGACAAATATCTATACCCCTGGTTTTAGAGAAAACAAAGTAACCTTTAAAACATTCTTAGGCGGCGCTGTAATAGACAACAATGTCAAAAACTTAGGACAGGGTAAATCTATACCGGGAACTTCAAACGAGAATCTGTTTTTTGAAGGAACAGGATATTTTATGCTCCGTTCCCCTGATGGAAATGTCGCTTACACAAGACTCGGCGAATTCACATTTGATTCAGAAGGGGTATATAGAGCCGCAAATGGAGATACAGTTCAGGGTTATATCCTAAATGACAAAGGCGAAATTATGTCAGGGACAAAGTCTATAAGCGCCGATTTGTACGAAGAGACAGCTCTTAAGGGGGGGGCATTAAGTATCCCGACAACAAATATCAAGCTATGGATTGACCCTAACAACGGTAAATTTCTTGGTAAATATGATGAGTACGAAATAAAAAATGACGGTACAATCTATGGTAAAGCAGATGGCGGAAACCGTTCTGTGCCTTTATATAAAATTGCAACAGCAAATTTCCATAATCCAAATGGGCTTTATGAAGTAAAACAAGGTGTTTTTGTTGAGACCCCTGAATCCGGAAAACCGGTAATAGGAAGAGGTGAAATCCGTTCAGGCCTGTTAGAACAGGCAAATACAGATTTCAAGGCTAATATTTCTGATTATCAGCAAGCCAAAGTTCAAATGGAACTTGTTAACGCCTTGATTAAATCAAATAAAGACCTCTTACAGTCTGCGATGGAAATGGCAACACAATAACAGTTTTAGCTCCGGTAAATATTCCTATATTTACCTAACAATTAAACTCCGTTTTATAAAGGAATTAATACTCTTAATTCCTTTTATTTTTATTAAAAAGTTACCCTTCCAGAAACACCTACGAATGGTTGTTTATAATCTTCACCGGTTGTTGCATAAGCACTTAAATCTAAATTACAATTATCACATCTTCTATATAATCCGGCCTTAACAGAAGCACTCTTTTCGTCTGCAGAAAAAACAGTATTCAAACCGCTATTATGTGTATATGATGCACTCATTCCCATAATACCGTCGTCATTAAACACAGAAAGCTTATATCCATGAACAGGGTTTTTCTCTGAGTATTCAAGCTCTGCCTTATTTCTTCTCACATTATATGTTGCCTGAAGTTCGGATCTAGCAGAGCCCTGTTTATTCTGCCAGACAATACCTGAATCATCGCCCAAAAGAACTCCATAATCATTATTTCCTTTGTTGACGAGCCCTGCAACACTGAAACCTTTGAAACGATAGTTCACCCTCTTGAAAAGCCTTGACGCTTTAGTAACCTCGGGAACAGATTCATGAGTATTCGTAACATTATAAAGAGTTCCTGATTTTTTAGGTTCAAGAACGGATTCCTGATAAGTAGGAGTTGGCCCGGAAGGTTTTAATGGGGGCTTCTTTTTGTCAGGCCGAACCAGATTCTTTACAGTCTCTCCTAAATCTTGGCCAAAATCTTTTATTTCTTCTTTTGCGGACCGGCCTAATTCAGTTTTTAGAAGAGTTTTATCAACATCATACTCATTTGCTATATCGATAAAGTTTTCAAAAGGGTTTGGCATATTCTCTCCTTATATATATTAAGTATATATTAATAAAATAATTGCGTATTTTTTACAAAACTTAATACAAATAGGTGATGTTTTATGATTTTCTATAAAGTTTTTCAAAATTGTACCGACATAATAATTGACTTTACGGAAAAAAACATTAAACCGTATACAGAAAGGTCTACAAAACATGGCAGGAATTGTAAATTTACTATCAAGAGTTTTAACATCAAGCCCTATGGTGCAAACAACAAGCATTAGCGGTTCAAGAAGCACAAATCCTTTTGCTTCCTCTTCAGGGAATCCTTTTGTAACCCCGCAAAATGGAAATCCATTTGCTTTTTATGGCAAAAATAGACCTGTTGCCGGAGGATACTTTGCAGGATATTACAACAACCAGCCAAATATTGTCGGAAGACGACTTTTCATAGAGGTATAGACTCAAAAATATACCCGCATTATTTACCCTAAAATAGAGCTGTACAAAATTTGTACAGCTTTTTTGCTTATATTTTTAGGCGTGATACAATAATAAAAAAAGAGGAGTATTTTTAATATATGTATAAAAAGGTATTATCTTTATTACTTACAGCCATAATTCTAACATCAAACATCTCTGCAATGGCAGCAGAACAAATTGCAGCCTCCAATCAAACAATGGCAGAAGATACTGTTATTATACCTAAACGCATAGAAAACGAAATTAACAACTGTATTATACAGATATATGGAGAGAAACAATCGAAAGAAATTTATGACAGGGTTATGGAAATCGCAAGAGATGCTATTGCGAAAAGACCGGAAGCGCTCAAAAAAGATGACTTAAACAGGGCTGATGACTGGTATAAAGATGAAATCATATATATGTTCTATGTAGACCAGTTTGGAGTTGTAAGCCCGGAAAAACCAAATACATTCAGAGATACTTCCATAATGTTTGATTATCTGAAGGACTTAGGAGTTACAACGCTTTATTTATTACCATTTGCGGATTCTCCAATGTCCGATTCCGGTTTCGATATAAGAAACCCGCAAAACATAAGAGAAGACCTTGGCGGCAAACCGCAGTTCAAAGAATTTATTACGGAAGCTAAAAAAAATGGTTTTAAAATCAAATCAGACTTGGTTTTAAACCATATTTCAGACCAGCATGAATGGTTTCAAAGCTTTTTAAGAGGTGATATCACCAAAAAAGATTATTTTGTCGTAAAAGATAAAATGCCGGAATATCGTAAATATGTAGATGAAAAAATCGGCACGGTTGTAGAATACAAAGAAAAAAATGGTAAAATTTCAAAAAGGCGGCTTATATTCCCTGAAATTACAGACAACCACTACAGAAAAGTTACTGTGAACGGCAAGGATTACTATTTTTATCACACCTTCTACCCCTTCCAGCTTGATATGAACTGGGAAAATCCGGAAGTCCTTTATTATTGGCTTGAGACTGTAAACTACTGGACCAATATGGGGATTGATATTTTCAGGTTTGATGCTATACCGTACTTATCCAAAGAAGATGGTACAAACGCTGAAAACCTGCCTAAAACACATGCTATTATCAAGCTTATAAGCAATTATATTCAAATGACAGCCCCAAGAACAGTTATTCAGGCGGAGGCTTGTCAGTACCCGAATGATATTCTGCCGTATTTTGGGAAAGAGCGGAAATATAAAACAACCATAGATAATCAGGAAAAGGTTATTAAAAGGACTGATGAAATTCAAATTGCCTACCATTTTCCATACATGCCAGCAATATGGGCGTCATTAATAACCGGAGATAAACAACATTTTATCGATGCTTATAAAGCAACTCCTCAAATACCTTCAACAGCAAGCTGGGGTGTTTTCTTAAGAGTTCATGACGAGCTTACGCTTGAAATGATAGATCCTCAAACTCGAGAAATCATATACAATGCACTTGTTCCCAAAGGAGCCGAGTTTAGAAAAGGGCTCGGGGTCAGCGGACGCCTTGCTAATTTCTTAGACAATGACCCTGACAGAATAGAAATGGCATTTTCGATTTTAATGTCTTTGCCGGGTATACCGATAATTTATTACGGCGACGAAGTCGGAGTTAGAAATAACTTTGAAAATGCTAAAAAGAGTGCTATGGAGAGAAGGGAAAAGCATAAAGGCAGCAAGATTAAATTGTTAAGCTATTTTGACAGCCGAGATATCAACAGAGGTGCTGTTCCTGCCAAATTATTCTATGGCTCGTCAAAAGATTACTATGAATTTAACAGCAAAGTTTATAAAAAGGTTAAAAATTTAATAGCACTAAGAAAATCATTGCCATCAATGTCAAGGGGAGACTTTACACTACTCAAAACATCTTCTCCAAGTAACTTTGCATATATAAGAAGCTATAAAGATGAAAAGATTCTTGTTATTAATAACCTATCAGAAGAAAAACTGATTGCAGAAATAACAATCCCAATGGATGTTGTCTTAAAATCAGAAGGGCATATAGACCACTTCACAAACCTTATTAACGGAGATGATGTAAAAGTTGATGTCTCTCTAACAAACAGGACAATGCACCTTAGAATAGCACCTTACGGAGCTGTATGGTTAAAGCTTGAGCCTAGGGACGCCAAATAAGTTTTTTGCTAAAATCCAGATTTAAAAACTTATTGGATTTATAGAAATTAATTGCGGATTCAACAGGCTGCAAGATAATTTCTTTGCCTTTAAACAACGTCTTTATGGAATCTAAAACAGCAGTACCTATACCTTTAAATAAGGCCTCCTGAGCAAACATATTCTGGGTCGGGTCTACCTGTAGATACACTAGTTCATTTCTGGTATCAGATATTTTTTTTATTTGCGCAAGAGCTAATATCTCATCAGGTAATGGAGTCTGAAAATCAGTCTTTTGTCTTGTAATCCCATAATACTGATATTTTGGAGAACCGCTTGAAGCTCTATAGTAATCCTCCTGAATATCATCAAAAATGTTTTTTGCAAACGTTTCACCGTCATCCCAACTGCGTGAAACATCCTTTATTGCATATAAATCTTTGCTGTTTGTCGGTTTAAACTCAACAAACGCCACCTTATAATCTTGGACTTTATTATTAGGCATTCTTCGTTGAACTTGGGCTGTAGATAGGTAGTTGGCTTTAAAATTTATCATATTCTATGTAAAACCTGTAAAATTATTTTTTGCCTATTAATCTTCTTTAACAGCACCGACCATTGGATTATTGATGAGATATTTCTTCCCGAGAATAAAAATTAAAATAACCGGAATAGAGCAAATACAAGAGCAGGCCATTAATTCTCCCCATAGAGTAATCTCTCTAAAAGAACCCTTAAATATAGTAAGCCCAACCGCCAGCGTACGCATAGATTCAGTGTTAGTAATAATCAATGGCCACATAAAACTGTTCCATGTTGTTACAAAGGTGAATATACTAAGAGTTGCCACCGCAGGAAGTGCACAAGGTAATGCGACGAAAAAGAATTGTTTTAATACTCCGCACCCATCCAGCTTTGCGGCGTCTTCCAAATCTTTGGAGAAACTGAGAAAATACTGCCTCATAAGAAAAACTCCGAATCCGCCAAAAATTCCGGGAACAATAAGAGCCTCATAAGAATTTACCCAACCTAATTTACTCATCAAATAGAATAATGGGACAATATTAACCTGAGGCGGAACCATCATAGATAGGATTATAATAAAAAACAGAACATCTCTTCCCCTAAAATCGAATCTTGCAAAACCATAGCCTGCAAGTGCGGATATTAAAACCTGAAATATAGTTGTAATCAAAGCTACTATAAGACTATTCAAAAAATATTTGATGACAGGAATTGAGGCAAAAACATTTTTATATGCGCAAAAAGAAAGATTTATATTTTTATAATTTGTAAAAAATGCCTCGTCACCGCTAAGTGAAATCACAAACATTACCACAAACGGCAGCAGCATAGATATTGCGAAGATAATCAATGTAGAGTACAACCAAAACTTTCTCATAAATTTATTTTATTACACTATTAGATATTTATGAAGGTTAAACAAAAAATTTTATTTTCATGCTTTTATAGAAATGTATGCAAGTCAACAAAACTCTTGATAATGTTTTAAATTCCACACTCCTTTCCACGTCAATTTTCATTGGAAGCGGAGTTTATAAGACATATAAAGATTATAAAAATGCAGATGACAAATACAAGTCTAAATTTTTAATAAAAGACAGTGTTGTATTGTCCGGTGCCGCATTAGGGCTTTTAGGGTACAATGCTGCCTCAAAAAAAATTCTCAGCCACAAGAATTTTAAAAATGCCACTCAGGCAATAACACACTATTTAATAAACAAAGCCAAAGTGGTTGAAAAACCTGTTAAATACGTTAAGGAAATAACTCACGACCTAATATCAAGTTTTCTTCTGTGTACTTCCGGCATCCTAGGTGCACTAGGGATGGATTATTTATTATCAAAAACCGGATTTGAACAACCGGAAAACAATCCTGATACTTATGAAAAGAGCCGATTTGCAGAATATATTGATAAAAACATAATGAAAGATGTGGATGAAAATACTCGCGATATAATGTATTCAAGAATCACTGACATGCCTCAGATGCGGATTTTTACAACAGGAATGATAGGCACTCAGGCGATTGACTTGGCTAAGAATAAAGAATTTGATAAACGACTTAAATATACAACAGAATGCTTAATAAATGATACCCTTATTCCTATTGCCATATTATCTGTTTCCAGTGCGTTCACAAAGAATATAAAACCGATATATCGAATTCCCATAATATTTAGTTCGCTTGTCGGCGGAACAATGCTTGCAAACAAACTGCTGCAACACCGAATAAAGAATATCGATACATAGTATATACAAAGCGTATCATGTAAAGATTTATAAAAATCGTATATACACCCCCTTGCATAGTTCAAAACGTCTGGTAAAATAGAACTTAAGATATGAATATATGCAGTGTAAATCCTAATAGTTTTAAAGCAAAAATACAGTTTGAGAATAAGCAGCCCAAACCGGTTCGCCTCTTAAAAAAAAGTCAGGATTTTTGTTTAAACAGTGAGGTAAAAGCTGCAGCCTGGTTAAAAAAATCATTATTCGTATTAACGTGTTTTTCGGCAATAATAACAAAACTAATAAAGGTCAGACAGAGTATAAAATTACCATCCTAGTGTAAGCTAGTGTTAGGAGAAAGGAAGAAAGGAAAGAAGATGAAAATTAATGCTATTGGTGTAACAACATTCGGCAACAAACAGCAAATTGCAAAAAAAGCAGCTATGGCAGCAGGAGCAGGCGCTCTACTTACTGCACCTATAGTTGATAGTTTTGTAAAAGGTATTTCAAAACCTGAAAAAGCTGTAGAAGAAAATATTATCAAAGCAAATGATGACGGAAGCCCGGATGATTGGAATCCATTTGACAGCTGCTGCTAATAATTATAAGCAGATAGAAAATACAAATAAAAGAGGGCCGAGCTTTAAAAGTTCTGCCCTTTTTTCTAAAAATACAATGATTGATACTTCTTACAAGCGTATCAAAGTAGATTCTGCTGACTACATAAGATATATCTATCGTCTTGTAAAAAATTGGTGTACAAATACTGTAGAAATTAATGTAGAGACAGGAAGGCTTCAGGATATTGTTGACTCAAAAGAGGCTTGCATTTTTATAATGAATCATACAAAAAATCAGCTTCAAGATTTTAATGCAGCAAAATTTTTTAACACGCTTTTATATAGGGAGTATATTTATCATGATATGGCCACGACCTGTCCGAGAAGTAAAGTTTTAACCAATAAAGACATACTTGAACACCAGAAAGACGGAGGGGAAAAGTACAGATGGATGGGACTGGTTCCTATTAACGCAGGAATATTCGGTAAAGACCGCGCAGAAAATGCGGTAACACTAAAAAATTTAATCAATGAACTTGCAAATTCCAAAATAAATCTTTTTATGTTTCCTGAGGGCGCACTAGGGATATTTACAGCATTGCCCTTAAAATACAAATTCCAGCCGGGCGTTTCCAGTATAGTAAAAAAAGTGTTGGATATAAAAGAAAAAATTAAAGTTATACCTCTTGGCTTTGCTCACAACAAAAAAGAATCAGCAATCCATATTGGAGAACCTGTTTACTTTAAAAAGAACTCAGAAGGCTATAAAGCCAGCCGCGGCAATGCAGATTCCACATTTTTTGCGCCGGAACTTGGAGAACTTTATAAAGATAAGGAAGAAATCTTGCTTACTGAAAATGGCAAAGCTGTACATGGTAGAGAAAGCATACCATATATTTCAGGAATATTAACAGAGAATCTTTCTGCTTGTTCAAAAGAAGCAAAATCAGATTTATTAAAAGCCGACAAAAGGATTTATATAATATGAAGATAAGTTCTCGTCTGGCATCATTTAAATATCGCCTAGCGTATAAAACTCTTTTACACATAAACAAAAATAATTCTCGCACTGAAGCTTACAAAAGTGAGGGGCTTAAACTTCTGGCAGGGAAAGTTGCAAAACTTCCCGAAAATATCGCATTCAAACCCTCTTTTACGCCAAAATCAAGCTGCATCAAAGCCTTTGATAAACTCTATATATTTATTTCAAAATCTAACCTCAAAAAACCTAAGTCGGAGCGGTATGATTCACTTTTTCATGAAGTCGGTCATTGGCTGCATTTTCAGGACATGCCTTCGCTAAGCGAGAGAAAAGTTATTTGGCAGGGGGTAAACCTGGACAAGATTTGTAATGATGTTTCGCAAAGAGCAGCCTATGACAGTAAGGAATTTGTTGCCGAAGTCTTTAAATGGCTTGTTAAAGGCAAAATATTTGACGAATACATAATGAATTTATATAAAAAACTAAAGGGGCCGGAAGTTAAATAAAAAATTTATGCTGGAAAAGATTTTTTCTGTGTGATATTATGGACGAAATATCGAGGGGAAAGAGAATGAATACAGCCGATTATTTGATAAAAAAACTTGAGGAGCTTGGAGTTAATGACTTTTTCGGACTACCCGGCGACTATAATTTCAATCTATTATACGCAGTTGAAAACAACCCCAACACAAACTGGATAGGATGCACAAATGAGCTTAATGCCGGATACGCAGCAGATGGTTATGCCAGAATGCGCGGATTTGGAGCTATTATAACCACATACGGTGTCGGCGAGCTTAGTGCTATTAACGCGATTGCCGGAGCGTATTCGGAGAATATCCCTGTAATAAGCATTGTCGGAGTACCTTCTACCAATTGTATTGAAAATAAAACAATGGTACACCATAACTTTCAAGAAGTTGATTATTATAAGTTTGCAGAAGCTCATAAGCCTGTAGTTGCAACAACGGCTTATCTTACAAGAGACAACGCAAAGCTTGAAATTGACAGAGTTCTAAAAGTTTTCGTAAAAGAGAGAAAACCTGTTTATATTGCAATCCCAATAGATATTGCAAAAATGGAAATCTCTGACAGAGAAGTTTCTTATGGCTGGAACAGTGATGAAGAAGTCTTAAAGGCGGTATCAACCAAAATAGTTGAAAAGATTAATAAATCACAGAGACCTGTAATTCTCGGAGATTCTCTGGTAAAAAGATTTGACGCAAAGATTGAATACAAAGAATTTGTTGAGAAATCACAAATTCCTGTAACCAACTTCCTTATGGGAACCAACCTCATTGATATGGATTATGAAAAATATCTTGGAGGATATTACTCTAAATATAGAAATCCGCAGGCTCAAAAAGCACTGGAAGAAACAGACTGCCTAATTGCCGTAGGTCCGGTATACAGTGATTTGAACGCATTTGGTTTTAATCTTCCGTACAAAATAAATAATCATATTGCAATATACGGAACTTGTACCTACGTAGACGGAATAAAGTTTGATAACATTAAAATGAGTGATGTCTTAGAAGAGATCACCAAACACATATCACCAAGAGAAATCTATATCGAAAAAGGGAAAATCGGCTACGAACATATTCCGGCAGATACAGGAGAACTCACATCAAACTATATTTACCCGCGTTTGCAGGAATTTATAAAAGAAAATGATATTGTGATTGCAGAAACAGGTATAATACCATACGGAGTATGCCAGATAAAATTCCCTCACAATGTTGACTTACAAACGCAAACTTTATGGGGCTCAATCGGCTGGGCAACCCCGGCAGCTCTCGGGGTATGTATTGCAAAACCGAAATCCAGAGTAATTCTTATTACAGGCGAGGGGTCACACCAGCTCACAGCGATGGAAATCGGAAATATGCTAAGGCGCGGTTTAAAGCCAATTATAATTGTTTTGAATAATCAAGGTTATACTGTCGAGAGGGTGCTTTCTGACAATCCTTATGACAAGTTTAATGAAATTATGCAGATGAATTATTCAAAATTTGCCAGAGTGTTTGACGGAGATATCTGGTCAACAAAAGTAACTACCTCAGAAGACTTTGATAAAGCTCTTAAAGTCACTCAAATCATGAACAAAATGTGCTACATTGAAATTTGCACAGGCGAGATGGATATGCCAAAACTAACAGAAGATGTTATCTCAAACCTGCGTAATAGGAATAAAACTGTGCCCGAACACTATTGCACACCTCCAATAGAGCAGGAAGAGAGAGATTCTAAAGTCAATTTTGAAACAACTGTCCACAAAGGGTTTGATTTATGAACAAAAAACTATACGTAATCTCAGGTTCCTCCGGTGTCGGGAAAGGTACAGTCATAAAAGAATTTTTAAAAAAGCATCCGGACTTCAAACTCTCCATATCTTGCACAACTCGTCAAAAAAGGGCTGGGGAAGAGCATGGCGTAAACTACTTTTATCTTACCAAGGATGAATTTGATTCTTGCATAAAAAATAATGAATTTTTAGAATGGGCTGAATTTTCAGGCAATCATTACGGCACGAAAAAAGATTTTGTTGAGAAGTGCCTAAAAAATGGAGAAAATTTAATCCTGGAAATTGATACCAAAGGCGCCCTAAACGTCAAATCCCTAATGCCTGATGCAGTATTAATATTCATAGCCCCACCTTCAATAGAAGAGTTGGAAGCCCGCCTTAGAGGCCGCCATACTGAAGATGAAGAGGCTATACAAAAAAGGCTTGCGTCCATAAAAGCTGAAATCAAGAACTCTGAAAAATTTGACTACAAGATAATAAATGACACTGTTGAAAATGCAGTAAAATCGCTCGAAAAGATTATTAATCCATAGATTAACCTTGTCAAATTGTAAATTTTTGTAAAATTTTTGTTTCATGATGTACCATGAAACGAAAATTTATAGTAGCATGCCATGTATCAACTATCCCCAAATCTCCTCCCAAAATTATTAGAGAAAATACTTATACTGACTCAAAATGGGTCAGTTTTTATTTTGTATAATCTCTGGGAAGGAATAAGGGACAAAACTAGCTTAAGAGTTCTGTCAAGATAGTTGCGTTTTTTTCTGCTTGAAGATTATTGGAAATTTTATTACGTTTAATATAAACTCTGAGAGCTTCTCTGATTAATTCGCTTCTTGTGCGTTGTTCAGAATTGGCTATGCTGTCTACTCTGCTTAGAAAATCATTTGACATTGAAATCAATACTCTTGCCATAGTCCCTCCATATCTTCCCCATTATACCATATAAATGAATTATCACAAGAGTATATCTGTTTTATATTAACAATGTAACAAATTATTAAGCAATTGTAACAAAAAAAGTCAATTTTTCTCAACAGTAATACTTTATATATATAAGAGAAAAATAACGAGGATAAATTTATGGGTATGCCATTCTATTTTTCAAGTATAAATCACGCAATGTTAAGCCAGAATCCGATGGATTCTATGAATTTATTCTGGAATCAACAGATGGAGTACAATAATGCAAAATCTCTTGTATATATGACACCTGCTTATGATTTTAATTCAGTATGGCGTTTTCCGGAATTTTCAACTTTCGGTAACCAACTTTTGAATCCAATGCTTGCTATTCAGCAGACAATGCAAAATTGGCAAAATAATAACTGGGGTAATTTTGGCAATTTTGGTAATTTCGGCAACTTTGGAAATTGGAATTGGAATTTTACTCCGTGGCAGAATCCGAACAACGAAGATACTACCAAGAAAACTGACGCAGAAAAAGCTGCAGAAAAGAAAATGCAGAGAGAATACAATGATTTAAAAGCACTTATAAATGAATACAAAAATATTACAAAAGCTAATAAATCCCTCAATCCTGATTTATTAGACAAAATCGAGGTTGCTTTGTCTAAATCTGGAAAGATTGAAGAGAAACTTGATTCATTGAAGAGTGTTTATAATGAAATTGATAAAAACTCATTGAAAAAAGCATTAACTTCACTTTCTTCAAAAGATTTCAATCTAAAAGAAAGACTGGAAAAAGCCGGATATAACTTCGGTGACAAAGATTACAGCTACAAAAACTCTAAAGATACTGATTTGAATTCTATGCTTGATAGAATTCACAGCGAAATTGCAGGTCTTTCAAGCAAAAATCCAAACAGCTTAAAAGAATTCAAAGGACTTATTGAACCTATGGTAACAGAGTCTAATAATGATATCTTGAGAGTTATAAGCTATTGGAACGATAAATATGGTCTGACAGGTGATAACAAAGACAGCAAAGACGAAGGATGTATTATCCGCTTTATGATTAAAAAAATGAACGAAGTGGATGATAATGCAAAAGCTGATATTCAAAGCTCAGTAAATAAACTTGTTGACGCCTTGACTGCCAAGGCAAACTACATCAAGGATAATGGTGAAGCATTTGATGAAGAAACCTTGACTGCACTAGGTGATCAAATAACAAATGTTACTAAAGCTAAAGAGGCTGCTGCCGGTAAGGCTACAAGCAAGTCTTTAGGCAATCTTGCAAATGAATTTGAAAAACTCTATGTAATGCTTAGAAGAATGGAAGCATTACAGATAAATCAGGAAATTAATAATAAGTATAGCTTCTTGAATGGTATTTCAAGCACAGATACTGATATTATTGATGAAGATATTATTGTAAAAGATACTGAAGCTGACCTCAAGAAAGAGGGACTTGATGGTGTTGACACTACAAAAGTTCAGTTAGTGGATTATAAAGCTGAACCTAAAACTGTACAAGAAGAGGTTAATGAGCTTGTCACTGCAGGCACTTTGGTAGAGGCTAAGGATTCTTTAACCCCTGCAAATGAAGTCGCTAATTGTTATAAAGATCAAAAGGGTAATTTCTACACAGTTAGGGATGGAAAAATAATTAAGCTTGACGATGTTGTAGCTGTTTACAGTAATAACAGATGCAAAACAAAAGATGGAAAAATGCACAATATTTCTGATATTAAAGGCACAGAAGTAAAAGCTTCTGATATTAAGCCTAAAGAATCTTCAACCGGCGCTAAAGGCGTAAAAGAAGAGTCAACCGCTGAAGAAAAAACTTATGAGGACCAGGGCAAAGAGATTGCAGAAACTTTGAAAAATTTAAAGGGTAATACACCTGTTAAAGAAGGATTAGCCATCATAAATGCAATCAATAAAAAATTAACTCCTGAAAATGTCTATTATGTCTTAAAAGAATGGGAAAACATTGACAGACTCGGATTTGGAGGTAATGGCGGTCTTTGTGATCAGATTGATAATGAAGGCGATTTCTCATTACTGGAAACAGCTTTCAGTACAGATGAGATTAAAGCAAACGTGATTGTAAAAATTGTTGACTGTGTTTTAGAGTGGGCAGAAAACAATGATATGGAAAAAGAAACATACTATATAGAACTTAAAAAGCTTAGAGATGAGGCTCCGGACGGGGTTGAACCAAGTGAAAATCTTAGACGAAATGTAGAAAAAGCAGATCAATATATCGCATTTCTTTATCAGATCTATGAGTCAAATAAAGATTAATAAGATGTAAGATTGGTATTTAAAAAAATCGGCCGGAGCCACCCTCCGGCTTTTTTATTATCCACTCCTACCCTTTGAGACGTTCGAATCGTGAACACAAGCAACAAAAAAAGAAGCCATCCGGCTTCTTTTCTTAAATGGTCGGGATGAC
>CALURX010000047.1 GCA_944323265.1 Candidatus Gastranaerophilales bacterium
GCCTTGAAGGATTGTTATTTTATCGCGTTCGCTCGAACTTAAGTGTTGCAATCGTTTCATATTTACTATCTCCTTTCTTTTACTATTTTAGTACGTTGCACGAGATAGTGTTGCGATTACTCCTTGAAGCCATGCAAAGGAGGACTATATGCCAAAAAGGGAAAATTTCTTGTTGCTTCTTAAAATTGTTGGTAAAAGAATAAAAGCCGAGCGGGAAAGCAAGGAAATTTCTATATCAGAGCTTGCGCAAAAAACGGGTATTAACAAAAAATATATGGAAAAGATTGAGGAGGGTGAAGCGTACGGACTCAGTACAACAAAGTTTTTTAAAATAGCGGAGGTTTTGAATGTTTCGCCTTATAAACTTGTGGAATAGAATCAGGGCGGAGGAGAAGAAGCTGAAATGTACCTTGCGTTTCACCAATTCCTCCCCCACCCTAACCCTCCCCGAAGGAGAGGGGATACTTTTTGAGGATAAATATTTTTATTATACAAACCGAACTTTTTTTGCTATACTCTATGTAAGGAGTTATTTAAGCAAGGAGAGTTTATATGCGCCAGAGACCAAAAGAACAAGATAAATTTGAGCGCCGTCATAATTTTGAAGCGGTAGAAGAAAATCTTACAGCAGAACAGGTTAAAGCAGAGGCTGACAGATGCCTTACTTGCAAAAACCCGCGCTGCGTAAAAGGATGCCCTGTTAATATTCATATTCCGGAATTTATTAAGGCATTAAAAGAGGATAAGCTTGAAGAAGCAGGTGATATTATAAGAGAAACAAGCATGCTTCCATCCGTTTGCGGACGAGTTTGCCCTCAGGAAAGACAGTGCGAAGGTCAATGTGTTCTTGGTATAAAAGGCGAAGCAATCGCAATCGGCGCCTTAGAAAGATATGTCGGAGATAATACCTCTGCCAAATCAACAGAAATTGTTCCTACAGGGAAAAAAGTAGCAATCGTAGGTTCAGGCTGTGCTGGAATTACAGCTGCATCAGATTTGAGAAAAGCAGGCCACGAGGTTACGATATTTGAAGCCCTGCATGAATTCGGCGGGGTGCTAAGATACGGAATCCCTCCGTTTAGACTTCCAAGAAAAGTTCTCGACAGAGAAATTGATTCTCTAAAGGCTATGGGGGTTAAATTTGAGAAAAATGTTATTGTAGGTAAATCCATAACTCTGAAACAATTAAAAGATGATGGTTTTGATGCAATATTTATCTGCTCCGGAGCAGGACTTCCTAAGATGATGCATATTCCGGGTGAAAACTTAAACGGAGTTTTCTCTGCAAATGAGTTTTTAACAAGAGTTAATCTAATGCACGCAAATGATCCAAGTGCAGCAACCCCTTTGAGAATTGGTAAATCTGTTGCGGTAATCGGCGGCGGCAATGTTGCAATGGACGCTGCAAGAACTGCCGTTAGAGTAGGGTTTGAAAAAGTTTATATAGTATACAGAAGAACCGAGGCAGAACTGCCGGCACGTCTGGAAGAAATCAGACACGCAAAAGAAGAAGGGGTTATATTCCAATTCCTTCATGCTCCTTCGGAAATTCTCGAAAAAGACGGCTATGTTGCCGGCATGAAATTTGAAACAATGGAGCTTGGCGAACCTGATGAGTCCGGCAGAAGACGACCGGTAGGAACAGGCAGGTATACAACACTTGACGTGGATACTGTGATTGTTGCGTTGGGTACAGGGCCGAATCCTATAATTCAAAAGTCTGCTCATCTAGACGGTTTAGATTTTGCGACAGACAGCAAAGGTTATTTTACGGTTGATACGGAAACCAGAGAGACTTCTATCCCGACAATTTATGCAGGCGGTGACGTTGCTCCGGTAGGAGAGTCAAACGCTATTAATGCGATGGGAGCCGGAAAGAAGGCTGCAAAAGCTATCAATGAATATTTAATGAATATTATATAAAAGAATAATGTAACTTTTTGTTTACAAAAAGATTATTCCGTGATATATTTTATGTATAACATGCTAATGAAGAGGGCTTTTAAATGCTTATAGAAAAATATTTGGAAGTTGTAGTAAAGCAGAGAGGATCAGACTTACACATCTCTGCAGGCTTACCGCCGGTAGTCCGTATCGACGGAAATCTACAGAGAATGGATGTGCCTGCCTTAAAACCCGAAGAAGTCGAATTATTACTGTTCCCTATGCTCAACAAGGAGCAGAGACGTAAACTTGAACAAGACTGGGAACTTGACTTTTCGTACGGTATACAAGGTTTAAGCCGTTTCAGGGTTAATATTTATAAAGACAGAGGGAACTATGCAGCTGCATTCCGTGTAATTGCATCCAAAGTTCCGTCATTTAAAGAATTAGGCTTATCAGATACAGTTAGAAAAATTGCTGAAAAACCACGTGGTTTGGTACTGGTAACAGGTCCTACCGGTTCAGGTAAATCAACTACACTTGCAGCAATGATTAACTATATCAATGAAACTCGCTCTGAGCATATTCTGACGATTGAAGACCCTATCGAATTTATTCACCCTTCAAAACGTTCGATTATTCACCAGAGAGAGTTGGGACAAGATACCAGAAGCTTTGCTAACGCACTTAAGTCAGCACTTCGTGAAGACCCGGATATCATTCTGGTAGGTGAGATGCGTGACTTAGATACGATTAGATTAGCTCTGACGGCTGCTGAAACAGGTCACTTGGTGTTCGGAACCTTGCACACCTCATCAGCGTCGCAAACAATTGACCGTATTATCGATGTATTTCCGGAAGGTCAACAGCAACAGGTTCGTGTACAGCTATCTAACTCATTAGTTGCAGTATTTTCACAAACATTGCTTCCATTGCTGCAGGCTGACGGAACTAAGCAGGGTCGTGTTATGGCGCAGGAAGTTATGCTTGTAATTCCTGCTATTGCAAACTTGATCCGTGAGGCTAAGGCAGCTCAGATTTATTCTACAATGCAGACTAACTCCGGTTTTGGTATGCAGACTCTGGAAATGTCTCTAAGAGACTTGTATATGAGAAAGAAAATTACTCTAGAAGATGCGCTTGCACGTTCAAGCCGTCCGGAAGAATTTAAAAGAGGATTGCAAAACTCCTAGTGAGATTAATATATTAGAAAAAGGCAGGAAAGAATTCCTGCCTTTTTTGTTTGAGAAAGAGGTTTGCATTTGGCTAATATTTGTAATACAGTAGAATTTGTACTATGTAACAAGGAGGAAGCTAGATGGAAACATTTGGAATCGAAAAAATCGGTATAATTGAACCGAAGGCAGTTTATCGCAATTTGAGCCCTGCCGAATTAACAGAAGCTGCTTTGCGCCGCGGAGAGGGTAAATTAAGTAATACAGGCGCTTTAGTTGTAACAACGGGTAAATATACCGGTCGTTCTCCTAAGGACAAATTTATTGTTGATACAGACGGCATACACAATGAAATTGCTTGGGGCAAAGTAAATCGTCCTATCAGCAGAGAAAAGTTTAATTCAATAAAAGGTAAGATTGCTGCATACTTGCAGAATAGAGAAGTCTTTATTTTTGACGGTTTTGCAGGGGCTGATAAAACTTATACGCAAAAATTCCGTGTAATCAATGAATTGGCAAGCCAAAATCTATTTATTCACCAATTATTAATCAGACCAACAGCAGAAGAATTAAAAAGCTATGGTGAGCCTGATTATACAATACTTTGTGCACCCGGATTCAAGTGCGATCCAGAAGTTGACGGAGTAAATTCTGAAGCTTGTATCGCAATAGATTACGAAGCGCACGAAATCATTATTTGCGGCTCTCAATATTCAGGAGAAATTAAAAAATCCGTATTTGCGACAATGAACTATATAATGACAAAGAAGAATGTTCTTCCTATGCACTGTTCTGCAAACATGGATCCTAAAACCGGCGAAACAGCTGTTTTCTTCGGGCTTTCAGGAACTGGCAAGACAACTCTGTCAGCAGATCCTAACCGTAAATTGATTGGTGATGACGAACACGGCTGGTCTCCTGATGGAGTATTCAATTTTGAAGGCGGATGTTACGCAAAATGTATTAACCTTTCTGCTGAGCATGAACCTGATATTTATAATGCAATCAAATTCGGCTCTCTTGTAGAAAATGTTATTATGAATCCAGAAACTCGCGAATTTGACTTCAATGATGGCAGCCTAACCGAAAATACCCGCGTAGGTTACCCGATTGATTATATCAATAATGCTCAAATCCCTTCAATGAGCGGCATTCCAAAGGTTGTTATCTTCTTAACGGCTGACGCATTTGGTGTTTTACCTCCGATTTCAAGATTGGATAAAAACGCTGCAATGTACCACTTTGTAACAGGATTCACATCCAAACTTGCAGGTACTGAACGCGGCGTAACAGAACCGCAGCCGACTTTCTCAACATTATTCGGCGAACCGTTTATGCCGATGGATGCGTCTGTATACGCTAAAATGCTGGGTGAAAAACTTGATAAATACGGCACAAAAGTTTATTTGGTTAACACCGGCTGGGCAGGGGGAAGTGCAGCTTCTGGAGCTAAACGTATGAAGCTAAGTTATACAAGAGCGATGGTTACTGCAGCGCTTAACGGCTCGTTTGACAACATAGAATTCAAACATCACGATGTATTTAATGTAGATTATCCGACATCTTGTCCGGATGTACCTGCAGAAATGCTTGACGCAAGAGGTATGTGGGCTGATAAGAGTGCTTATGACGCTGCTGCTAACAAGCTTGCACAAATGTTTGCAGACAATTTTGCGGCTAAATATCCAAATATGCCTCAAGAAATTGTTAAAGCCGGACCGCGAGTTGTTGCAAAAGTGTAGTTAAAAACTTAAAAATCTAAAAGCGGATTAAATAAAATTATTTAATCCGCTTTTCTGTTGATTTAGTCCATAAAATCTGCATCATTTCCTTTAACTTGGTCTTTGTTATTCTCTTCTTTTACAGATTTAATAGCATCTTGCCGGCTTTTTTCTAGGTCTTCTTTAACGTCAATTGCAGTATAAAAATCAACGACTTTTTGATAAAGATTCGGACAAGCAGATTTTATTTTGTCAAGGAAATTCATCCTTTCCTGACCTGTCAATTCTCCATCAGGCTTCTTATCCCCTTTAGTATTTTCAGTATCACATTCATGAAAAATCGTGTTAATTTTAATACTTTCTTCCCTGCTTATTTTAACATTATTAGCCTGGAGGAACTGATTAAATCCTTCAACATTCATTTTAATGTTACTAAAATCTTGAACCATAATTTTCTCCTATATTAATACAACCAATTTTTATAACGGCAGATTATGGAGAAACTTTAGGTTTTGTAAAGAAATTGTTACATAATGAATTACTGTTTCATTACAATTTTTAACTCTACACGACGGCTCTTATTGTAGTCTTCTTTACCATTCAAAATTACCGGATTAGAAAAACTTGCGCCTTCTACTATTATCATCTTTCTGAGACGCTTGCCGTTTTCTTTATTATACTGTGTACTTGTCATATAATTTGCAACAGCATAGGCCCTTTTGAGGCTCAATTCCATATTTTTCATATACTGTTCATCTTCAGAATACTTTCCTTTAAAGGTCTGAGAATCAGTGTGTCCTTCTATAATAATTTTGGACACATTTTTATTCAAATAATCGTTAGAAAAGAGTGAGTTAAAATACGCCGGAGCAAATTTATCTAGATATTTTCGGCCTTTATCAGAAAGTTCATAACTGTTAACCTCAAAAAGTTCCAAGTCTGATATTTTAACAACACCCGAGATACCGTCAACACTTGCATCAATATTTTGCGCCTTTAGAGTCTCTTCAAGTGCTTGGGAAGCCTTTTTCTGTTCAAGTTTACTTTCAATCTTCTCATAATAACTTGTCATATAGGTGTAGAAAAACAGGACAATAAATACCAGCACCAATGCCGTCATTAAGTCCGTCATTGTTACCCAAAATATATTATTTTCACCATTATCTTCTTTGTGAGGTTTAATTCTCATACTATATTATCCTAGAACAATTTATCTACAACATCTCCGCCGTTGGAGTTTTTAGCCATTGATTCATTGAGCTTATTAAGGCTGTATAAGATATTCTCCAAATACGGCGTAG
Source organism: Candidatus Gastranaerophilales bacterium (assembly GCA_944323265.1). GTDB lineage: Bacteria > Cyanobacteriota > Vampirovibrionia > Gastranaerophilales > Gastranaerophilaceae > CAG-196. The sequence continues at coordinate 6,082 of CALURX010000047.1, forward strand.
TTGTCTCTCCAAGGCTCTTTATAACAGCTTTTGCAAAATCATCGGGTAAAGCTTTCAGAAGTTTTTCATTTGTAACATTCTGAATTTTGGATTCCTTGACTAAATCAATAAGGAATTTTTCGCTTGTCACAACATCAAACAAGCGAATAAATTCTTTTTGGATTGCAAGGTAGTATTTTTTGCACATTCTGTTATATAGAATTTTTTCAATAAACATAAAAAGCAGCGAAAAACCAACCGCAAAAACCGAACACAAAGCAGCTATCTGAATATTAGCAATTAAGCTATTCAATGACCCACCGACATTTGATTCCATCGAAAAATTAACTTCCGTAAACGCAATAGCCATCTTTAAAAACGTAAAAAATGGACCTAAACCTGTAAGGAGCGTTGGCATTGTTTGAATAAACTTATTATTAATCTTAGAATAAACAAGTGACTCCTCATTAAAAAAGTAAGAAGCATCAATGGTAAGGTAAATTTCAGGTTTAAAATCTCCTGTAGATTTTGCATTTTGAGATGCTATAAACAATTTTTCAGGGAAAATAAGCGCTTTCTTAAAATCTTCCCACGCTGTAGTTGTAAAAGAGTTTGAAGTCATAAACTCGTCCAGCTGCTGAAATCGGTATGAAAGCTCTTTTTTATCAAGAGTTTTTAAAAACATATAAACCGAATTAAGATTTTTTTGGACTTTTGCATAGTTTCTTATAACCGTCATTATAAAAAACAAGAAACATACCGTAATTATAAGAATTGCCGGCTCTGTTAATATTGAAATTATTGTCATACTTCCCTCGTCTTAAGCATCAAATACATTTACTTCAGTATAGCATAATGTAATGATTTAGGCTATAATCTAAAGTATGGAATGTCCAAAATGCCACAGGAAAATCGGAGAGAATGAGACAGTATGTCCGCACTGCCATAAGGTTATAGCCTTAGAGTGCCCTAATTGTCATAGGATTAATCATTCTTCTGTTTGTGAAAGCTGCGGATATATAATATTGACCAAGTGCTCGAAATGCGGAAAGACAGTACATACAGCACAAGAAAAATGTAAATGCGGATTCCCGACTAAAACCAGTATTGCTTATCAAGAGTGCGAAACAGATGAGTTTGCTTCTATATTAATTCAGTTTTCCGCACTAAAAAATATCAGAAGACTGCTTGGCTCGCAGGAACTTTTTTCCAAGTTCTACTTTAGGCTGAAAAATCTTCTTACATCACAGCTTAAAGGATTAGAAGGGAAAGTAATTATTTATAATGATGTTTTTGTGGTGAATTTTAATAAAGAACTCTCTTTTCCTACGTCTTCAAACAAGGCCGTGAGGTTAGCAATAAAACTTGCTAATGCGTTTTCTGAATTAAACTCTAAAATTATAGAAGAATTGGGCTGTCCGCTTAATCTAAATATGACAATTACAAAGAAGACTGCGGAAGAATTGTTGGCAAAAACTAATTTTGAATCAAACGTTAAATTGCTTGAAGTCAAAAGGGATGACAAAAAATTCTTAAAAGGAATGCAGATTATTCTGGATCAGTTTGTATGGGATTGTGTTAATAAGGATTATAAAACGGATTCTTTATATTCAGTAGAGATAGATAATAGCGCGGTAATGTTCTATGAAATACTGCTTGAAAGCTATGTCTTACCGCCTTCTGAGAAGAGCAGCGAAGAAACAATAGAAGTTCAGCAAAAAACTATCAAGAAACAGGAGAAAAAGCCTGTAGATGATATTTACAGCTTTAAAGTCTTTGATATAAATGCAAAGTGTAAGTTTCATAAAGTAACGGCAGACAGCCTTCTAAACTCGCTTGATGATAACAAAATTATATCAATAAGAAGTGCGCATGATTTAGAAATACAAACCTCAGAACTTGTAGATTATTATGAATCAAAAGGTTTCAAGGTTATTCGTACCGTTTGCACAGAAGAACTTACCTACAAACCCTGGGGAATATTAGAACAGCTTGCCAGAGATTTTTGGAATCTTGCGACTCATAACTCCTTAATCAATACATCTGATGACTACAGAAAATTTAAAGCTATTTTTGATTTAATTTTATTTAAACCACGAAAAGCTGCCACTCCTGAAGATGCCAGGTTTGCGTATATGGAAGATTTTGGCAATCTGCTCTCTTCTATGAAAAATTGTGTAGTTCTGATTGAAAATTTTGAAAATATGGATGATACATCTATCCAAACATTAGAACTTTTCTTCGACAGGTTTAAGACAATTACGCCGACATTTGTGTTTACAACAGAGAGTGAAACGGCTCTGCATTCAAAAATTAAAGGATTGCTGAGAACTCCTTTGTATTCCGAATTTACATTGACAAAAACAAGTATTGAAAATCTTCTGTCGGATTTGAAGCAAGAAGCATCAGATTTTATACAATCCTTCTATTATGAAAAAATTAAGGAAAACTTTAATGGCTCATACCTGTATTTTATAAATGCTATCAGGTATCTGACAGAAAAAAATATTCTTATAAGCTTTGAAAACAGGCTTCTTATAAAGAGTGCAAACTCAGTAATCCTTCCAAACGACCTCAAAGGTTTATTTAAGGCAAGATTAAAAACCTTAAGTAAAAACCAGGAAGCATCACTTATTCTGGCATATTCAATCTATCTGGGCCCGAGGCTTGATTTCGGAACTCTGGAGAGGCTCGGGGTTAAGGATATTAAAAAAAATGCAGAAATACTTGTAAAAGCGGGCTTTGTATATATTAGAAACAAAGTTGTATACATTAATAATTACAATCTTGTGAAACCCGCAATTGAAGATTCGCTAAAGAAAGAGGTTCAGGACTATCTGTCAAAGAATGTTCTTGCAAATCTGGGCAAAGGTCTGGATGATACCGCAACACTAATGATTATGGGCAAACTTGCACACTTTAAAGAAGAATACCTGCTTCTTTGGAGAAACTCTCAACTTGCAATGTCTGTCGGAGACTACGATGCATACCTGAAAAACTGCCTGGGCTTCCTGTCGCTTATTGAACACATAGAAAATAATATACCGGAAGAAGATATTGAAAATAATAAAAAAGAAGTTTTTCAAAATATATTGATGAGCCTGTATAATTACTCTCCTGAAAAGATTTATTCTATAGAAAATGTGCTTTTGATGGACGCAATAGAGGAAAACGACAATGACAAAATCGTAAAACTATCCAATCTTATGCTTCAAGGAGCCTTAATTTCGTCGAACTATACAGATGCTTTAACTCTTCTGCATAACATTTTAACCAGAATGCAAAATCCTATACTGCTTGTAGATGGAGCTGTTAATACTAAATTTCTCCTGCTTTCGCTTGTAAATATTGAAATTCTGTTCAACATAGGAGATTTTGCCCAGTGTGTTGATGTGGCAAAGGACCTTCTAGCCGTTCTGCAGCCGGAAATCTTAGAAAAAATTAAGCCGGTAAGCTTCTCAACAAATCTGTTTGTAGAGCACTTATTTGAAACATTCAGGCTGGCGGCTTTTGCGAAACTGTTCCTTATGGATAATGATATGGATGATTTTTTCAATGCAATAAAAACAGCACTTGGAGATGATTTGCCGGAAAAAGACTGTATAATTGCGATAAAAGATTTCTTGAGCGGCAAAACATACGCTGTCTCAAATATAGAACAAGCCTCGGCCTTCTCTAAAGTTATCTATCTTATATTACAAGAATTTACAGAGCATAAAAACGATTATAAAACCTTTGCTCAAAATATATATCAAGCCAAGCTTCTGGCATCAGACATACGCCAGCTTCAGCTGGAATTATTCTGTGACCTTTTAATAGCTTACTCATACGCTAATATCGGAATCAAAGAAAAAGCAGAAGCAATTTATAAGGATGTCCTAGAAAAATCAGAAAAATCCGCGATATTTAATATTCTAACCCTTGCCCGCTATTTTATGGCACGCCTTAGAATCTCAAATTCTGAAATTGAGAGCGCACTTTTAATAATCAACGATACCCTTGCATTACTGCAAAAGTACAACAATCACTCCAAGATAATCTACGCGTTATTTGAAAAGCTCTTTATTGACACGGTAAAAGAGCAGGGTATATCTGCCGTTAACATTGACTCCGAAGAGCAGAAGCTTTCGCAGCTCGCCGCTGACGGCTCGCTTGCAAAGCTTATTGGTTAATACAGATTATTTACGGCGTTCACAAAGGCTTGGAATACCGATAAGTGCCAGGTAGAATACGCATCCGAATAAAATTAAATTCAAAATTTCCATGTCAGAATACTCCTTTCCTAATGGTAAATATGATTTACAAAACCATACCTACCTATTATTTCTATTCCACATTTTGGATAGTTTATAACACTTTTTGAGAAAAATTGTTACAAAAGTTTACAATGTTTAGTTTACATTGACATACATTTGAGTGTACAATTATATAAGGAGGCTTTATAACTTTGAGTAAAGGCTACGAAAACTTTAATAATCTGGAAACTTCCTTTAGAAAATCCACACTAATCCAAGAGCGAATCGGACTTGTTTCTACCCACATGTATAAACAGTTTTTGGATTATCAGCATGCAACGTTAAACACAACAGAAATCTTTGCAGAAATGATTGATAATCTTAAAGCTATTGCGGATTCTCTAAAACAATCTTTTGCCTCCAGAGGTGTTACAACAGAAAATATCTATGTAGAACACGATAAAGATAAGACCGTAGTGATAATTAATATTTTATGGCACACAATAAGCCTCACGACCAGATGTAATTATGAGCCGCAGGCTCTGTTTAGAGAAAGCGCTCCGCCAATGTTTTCCGGACGTATTATGGCTATTAACGGTAACTATAATGAATTGATGGAAGGGATTAAGTCCAGAAATGAAATGATGCAAGTCCTGCTTGATAAAGAAGTCGCATCACTGTTCGTTCCTGCCGATAAAACCCAAAATTCAATATTTAAAATAAGACACCTTTCTAATCGTGAATTCTTTTTAAACAGTTCAGACGCCTCCAGAGAATTTGTGTTAAAAGTTGTAGAGACAATTTGCGGCGGTGGATTGTACCACGAAGAAGGCTCAAGAAAGAGTTTTAATATATAAAACTATCGTTTCATTATTAGCTGCATGCCAGCCAAAAAGTAATTCTTCAGCTCCGCAAAACTTCTTAGTGAAAGAAGCGTCCTTATTATAAACTTGGGTCTCAAATAAAACCTTTTTACAGCCTGCTTATGCAGTTCAAATATTCTTTCCTTTGAAAGTGTATGCGACCTTACAACAGGCTCATAATAGGCGCTATGGAAATCCAGATTCCCCTCAACAAGCTTATTTAACATTGCATAAGCAAAGTATTTTGTCCCAGGAAGAGGGGTTGCTGTATAAAAGCTTATAAAATTACTGTCCAACTCTATTGCGAATTTTATAGTCTCTTCTACAGTCTCTTCTGTTTCCCAGGGAAGCCCAATTACAAAATAGTTATATATCTTTATTTTATTTTTCTTTAAAATCTTGACCGTATTTCTTATATCATCAAGCGTAATTCTTTTGCCGATATTATTAAGCATTTTCTGGGAACCGCTTTCAACTCCAATACTTACAAGTCTGCATCCTGCCTTATACATCATAGATGCCATCTCATCATCCATTGTGTTCGCTCTTGTATTAGAAGACCACGTAATCTTAAGCCCGCTCTCTATAATTTTTTTACATAAATCTATAGTCCAGTCCCTGTCAATATTAAAAATATCAGACCAGAACACAAAGTTTCTAATATTATATTTTTCTACGCACTCTCTAATCTCCGCAATAATATTTTCTGCAGATCTCTTTCTTACCTGATGACCGGACACAGGAGTTGCCAGACAGAAAAAGCAATGATAAGGACACCCTCTTGAAACTTTTATCACAGCTTGAACCTTACCGTTATCAGGTCTTTTATATATAGAATTATCTACCAGATGCCTTGCAGGGAAAGGTAAAATATCCAAGTTTTCAATAAAAGGGCGTTTTTCATTTTTTACCGGCTGAAAATTATCTCTGTAACAAATCCCTAGAATTTCTTCATTAGGCGTCCCATCTAAAATATCCTTTAGCGTAAGCTCCGGCTCTCCCATTATCACATAATCAATATAAGGATTCTCATAAATTGTATTAGTATTATAAGTGAGAAACGGAGCGCCTTTTACAATTGTACAAAGGTTTGGAAGCGTTTCCTTTGCAAGCTTTACAGCTGCCATATCAGAGACAAATGTCGGTGTCGCAATATTTACCACCAAATAATCAGGACAAAAATCCCTCAAATCAGCCGCCAAGTCTCCGCCCAGGCTGTAATCCTTTATTTTAGCTTCATATCCGCATTCTTCCGCTATTGCAGCAAGATACATTAAATCCGTAGGCGGAAGGGGCGGAATAACAAGCAGCTCTTTTGTCGGCTGCTGACACCTGTCCTCACGGTTTAATACCGGCGAAGGCGGATAAATTAAATATACCCTCTTTTTTCTACCCTTCTCCAACAGTCTTGTCCTTAACTCTTGAGGCAATTATTGCTGCCAGTGTTAAACAAATGGCTCCAATAACAAATGTGTATTCCCAATGATAATTAATACCTTCTAATACAGGAAAAGCATGCTTATTAATAAACCAGGAAACCAAAGTACATACAAATACCTGTGGTCCTGCGATAAAGATATTAAATATACCCATTACAGAGCCCTCAGTACCCGGTTTAATATATTGAGAAAGCATAGCAAAAGGAAGTGCGCAAATACTTGCCCAGCCAATACCTGATAATGCCATCAAAAAGGCTACCATTTTAACGTTGGTTACAAATCCCATAAATGCAAATGCAACAGCCATAGATAACAAAGACAATACATGAACTTTTCTGTTGCCATACTTTACAGAAAGCACGCCAATCGGTATTGCAACCAAGAAGCAAACCAAATTATACAAAGCAAAACAAGTAGATGAAAAATTTGTTCCTGCAAGAACCGCCTGATCATAACTTGCTTTAACAAATTCAGAAACATCTGACAAGTCAGGAACGCTAAATACAGTGTGTACACAATATTGAGTAAAGTACATCATCATACACATAGTTCCAATCCAGGAGAAAAACTGCATCCAGCAAATTTTCCCAACTTCAGGAGAAAGCGCAAAAAATTCCTTCAAGGATTTTATAATACTAAATTTCTCACCCCGAACTTCCTCTTTATGTTCATATTTAGGTTCTTTAATAACACTGCATGTCCAAGCCATACCAAGAGCAAAAGCTAAAGCCGCCATTATAAATTGAGCATTAATTGACATTTGATACCCAAAAGCCCATTTCAAAAAAGGAGCAGTGCCTGCTGCAACAACAGAGCCCAAGCCAATAGCCAAACTTATATAAGAATTGGCAAGCGAGTGCTGTTCCTGCGGTACAACATCCGGGATAAGAGCTCTGTAAGGCCCTTGTGCAATATTAACACAAGCATCAAGTATCCAAATCATAATTGCGGCAAAAAATAAAGCACTCAATTCAGGCAAATGCAGATGTAAATATGCACCTATTGTATTAGTAATAATTTCGGAATTTGGAAGAGCCCACAATGCTATAGCAGACAGAAGTGCCCCGCCCATTAAATACGGACGTCTTCTGCCAAATGGAGATTTTGTCTTATCGCTCAAAACGCCGATAAGTGGTTGAACTACCATGCCGGTAAAGGGCCCTGCAAGCCAAATCAAACCAAATAGAAACGGTGATGCTCCCAAATCTTCAGTAACAGGCCCTGATAAGATTATTCTCATCTGCCACGCGAATTGTAAACCAAAGAATCCAAGCGCAAAGCTCAAAAATTTGGCAGTAGTAAACCTTTTTAATGTTTTTTCTTCCATTTGTCTCTCCACACATCTAGTATATTAAGTTTAGTACATCCCAATTATTTTATCAATACCTGATTTTGCGATATTAAAAAGCTCTATCATTTGAGCAAATTCATAAGGTTCACCTTCTGCAGTTGTTTGAAAATCAACGATTTTACCGCTTTTAGTAAGAATAATATTGGAATCCACCCTTGCGTGTGAATCTTCCTGATAATTCAAATCCAATTTTATTTCGTCATCAATAATTCCGGCAGAAATTGCGGCAATAGGTTCGATGATAGGATTTTCTTTCAATTCTCCGGATGCCATCAGTTTTTCCACGGCATCCCTAAGCGCCAGATATCCGCCGCAAATACTTGCAGTTCTGGTACCTCCGTCAGCCTGAATTACATCAGCATCGATTGTAATCGTCAGATTAGGCATTTTGGTTAAATCAACACATGCCCTAAGGCTTCTGCCTATAAGACGCTGAATTTCCTGAGTTCTGCCGGAGATCTTTTCCCGCTCTCGCTTGCATCTTGTATTGGTCGCAGAAGGCAGCATGGAATACTCTGCAGTAACCCAACCCCTGTTATCGTCATCATCCATCCACTTCGGCTTTTTTGCTTCAGCAGACGCTGCTACAATAACTTTTGTATCCCCAAATTCTGCAAGTACCGAGCCTAAGGCGTGTTTCGTAAAATCATGTGTAAATTTTATCTCCCTCAGCTGATTATTCTCCCTTCCGTCAATTCTCATAAATCTCCTCCAAATCACGTATTTATTTTAGAATATCATTGACAAAATAAAAAAACAAATATAGCATATTCATGTGTTTAAAATTAAACACACTTGGGTAAAAAAATTTTGTAGGTTTAAATTATGGCAGAAAGCATTTCGCTATCAGGGAACAGCTACCTTAGTATGATGCAGAGTACCACTTCTGAGACAACTTCACAAACAGCATCAGATTCTTCATCACAATCAACTCAAATGTCTACAGAGGAGATTTTAAATGAACTCAAACAGGATGGCTTGTCGTCTTCTATGACAGCACAGGATATTGCAGATGAGTATGGCATCTCATTATCTAAAGCACAGCAGATTCTAGACGAATTAAAAGGGGATGACAATGGGGTTACGGTAGATAGCCAGATTCCTGAAGATTCAACAGTATCATTCCATGTATAAAAGAAGGACCTTATGTACATGGGCGGCAGATTGTTCATTATAATAAACCAAATCTTCCGTACAAAAAGAGAGCCCCTCTTCGGGGCTCTCGATCATTTTCGACTATGTATTATCCCTTAACAGGGGAGTTAGCTTATTAGCCGCTGAATGTTTTGTAAGAAGCTTCAATGTTATCGTTGATAACTTTATCTACAGCCTCGATTTCTGTTGTAATCTGAGTTCTTTCGTTATCAAGTCTTTGAAGTTTTAATTCAAGGTTTCTATCTTCTTGTTGAATAATTTCAGTTTTAGCATTTATATCTTGTTGTGCTTTATCATATTCATACTGTGCATATTCATATTGCGCATATGCATCTTGATAAGCTTTTTCATCTGTAACTTTTTCGGCTTCCACGGCCATTGTTGTATATGACTCAATTTTTGAATAATCATATATTTTATTGCCATCTTCATCAGTAGTAGTAGCATAATTAGGAATAGACAGTTCTGTAATTCTGCCACTTGTAGGGTCAAATGTCAATTTACAATCATTATATGTTGTCGGTTTCGAATATTTACCATTTGAAATATATGTATATGTTTTAGCATTATTGTTACCGTCATTTACATCTGATTTGAGAGCAAAACAAGCTTGGCTGCTATCGTTAAAATAGATATAAAAATCAGATGCTGTATAAGGCTCACCATTTGGTTTCTGTAAACCGGAATTAGTTATTGCAGTTTCATAAACGCTTTTTTGTTCCTCTGTTATAGGAGCATTTTCTAATTCATAAACTTCATGTCCGTCAACTTCTATACCACTTACTGCACCCTGAATATTGAATGAGTTGCCCAAGCCTTCAGATGATTCTTGGTAGTAAGTTGTGTTAGTTCTTAGTGTAAAGGGTTCACTTTCACCATCAACATCATCAATTGTAGCTTTACGCAGACTTACATTATCATCAGACAAAACATAAAGATTAGATAACTCTTGGAGTGTTACCGGTCTTGCTTCACCTTTATGAACCGTCTTAGTATCTTCTTTTACAGGAACGCCATTATCAGGTTTGTTACCCTGTGAAACAATTTTATAAAAATCTTTGTTAGCATCCTTATCTGCCTGTGTAGCTTTTCTATAAGACCCATCAAATACATAATACTCTGTAGGATCATCATTTTCACCTAAAGTATATGGAATCATATAGGTATTAGATGCTTCTGTTGATTGAGAATATGTTCCAGTACCGACTTCTGTATCTTCAGTTACAGTATTTGCAAAGACTATAGCATTTAAAGTACCTGAAGAATTATTATTTACAGTTGCAATAGATGAATTTTGTTCAAGAGAATCACCATAAGCTTCTTGCTTGACTGTAACTATATAACTTCCATTATTTCCTGGTTTGACGCTGCTTGCATCAAATGTATAATTTGTTGCCCCAATTGTGCCTGAATATTCAATAGTAGTATAATCCTGTGTTGAAGGAGGAGTAGGCACTGTCATAGCAAGCAAGCTATTGTACAATGCTGTACATTGTTGCGATAAAATTGTTCTTTCTTGGTTGATTTGTTGACCTTGGTATTCTAAGTTAGACTGTCTAGCCTGTAAACTTAGTAACCTTGCTTGTGATGCTGACATACCCATAATTCGTGTCTCCTTTTTCCTTTTTTGTATCTGTTACTATGTATTACGGCATAATTTCAGAAAACTTTAGGATTTAATGAGAAATTGTTACATTTCTTCACATATAATGCTCTTATTCAACACTAAAAAGGTTTACACGCCGAGGAAAGATGCGTACTGTTGCTGCATGTTAGCGATAAGCATATCCATAGCAGAGAACTTAGCTTCCAATCTTTCTCTGTATCTTTGCATATCTTCAGTAGCATT
>CALURX010000048.1 GCA_944323265.1 Candidatus Gastranaerophilales bacterium
CACCGTTTAATGGTTGATGTTGAAAATCCATACATATCCCTCCTTATGTGTACAAAGTACACTTTATATTATTTTTTAAAATTGGTCAATAGATTTGATATTAAGAATTAATAAAGAATCTAAATTTATTCTGTAACGATAGTTTAAAAAATTGTTACAATTAGTGGAAATAATTTTTTTTATTGATTAGAATATCTATTGGGTATAGAAAGAGGGGAATTTATCAAAATGAATGCTAATCCAAGTAAAGTACTTTTACCTAACGACGTTAGAAAATTATTAAATGCAGATAATAAAGAGATAGTTGAATTATGTAAAAAAACTTCAGTTACCCCGAAAAAAGATTCAAAAGGCCAGATATATTTTTCAGTGGATGAAGTAAAAAGATTGCGCAGCGCGAAATCCGCTGTTATTACAGAAATGAAAGAGAAAGGTAGACAATTGGAATCTATGAACCCTGCCGAAAATATGAATAAAGTTCCATCAACAATGATGACAAAACCAAATTCACAAGCAGTTGTAAACGGCTTGCTGGAAACTCTTAATAAAATGGAAAACAATATTACAACATCTATGACTAAGCTTATTGATGAAAAACTTGAAGGCATGGATGACGTTGTTTTGGAACTTGTAAGATGCAAGACTGAAAATGAAAATTTAAAAAATAAAGTTAATGAACTTAATAAAGAAAACTTCAAGCTTAAAAATGTTTTAAATAGCTTCAAACCGCTAATCTGCGGATTCTATATCAAAAAAGAAGAAGAAAACAATATTTTATTATAGACTTAGGGAATTAAAAAATGGCAAAAGAAGAAACAGCGACAATTGATGAAAGAAGCAAAGCGCTAAAATTAGCGATAGAGAAAATAGAAAAGGATTTTGGTAAAGGCGCGATAATGAAGCTTGGTGACAAGCCCGCAGTAAGCGTAGAAACAATCCCTACAGGCGCACTTGCTCTTGATGTAGCCCTTGGAGTAGGCGGAATTCCCCGCGGTCGTATTATCGAAATATATGGTCCGGAATCATCCGGTAAAACGACCCTTGCCCAGCATATTGTCGCAGAATGCCAGAAAAAAGGCGGCATTGCAGCATTCGTTGACGCTGAACACGCACTTGACCCTGAGTATGCAAGAAATCTTGGAGTTAATGTTGACGAACTTCTAATTTCTCAGCCGGATACAGGGGAACAAGCTCTTGATATTACAGAAGAACTTGTCCGCTCTGGGGCAGTGGATGTAATCGTTGTTGACTCTGTAGCAGCACTTGTTCCAAAGGCCGAAATTGAAGGCTCTATGGAAGACCAGCAAATGGGGCTGCAAGCAAGATTGATGTCAAAAGCTTTAAGAAAATTAACAGGTATTATAGGTAAAACTAATACAACTGTTATATTTATTAACCAACTAAGACAAAAAATCGGTGTTATGTATGGGAATCCTGAAACAACGACCGGTGGTAACGCTCTTAAGTATTACGCATCAGTTCGTCTCGAAATTAAACGTGTTGAAGGGCTTAAGGGTGACGGCGAAGATATCGGAAACCATGTAAGAGTTCGTATTTTAAAGAATAAAGTAGCACCTCCTTTCAGAACAGCAGAGTTTGATATTATATTCGGAAAAGGAATTTGCAAAATCGGCAATATTCTTGACGTTGCTGTTGATTTGGATATTGTGAAAAAAGCAGGTTCCTGGTTTAGCTTTAACGATGAAAAACTCGGTCAGGGAAGAGATAAGGCAAAAGAATTCTTGGGTGCTAATCCGGATATTCTTAGTCAGGTTGAGACCCTTGTACGTGAAAAACTGGCAGAGAATAATTAGGTTTTTAATTTGGGGAGAGAAAATATTAAATTCCCGCTAAATATCCGTCTCTACTGTGTTTCGAAATAATACTTGACAAGCATGGCATAGTATGGTATAAAGTTAGTGGGGTAAATGTATATTTTTGAGTCTTGCACACACTGCAAGACTTTCCTTTTGCAAGATTGCAGATTTTCCGAACATATAATATAATACTCTCAAAGGAGAAAATTTGATGGACGATTACAAAATTATTATTACAGTCTCAGGAGCCGATAGGTTTGGAATTGTATCAGGCATATCGACAGTTCTTGCTAAACATAAGGTTAACATTGAAGATATAAAACAAACTCTTATGCAAGGTCATTTTGTAATGTTCATGCTGTGTGATATAAAAGAAGCTACCGTGAACTTTAAAGATTTAAAGAATGTTCTCATAGAAGAAGGAAACAAGCTTGAAGTAGAGGTTTGGGTTCAGAAAAAGGGTATTTTTGAAAAAATGCACACTGTTTAGTATGGAAGAAAAAGAGAGGTTACAAGAAATATCCGAACGATTCAGAAGAATGACAGCTAAGGTTAAGCTTATTAAGCTTATCGGAAAAGCTAAGCACGAATATGAGAGTTATGATTTTGAATCAGGAATTGAAAGCCTCAAAGAAGCTTATAATATAGATTCTAAAAATCCTGTGGTTCTTCGCGGGTTAGGCTGCTTTCAACAGGCCGCAGGGAACTATGACAAAGCAATTGAGTATTATCTGGAGGCCGTAAAATATTCCAGCGCCAAGGAAATAGAGTATACACTTGCAGGAACGGCCTTTTACATTCAAGACAAACTTGATGATGCGATTAAGTATTTCAATCTGGCAATTGATGCAAATGATGACTATGAAAGGGCTTATGAAGGCAGAAATCAGGCTATGCTTGAAAATCACATTAAAATTCTTGATTTACAGGAAGCGTTAAAGAAATACTTCTGAGTTTAAAAATCAAAACAATACCAATATCAACATTTAATGCTGCAATTTAAGAAGAAAATAAAACCTTTTAATATTATTTTGGGTTCGAATACCCGGGGAGGTTTTTATGCAAATAAAAATATTACTTGTTGAAGACCAGAAATTAATGCGCATTGGTATAAAATCCCTGTTCTGCGACTATCCTGATTTAGAAATAATCGGCGAAGCCGTGAACGGAAAAGAAGCCATAGAAAAAGCAAGGCTTATCAAACCAGATATAATTCTAATGGATATCGGTCTTCCAGATATATCCGGAATTGATGCCACAAAGCAGATTCTGGAGCATAATAACAATATAAAAATAATAATGCTCACATCACATATTTCGGAAGAAGAGCTCAACGCCTCACTAACCGCCGGAGCAAGCGCTTATATTATAAAAGATATCAGCACAGACTTCTTAATGAGTGTCATCAAAATGGTAAAAGAAGGTGCCATGTGGATAGATCCGCACGTTGTACCATTTATCCGCGAGAAAAATTGCGGAATAATTCCTTCTCGCCAGGTGTCAAGAAGTACATTCAAAGAAAATCATTCAAACTTAACCCAACGAGAATATGAAGTCCTAAAACTGGTTGTAGATGGGCAGTCAAACAGCCAAATCGCTAAAACACTCACAATAAGTGAACATACGGCAAAAGCTCATGTATGCAATATTATTCAAAAACTGGTAGTTGATGACCGAACGCAGGCTGCAGTCAAAGCACTTAAAGAGGGGCTGGTATAGCCCCTCTTTTGTATATTTATTTTATAATAAAACCAAAGCGCAAAAATATTTTTTATGGGGTTTAAAATAAGAGTACAATAAAATACAAAAATCCGCGAAAGGAGAATATATGCCTCAACTAATTGACGTCCTGGGTAAAATGACTATCGGAAAAAGCAGGATTGATTCATCCGAGATTTATAAAAAAGCAACCTTACTTCAGAACCAATTTCCTCGTCCTGACTTAACTGTCAAAAATAAACTTAAAACAATTATTCAAATCGGTGATACTGCTTCAACACAAAAATTTCAAGACAATGGCTTAGACAAGAATATTTTCGCATTCTGGCATCCGGAGCTAAATCGTACGCCTAAAACAGATTGTTTTGAGCTTCAACCTATCAATAAGGTCAAACAAGCCCCCAAAAATGAACTCCAGAATATCCGTCAGGAATATGCTTTCTCAACTTGGTTACAAGAAGTTGATGCAAGAATACAAAATCTAAAGCTTAAACCGTAACAATTTATTAAAACGTATCCTTTTATCTTATGTTTGATGTAGAATAGAAAATATATAGGGTTTTAGTTAAATAGGAGAAGGACGGTTATTTAGCCGGATGTGTATAAAATATGACAATACAAGAATGGTTTGAAAAACGTAAAGAAGCTCAGATTGAACGCAGAGCTAAGGATATGAAAGGTCTTGATATGGAGACCCCTGAACTTTGGACAAAATGCGTTCACTGTGAGAGCCAGATTCTAAAATCTGAATTGGAAGATAATTTGATGGTATGTCCTCACTGTGACTACCATTTTAGAATAAATGCAAAGACGAGAATCAAACAGCTCTTTGATGAAGGTTCTTTTGAAGAGTATTTTAAAAATGTTTTACCTTGCGATCCTTTGAACTTTGTTGACACGGAGTCTTATGCAGAAAGACTTAAGAAGGCTCATGCAAAAACAGGTTTAGATGAAGCTGTAATCACAGGTATCGGCTGTATTGAAGGACATCGAATCGCAGCTGCCGTAATGGATTTTGATTATATGGGCGGTTCAATGGGCAGTGTTGTCGGTGAAAAAGTTACAAGAATTATGGAAAAAGCTCTTGAACTTAAACTTCCAATGCTTGCAGTCACATCATCAGGCGGAGCCAGAATGCAGGAAAGCGCACTGAGCCTTATGCAGATGGCAAAAACTTCCTGCGCAGCAGGAAGGCTGGATGAAGCCGGGCTTCTGTATATTAACCTTCTTACAGAGCCTACTTTTGGAGGAATTACGGCGTCGTTCGGCACTTTGGGCGACATTATTATCGCTGAACAAGGCGCCAGAATCGGATTTGCAGGAAGAAGAGTTATTGAGCAGACAATAAGACAAAAACTGCCTGATGATTTCCAAACAGCAGAATACCTGCTGAAATTCGGTCAGGTGGATATAGTCTCTAAGAGGAAGAATTTGAGAAAAACTCTGGCTAATATTCTAGATATACATGGGGTATAGAAAAAGATGGCAACAGTTTTAGAATTTGAAAAACCTATAATAGAAATACAGAAAAAAATAGATGAACTAAAAAAGATGAGCGAAGCTTCCGGTATGAATCTGGACAGCCAGATTGAAACATTCGAAAAGCAGGCTCAGGATTACAAAAAGGAGTTGTATTCAAAATTGAAACCTTCACAAAAATTACAAATTGCAAGGCATCCTGAAAGACCGAAGTTTCTTGATTATGTTAACCTTATGTGTGATGAATTCATTGAACTCCACGGCGATAGAGAAGGAATGGACGACAGAGCCATAATCGGAGGCTTGGCAAAAATTAACGGAAAGCCGCTAATGATTATCGGAATACAAAAGGGCAAAACTACAAAAGAAAATCTGGAATACAATTTCGGAATGCCTCAACCGCAGGGTTACAGAAAGGCTTTGCGTCTTTTTAACCACGCTAATAAATTTAATCTCCCAATCGTAACTTTGATTGACACACCTGGAGCTTATCCGGGAATTAAGGCAGAAGAAACCGGACAGGGAGCTGCAATTGCAATGAACTTAAGAGAAATGTCAAAACTTAATGTTCCTATTGTTGCAATCATAACCGGCGAAGGCTGCAGCGGCGGAGCTTTAGGTTTAGCTGTAGCTGATAGAGTTATGATGCTTGAACACGCTTATTATACGGTAATTTCTCCGGAAGGCTGCGCTTCTATATTGTGGCGTGACGCTTCAAGATATGCAGACGCAGCAGAAGCTTTGAGAATTACATCAAAAGATTTGCTTGAACTAGGAATCATTGATGAAGAAATTCCTGAACCATTAGGCGGTGCTCACGCTGATTATAACGAAGCTTCCGGCAACATCAAAACATCTATAGTTAACGCTTTAGAAGAATTGAGCAAAAAATCTTCTGAAGAGCTCAAAAACGAACGTTACCAGAAATTCCGCGCAATGGGGAGATTTGTTGAATAACAGGGTTAACAGATGAGCAATTATTACGAATTACAAATAAAAATTAACCCTGAAATTGAAGATATTGTCTCTGACATTTGTTTTTCCAATTTTGATTGCGAAGGAATTGTGCTTGCGGAAGAAACATACAAAGATTTGGTTATGACAGCAACCACTCAAGGTACTTTGCGAGTATTTTTGACTGACTTAAGCTATAACCCTATAGAGGTTTTAAAGACCGAGCGAGAACTTTTAAAGGAACGCGGTTTCTCAGAGGAAGATCTTGGAAGCTGGGAAGTTCAAATTGATGAAAAAGAGAATCAGGACTGGTCAAAAAAGTGGAAAGAAAAATGGGGAGTAACACACGTTTCAGAGCGTATAGCAGTTGTTCCGAGCTGGATAGAATACCCCCCTAAAGACAATGAAATAACCATTACCCTTGATCCGGGCTGCGCTTTTGGTACAGGAACCCATCAGACAACACAGCTCTGTATGAAGGCAATCGAAAAATATATGGCTCCGAATTCTAAAGTAGCAGACATAGGAACAGGCTCCGGAATCCTTGCTATATGTGCAATGAAGCTTGGCGCACAAGCTGCTTACGGTTGCGATAATGATGAGACTGTTATTGATGTTTGTAAAGATAATGCAAAAATCAATAAAGTTGAATGCACATTTGAACTAAATACAGCAGACGAACTCAACGAAAAGTACGACTTTATATGCGCAAATATACTTCATAATATCCTCGCACAGATTATGGGGGATTTAAAAAGCATAATGAAAGACGGCGCAAAGATGGTACTAAGCGGTATTTTAAACGAAAAGCAGCAAATAGTTCTTGATGCGGTAGCTGAGCATAATCTAAAAGTTATTGAGATTATGACACAAGACCAGTGGGTTGCAATCATAGTTGAAAAGTAGTTCCCCACAAGGCGGATTATAATTCTTAAATTTTATAAATAATAGAATTATGTTCGATACTGAATGGTACAACTTACTTATAAAACCGCCTTTTACGCCGCCGGCGTGGATTTTTGCTCCTGCCTGGGTATTCTTGTATCTGACAATTTTAGTCTCACTTATTCTGTTTACAACAAAACGCAGAGGGCAAAATAAGGTTAACGGCTACATTTATTTCATAATTCAGCTTCTTTTAAATATCATCTGGGTACCTTTGTTTTTTATACAAAAAAATGTAGGTCTTGCCTTTATTGATATAATTTTCTTAGATGTTTTTGTATTTTTAACCATAAAAGAATTCTACAAAACTTCTCAAAGCTCTGCAATTATTCTAATACCATATTTTATATGGGTACTTTTTGCGACTTACCTAAATTGCGGAATCCTATTTCTTAATTAAAAATCCGGTCTTTTAATAAAGACCGGATTCTACACATTATAACCTTTACACAATAATTATTTTCTTAAGAAATCAGGAATCTGAATTTCTGAAAAAGATGACATTGTCGGAGCTTTAGGCTGCTGGTTATTGTTAAATGCTTGAGAGAAAAACTCTGCAGCACTGATTGAGCGGTTTTCAACTTTTTCTTCAATCGGTTTAGAAGTCTTAAGTTCAAATCCTGTAGCAATAACCGTAATCTGAATTTCACCCTGAATATTATCATCAACAACAGCACCAATAATAACTCTAGCATCATCCAGAACAGCGTCGTTGATAATGTTAGTAGCATCAGTAACTTCGTGTAATGTCATATCAGGCCCGCCTGTTATGTTAACAATAACGCCTGAAGCGCCATTGATAGAAGTTTCCAGAAGTTGTGAATTAATAGCAATTTTAGCAGCTTCAATAGCTCTGCCTTCGCCTGTACCGCGTCCAATACCCATAAGAGCAGAACCGGACGCTGCCATTACACTCTTAACGTCGGCAAAGTCAACGTTAATAAGTCCAGGAATAGTAATGATATCAGAAATACCCTGAACACCTCTCAACAGAACTTCATCAACTACGATGAAAGATTCCTGTAGAGAAACTCTTCTGTCAACAACATCAAGAAGTTTATCGTTTGGAATAACAATCAGTGCATCAACAGATTCTCTCAATTTTTCAAGACCTTGTTGAGCTTGGTTAGCTCTTCTTTTACCTTCGAAAGAGAACGGTTTTGTAACAACACCAATTGTTAATATACCTAAATCCTTAGCGATTTTAGCAACTACAGGAGCCGCGCCGGTTCCTGTTCCACCGCCCATGCCGGCAGTAACAAAAACCATATCAGCGCCTTCTATTGCGCTTGTAATTTCTTGCTGTGCTTCTTCTGCAGCTTTTTCACCAACCTGAGGTTCTCCGCCGGCACCAAGACCATTTGTCAATTTTGCGCCGAGCTGGATTTTATTCTGACAGGTTGAATAGTTCAAAACTTGTAAATCTGTGTTCATCAACCAGAATTCTACGCCGGTAAGACCTGATTTAATCATTCGATTAACGGCATTTCCGCCGCCGCCGCCAACACCGATAACTTTTATCTTAGCAGGATTTACTCCCGGAGCTGCCGGAGGTGTCATATTATCTGATGATTGAATATTATTCATTTCAATATCTTTTCTTCCAAAAATATCTGGTCCTAAATTGTCCACAATTTTTCCTCTTATTTCTATATTATCTATACTATACCACTATATTAACATACTATTTTAAATAGAGACAAATGTAAAGTTATTCCAAGCAATTTTAATATAAATTTACATGAAAAACATGTATCATAAGGCTCTTTCGCGTCTTATTGTAAATAATTGTAACAATGTCAACAAAAATCCTAAAGTTTTTCGAAAATATGCCGTTAACATATCTGTAAGCAAAAACAAATAGTGTATACAAAAGGGGTTGGTAATTATCCTGAAATTACATTTACCCCCAGCTGTTGATTAAGAGGTATGTGATGGACGAACATGAAGCATTAATTGAATACTCTGAAATGACCACATTCGACTTTGGCTCAAAAGAGTTTCAGGAAGTACAAAGGGATTACAGAACCTGCAGAGATGCAGTCACAAACTTTACTTGGCTAGTAAAAAACCTTATTAGCAGAGTGAAGCCGGCAAAAAATTATTAAGGAGTTATCATAAATGACAACTAAAAAAGATTTTCAAAATAGATGTTTTTCGCCAAATTGGATTGAAATCGATTTGGACGAGGTAGAACGGCAGACAGCAAAGGAGGAACGCCTAGAGAGCAGAAGACGTAAAGATCTGAATACTTTATTAAAAGAGCTTGATGAAATCAAGCAAAGCATTGAAAGGGCTGCAGAAAAGCAGCACAGGTTGGCGAATCTTATGAGTTTTTATACCGGAGAATTTGCAAAATAAAACTCAATAGCCGATGGAATTAGTTGATTAGGCCCGGAAACTAAAAGTTTCCGGGCCTAATAGTTTTTATGCCTTACTACTTTGGACAGTATCCCCAGTGGTCTGTTTTTTTGTCTTTTTAAGCTTTTGTGCCATTATTATGAGTGATTACTGTCTGTTTTGCTGTTTTCGATTTTTCTTTTGCCTTTTTAGGCTTTGTGCCATTATTATCAGTGATTACTGTCTGTTTCGCTGTTTTTGATTTTTCTTTTGCCTTTCTTGCAGACTTAGCAGCGGCAGCATCGCAGGCCAATTTTTGTTTATAAATGTAATTAAAATCAAATTCCTTGGGCAGCGTAGCCGGTGCTTCCAGAAATTTTTCTTTCTTTCGAGATTTATGAGCCCGCGGTTCTAGTTCGCGCTGGTATATATAAGCTGCCTGGGTATATTTTTCTTGCTCAGCAATCAGTATTGAATTTTTTTCGTCCTTGAGAGGTAACAAAAACTTTTCAATTGACGCATATTTTTTATCAATATCTTTATCATTTTTAACTTTATAACACAAATCTTCGAGATCCTTAAGGGCTGCAACATCATGCCCCATGATTTGGATTTCTCCTGTTATTCCATTTGGCAATTCCATCAAAATATGTATTGCCATATAATTACTTTCAGTATTCTCGTCAATAAGCTTTATTTCTCTGCCCAATCTCATTGATGCAGCACGCTGTAATTTTATTAGAGCTAGCGGTGAAGCATAGTCATAACTTTTTACAATACTGCCCAATTGATTATAAATAGGAAGCGGACGTTTATTTTCAATCTCAAGAATGTTTACACCGCCTTCGGTAACTGCCTGCCTAAGCCTGTCAATAACTCTATCAACCTGCTCTCTTGATGCATCACGCATAACAATTCTCACGCCGGCAAGGTCTGTCATGTAGCGTTTAATTTCATCCTTATTTATCCAGTCACGTGTAGTGGCCTTTTCTATTATTGATGTTGACGCTTTGGCACGAGAAGAAATTCGTTCGATAGGATTTTTGGGCTTAAAAGTTGTAGCCTCCAGATCCTGTATATATGGACGAAGCTTAGCATCCATGTACTCTGTTGCTTTTACAGCCTCTTCATGAATTACCTTGGCAAGCTGCATTGTAATAGCATTCTTTCGGCTTTTCATAGCTTTCGGAGTAGATGTAAAAGATACCGTATCGCGGCTGAGAGGCTTACTCATAACAAGCCCGAATGAACGCGTATTTTGATTATTGTTGTTTTTCTTTGGGATGAGAAATGCAGGACTGAAACCTGCTATCGGAAGTATGTTCATTATTACCAACCTTCACTGTTACTGTGTGCAAAACTATAAAAACCGATAAAGATAAAAAATTGCCTAATTATTATAAAGTTTTAAGATATATTAAGAAGTTACTGCCATTTCCTTTTTTTCTTCAAGCCTGTTTTCAAACCCTGTATACTCACAAATTTGCCTTGTCCACTCTTTTATTATCTCATCCTCAGACAGAGTATATGATATAGGTTTTCCAACTGTCACTGTAATATGTTTTTCAAAAAGTTTTTTAGCATACCCATCAAACCCTTTTATTCCGACAGGCACAATGTCTGCTTTGAATTTTTTGGCAAACATTATAAAACCTTTGTGAACATGTGTAACAACAGGCTCTTTAACAATTTTTCCCTGAGGGAAAATCCCTAAAGACCAGGACGTATTAAAGATAGATTTTACAGTCTTAAATGTTGCTATTTCCGGTTTTTCTCTGTTTACAGCAAATCCGCCCAGAGTATGCACAAGCCAGCTTAAAAGCTTACTTTTATCGTGAAAAAGTTCCTGTTTTGCCATATAAGCAATCGGTTTCCCTGTTGCAAGAGCTATTAGCGGCGGATCTATATATGAAACATGATTGCCCGCATAAATTACATGAGAACTTTTAGGAACATTTTTTCTTCCTTTAATTTTTATATTATACATGAGTTTTGTAACAGGCAAAACTACAATGACAACAAATAATAAGTAATAAAATGTCCTGAAAAAATTATAATCTTTTTCTGTCCTACGGTTATAGTTTTTTTGTTCAAACATTCCTAATTCCAATCAATTTATGCGTGTACATTTTGAATATATTTAAAACCTGTAAGGTTTTGAATAGACTGTCCCCATTTATTAACCATATCCTCTACATTATCAGAATAAGGTATCGCCTTACCTATTTTGACAATAATTTTACCTGTAAAAGGTATTCTTTTCACTTCCTGAGTTCCGGTAATACCTACCGGGAGAATAGCACATTTTGTACTTTTAGCAAGAGATGCAAACCCTTTTGTTATATGGCTGATTTCACCCGGCTCCTGCCTTGTACCCTGCGGAAAAATCCCAAGAACCCAGCCTGTTTCTTTAATATTTTTAACTGTTTTAATAGTCGAAACTCCAAGCTTTTCTCTATCTACAGCAAAAGCTCCAAGCCAATTAAGCCACCATCTTAAGAATACATTTTCAAACAACTCTTTCTTTGCCATATAAGCCACTCCGCGGTTCATTACTGCACATATTAACGGCGGGTCAAGCGTTGATAAATGATTTGCTGCAATAATAAAATCATTATTATCAGGAATATTCTCCCTGCCATATACTTCAAGACGATAAACAAACTTAAATCTTATCATATAAAATATATGGGTTACCAAATAAAGAAATATTCGTCTCCATATATTATAGAATTCCGGTTCTCTTAGAGAAAATCCGCCAGTCTTTTTTGTTTCTTTTGACATATAAATTAACCCCGGTAGTATAACCTCGCTCCTTAAAAGTAATTATACTACAAATAATTGCAATAAAAAAATAACCCCTAAGACCTATTCTTCTTTCGCTTCCCTAAACTCTTCGTCCGCCTCAGCTTCCATGCGCTTAATCTCTCTTTCTTCCTCTTCATCGGCATCGTCCTCATCAAGTATATCTTTGACAGATTTCTTATGCTTTTTGGAGTTCAGAACCGAAGCCACGTTTGTCATTGCAAGAGAATTAAGTGTTGCCCGAAGCAGTGCACTCCTATCGGTAAAAGGCTGATTATAAAAGTTATCACCTTCTTCTTCGCCTTCTGCAGGAGGAAGATACATCGCCTCTGAGCCGTATTTTTCCTGACTCATTTTTGCCGCAGTGCCGGAAGGATCGCCGCTTTTGAAATTAAACGAACCTCCTATACCATAGAAACCTGCTGACCTGTTATCTACCACTTTTTAAGACCTCATGTTAAGGAAATTATAAAATACCTTTATAGCATAATATAACCTCTAAAAGTATTATTTGCTAGTTTATAACAAAATTGTTACATTTCGTTAAGTTATCTACTCAAATTCTACAACAACAATTTCCGGCACAGAGCAGAACCTGACCGGCATAATACTTGTGCCGATACCTTTGGTAATTATCATCGTATTCTGCGTTTCTTTAATAACCCTCTCTGCAAACTTGGGGCCGTATTGGGAAGGTACAGTAATCGCTCCGAAAAACGGAATGTATACCTGCCCGCCGTGGGTATGTCCGGCAAAAATTAAATCAACATCATCCTTGACATCATAATAAATATCAGGGCTGTGTGTTAAAAGTATTCTCGGAGATGAGGTATTTTTAAGAGCTTTTTCAACATCAGGAAGTCCTGTCTGCAAATCCTCAACACCTGCAATCCAAATTCCTTTAATTTTTATATTTGAATTTGCAAGAACCTGTATCCCGCAATTTTTAAGAGCATCCGTAACTCTGTCTTTGTCATACCAGCCGTCATGGTTTCCAAGAACAGTAACCGTTTCTGCATTTATTTTCCCGAGCTCACGGCTTTGCGTTTCTATATCAAGCGTATATTTTCCATCATGTCCTTTTATAAAATCTCCGCCTAAAAGAACTAAATCCGCATTCTGTGCATTTATAAGTCTTACAACCCTTTCAAGCCTTCCTTTTTCAAAAAGATTAATATGAAAATCACTTGCAAAAACAAGTTTTACTCCTCTTAAAGCCTCATTTTTTATTGTATATTTTTTCACCCTCAAAAGGTGCGGTTCAACTGCAAAACCCCAGACAAACAAAATGATGAAAATTACAACAAAATATTTCATAAACTCATTTTAACAAAAAGAAATTTATGCTAAAATTGGGTGAATAGATTAAGAAAGATGGGAGGTATATTATGATAAACGAAAAATTACAAGAAGCATTCAATGACCAGATAAATAAAGAGCTGTTTTCAGAATACTTATATCTTTCAATGAAAATGTATTTTCAGGAACACAATCTTCAAGGTTTTGTAAACTGGTTTGACGTACAAGTTCAGGAAGAACGCGCCCACGCTATGGGTATGATAAATTACCTAAACGACAGAGGGGGCAAAGTTGACTTAAGAGCAATTGAAAAACCTGTGGTAGAAGGCAGCACCCCATTAGAGATTTTCGAACACGTTCTAAGACACGAAGAATTTGTAACATTACGCATTAATCATCTTATGGATGTTGCAGAAGAAGTTAAAGATAGAGCTGCTATGCACCTCCTTGACTGGTACTTAAAAGAACAGGTGGAAGAAGAAGCAACTGTGGGCGGAGTTCTTGCAACATTAAGACTTATAGGCGATGACAAAAAAGCTTTGTTAATGCTGGATAAAGACCTTGCCGCAAGAACATTCACGGCTCCTGTTATCGGATAAAAAGAAGGCGGCTTTAAAAAACCGCCTTTTTTATAAATAAAAAAAAGCCGTTTCATTTGAGAACGGCTACCAGACTTGGGGAGGAGGTATGAAAAACCTTTTTGGTTTTCCATACTAATACTAACGGCTAAATTTTTCGGTTTCTTTAATATAAGGAAACAAATATCATCCGAAAAGAGTAGAAAATATTTTTATTCTTATTAAAATCAAGGTTTGATGTATAATGTTTTTATGGGGATTAGAAGAGCATTAGTATTGTTTTTTACATTTATTATTTTATGCACTCCTTGTTTTGCAATAAAAATAGGATTGCAGACCCATGTTAACAAAACCTTTATCGGAGCTTCCACTCAAGCGCAGATAATAAACTGCGACACAAACAAATTAATTTTTGTTATGGAAAAAATGAAGGGATACGAATTCAAGCCATACAAAAAAGTTATAGCAATCAAGGTTGACGGAGAGTGGAAAAAGATAAATGCAAGTAAGATTGTCATAAAACCGGAACCTAATGGATTTGTCAGCGTAAAAAGAAAATGGTATCGCGGGCATTTCAAGGTAATAAATGACGGAATGGGGCTGACTGTTATGAACGATATTGAGCTTGAAAAATACCTACAGGGGGTTGTTCCGTCTGAAATGCCTTCAAGCTGGCAGCATGAAGCTCACAAAGCCCAAGCAATAGCCGCAAGAAGTTATGCAATTGCAAATATGGGCAAGCGTTCAAAATATGGATATGACCTTAAAGACACTCCGGAAGATCAAGCTTATGGAGGAGCAAGCGCCGAAACCCGACAGACAAATGATGCAGTCACAGAAACAGCCGGAATAGTTATTGTATGTCAGGGAAAGATTGTCCCCGCATATTATTCAGCCTCTGCCGGAGGCCAGACCAGAACCGGCGGTCAGGTTTGGTCATCAGACCTTCCGTTTCTAAAATCGGTTCCGTCTTTTGATGACGGAATCAAGAAAAACGGCCACGGCGTAGGAATGAGCCAGTATGGGGCAAATAACCTTGCTAAGCGAGGATACAACGCTTATCAAATTATTAAATATTTTTATGCAAACACAAAGTTTGCACGTATAAAACCGGAATATTACAAATAAGGTAGAAAATTATGAAAACAGCACAAATTTATCAGGATAAAATAATTATTAAAGATGTTGAAGACATAACACTCGATGGACGTAAAGGAGCAATTGTAAAAGTTTTAGGCTGCGGACTTTGCGGGTCTGATATTGTAAAATTCAAACATAAGATTGCAAAAGACGGTGTTGTTCTGGGCCACGAAATTGTAGCAGAAATCATAGATATAGATTCTAATACCCAATTTAAAAAAGGGGACAGAATTGTAACCTCTCACCACATACCTTGCGGTGAGTGTAATTTCTGCCGGCACGGAAATGTATCAATGTGTTATCACTTCAAAAAAACAAATATTATCCCCGGCGGTTTCAGCGAAAAGGTTTTTGTCTCGGAAGAACACTTAAAAAACGTTGCACGCCTAGTGCCTCAAGGTATCTCTGATGAAGAGATTTCTTTTTATGAACCGCTCGGCTGCTGTATAAGGGCAATAAAAAGATGCGGCTTAATCCCTGGAGATACAGCGCTTATCGTGGGTCTGGGCTCAATCGGACTTCTTATGGCAGAAGCTTTAAAAGCTCTCGGTTACAAAGTCTACGGCTGCGATCTGATTCCAGAGAGAATAACGCTTGCAAATAAAATGGGGATAAAAGCTTTCAGTTCCGCAAACCTTAATGAGTTTAGCGCAATTATCAGAGAAAAGACAAATGATTACGGCGTAGATTCAGTATTTATGACATCAGGTGCTGATAAAGCCATTGATGTGGCGCTAAAAACAGTTCGCCAAGGCGGAAAAATCCTTGTGTTTTCAAGTACACCAAACAATAACGGATACGCAAACAATGAAATTTACTATAAAGAATTAACTGTCCTCGGGAGTTATTCTCCATCACCGGACGACCTGAAAGATTCTTTTGAACTCTTAACAACAGGTAAAGTTAATGTTAAAAACCTAACAACAGTCTATCCGCTCGACAATATACAACAGGCATTTGATGATACTGTCTCAAATAAAATATTCAAAGCCTACATTAAAATAGGGTAGGGGGGTAAAGGGGTAAAGGGGTAAATGTTTTGAGCCGGTTGGCGAGAACTACAAGCTTTGCGCCGAATTATCTCCCTCTCCTTAGAGGAGAGACCCTGAAGGGGCGAGCGGATTTTCGGTAGGGCGACGGCGTAGCCTAGCCCGTAAGGTCGAGCCGGACATTACTCCGGCGAGAACCCGAATAATCCAAGACAGGCAGGGGTGAGGTGGGGGGGGTAAATATATTGGGCGGATTGGTGAAAGCTACAAGATTGGCGCCTAATTATCTCCCTCCCTGCGAGGGAGCGGATTTGCGGACGGACGACACGAGCGATAGCGAGTTAGTCCGGATAGCGAGGAAAT
>CALURX010000049.1 GCA_944323265.1 Candidatus Gastranaerophilales bacterium
CAAATTACATCTAGGCTTAATTTGGTATATAGATGTAAAACAATTGTTGTATGTTTTTTTTATTTGGACACTAGTGCTTGTGAGGGAGGGATTAAGGGTGGGTGCCAATCCTCCCCCGCATGCGTGTGAGCGGAACGAACTATAGCGTGCGTCAAAAATTTAGCGAAGCCCAATAACAAACATTATTTGAGCGATAGCGAAAGTGTAGAAAACCGTGTTTTTTTCTTTTTTGTGGGGTTCTGTTTCCTCTTCTTTTTAGCCGAAAAAGAAGAGGAAATGAACAAGAACTGATAAAAGTATGACTTGTTGCATAAATATTCAGTTATATGGTAATATAAAAATGTTAAAGTAACAGAATATGTATTGTGTTACATTCAGATTATTTTTTTTTGCTTTTTCTTTTTATTTGATTGCAGGTGATTTTTGTTTTTTATATAATAATCATGCAAATAAGAAAGGAAAGAGACTATGAAAAAATCAATTAAAGATTTAGGCGACATCAAAGGAAAAACAGCTCTAGTCAGAGTTGATATCAACGTTCCTTTGGATGAAAACAAAAATGTAACTGACGATACTCGTATTCAAGCTATCGTTCCTACCGTAAATTATTTGAAAGAAAAAGGTGCTAAAATCGTTCTTATGGCTCACCTTGGCAGACCAAAAGGAGAAAAGAACCCTGAATTTACACTTGCACCTGTTGCTAAATATATGTCAAAAGTTTTCGGCGAAGAAATTGTATTCATTCCGTCTGTTGAAGAAGCAAAACCTTATGTAGAAAAACTTCAAGACGGTCAGATTGCTCTTCTTGAAAACATTCGTTACTATAAAGCAGAAGAAGCAAAAGACGACGATATGACATTTGCTAACGAACTTGCTAAACTTGGTGATTTCTATGTAAACGACGCATTTGGCGCAGCTCACAGAAACCACACATCTACAGCTAAATTGGCAAAAGTTCTTAAACCTGCTGTATCAGGTTTGTTGATGGAAAAAGAAATCAGATGCTTATCTCAAGCTCTTGACAATCCTGAAAGACCTTTCACTGCAGTTGTTGGCGGTGCAAAAGTTTCTTCAAAAATCGGCGTTTTAGAAAACCTTATTGATAAAGTTGATAACTTGATTATCGGTGGCGGCATGGCTTATACATTCGTAAAAGCTAACGGCGGCAAAATCGGCAACTCAATTTGCGAAGATGACCAGCTTGATGTTGCAAAAGCTATTGAAAAGAAAGCTGCTGACAAGGGCGTTAAACTTGTAATGGCTACAGATGTTCTTGTAACAGATGATTTTTCCGGCAACGGAACTAACAAATTCGTTAAGATTAATGAAATTCCTGACGGATTTGAAGGCGTTGATGCTGGTCCTGATTCAAGAAAAGCTTTTGCTGATGTTATCAAATCATCAAAAACAATTCTTATGAACGGCCCTGTAGGTGCATTTGAAAATCCTAAGTTTGCAGAAGGCACAAAAGCTGTTCTTGAAGCTATCGTAGAAGCTACAAAGAACGGTGCAACATCTGTAATCGGCGGCGGCGACTCTGTTTCTGCTGCTAAGAAATTCTGCAAAGCAGAAGACTTCACCCACGTATCAACAGGCGGCGGCGCATCATTAGAATTTATCGAAGGTAAAGTTCTACCTGGCGTTGCAGCTCTTGATGACAAGTAAAATTAATTTTACAACTTACTTGAAACGAGCGGTAAAATTACCGCTCGTTTTTTATGCATGGTTTTACTTTTATTATTTTAATGACTCTTTATACAATATAGTTATAAGAATTGTCGTCAGAATCAGAAGAGTTGTCGTCTTTTTTATTAGCCTCGGCGTTGTCGGCTGCATTACCTAGCATACTACCGAGCCCACAACCAAATATACCGATTAATAAAGGGGCTGCCAAACCTCCGCTGGCAATGAGTCCAATTCCGGCTCCGGCTGCCGCACATAAAGTTCCCAAGTGAAAAGCTCTGAAACCATTAAAACTTAAATTTTTAGAAGTTGAAACAACGGTATCCTTATCTTGTACTGCCAAACCACTCCCTGCATTAGCTTTATTATTATTTGCAGCAGGTAAATTCGTTTTTGGCATTGTGTGAATTGCATTTATCTTCATAAAAAACTCCTTTCAAGTAAAAAGTATTATAAATAAAAATAGAAATAAAAGTCAATCATTGTAACTATTAAATAGCAAATTTTATTTTTTTCGTGTATTATAATTAATAACTGTAATATTAACTAACACATATATGAAGGAAAGCTAGTGGAAAAGTCGTTAAAACAAAAAATTGATATATTAAAACAAACAGACGTGTACGCCCCGATTGTGGAGGCGCTAAAGAAAGCTTATGAAAATCCGACATACCAGTTCCATATTCCGGGACATACAAAAGGTAAGGCTATTTTTAAAGATTTCAAAAAACTTACCGGAGAAAAAGTTTTAAATATAGATACAACGGATGAGTTTGATAATCTTGGAACTCTTCATCCTGCAACCGGCCCTATTAAGGAAGCGCAGGAACTTGCGGCACAGGCTTTCGGTGCTAAAAAGACATTCTTCCTTTTAAACGGCTCTACTGCCGGAAACCTTGCTCTTGCAATGGCTTTGACTAAAAAAGGACAGAAGATTGTTGTTAATAGAAACTGCCACCGCTCAATCCTTACCGGATTAATAATTTCAGGCGCAGAGCCTATTTGGGTATGCCCGAACAGGATTGAGGATTGGTCTGTGTGGGGAAATATTGAGGCTTCTCAAATAGAAGAACTTCTGAAAAACAATGATGATATCTCAATGGTTTGGATTACAAATCCGACTTATGAAGGCGTTGTATCTGATATTAAATCAATCAGCGAAGTTTGTAAAAGATACGGCGTTCCGCTTATTGTTGATGAAGCTCACGGATGTTTGTGGAACTTTAATAAACACCTTCCTGAAACAGCCTTGAAACTTGGCGCTGATGCCGTTGTTCATTCGCTTCACAAAACAGGCGGAAGTATGAGCCAGAGTTCTATGCTTCATATCTCAAAAGATTCATGCTTGGATTGTGATGCTGTTGAAAAAGCTTTAAAACTTTTGCATACAACAAGCCCATCTTTACTTCTTCTTGCAAGTCTAGATGCTGCAAGAGCAAACCTTCAGTCAAAATCAGGGCTTAAACTTCTTGACAGAGCTGTTAAGAATGCAAAGTATCTAAGAACACGTCTTGATGCAATTCCGAATCTTCACCAGCTAAAGGGTGATTTTGGGTACAAGACTGATGTTACAAAAGTTTTTATTAAAGTTGACGGTTTGTCAGGCAAGCGTCTTGAATCAATTTTAGAAATTGATTTTGGAATTGAAGTTGAATCTGCCTCTGATATTGGGGTTTTGATTCTTTGCAATCTCGGGAATAAGCATTCTGATTTTAAATATCTTGCAGATGCTCTTGAAAAAATTGCAACAAGGGATTACAAAGACATTTATTATCTTGAAAAGCGCAAACACATGCCGATGCTTGAGCCTAAGATTATGATGAGCTTAAGAGACGCTTTCTATTCAGAAAAAGAAACAATTCCAAAAGAAGAGGCTGTCGGCAGAATTTCTGCAGAAGTCGTTGCTGAATGTCCTCCGGGAATTTCTATTCTGCTTCCGGGAGAATTAATAACAGAAGAACACTTACCATATCTTAGGGATTACGAAACTCTGGAAGTAGTTGTTAATGGCTAGAAGAAAGAAGCAGTCAAATAAAACGATTCATTTTATTGTAACTTTTCTATTGATGGCGACAGGCGCTTATTACTTTTGGTTGAGTAATGTGCCGCAAAAATGGTATGAGCCTCAGACAATGCGTCCTAATCAGGTTGAATCTTATTATGTAGACCAGTGGTGTACATCAGATTTTGGACGCAAAGAAGCTGTTTTGTGGGATTTAACCAGAGTTGATTGTTTGAGTAAAGATTATGCAATAGAATTTGACTTTGCTAAAAAGTGGGCAGAAAGCGTCGGTCAGTCGTTGTATTACTCTAAGATGACAGGCAAATCCCCTGCGGTTGTTCTTATTTTAACCAATATTACAGATTATCGATACGTAAAGCGTGTTGAAAGGCTTAATCAAAATATAAAGATTTTTCTTGTAAAAGCCTATTAACCGCGTTTAACCACAGTTGCAATCAGTTCACCATAGCTGTTAAAGCAGCCGTTTGTTTCTTTTATTTCATAAGAAACTTCGCTATCAGCTTCTTTTTCTTTTTGTGCAAAAGCAACAGCGCTATCCAGATCTTTAAATTCTTGAGCCATTTCCGGTTCAAAATATGATGGTTTATCAATATAAACTTGGTACATAACAAATTCCCTCCAATTATACTCTAGGACGGATTAGAAGATTAGTCAAGAATTATAAAATCATTGTA
Source organism: Candidatus Gastranaerophilales bacterium (assembly GCA_944323265.1). Classification (GTDB taxonomy): domain Bacteria; phylum Cyanobacteriota; class Vampirovibrionia; order Gastranaerophilales; family Gastranaerophilaceae; genus CAG-196. The sequence goes on from CALURX010000049.1 coordinate 4,381, forward strand.
AAAATTATTCTCAAGTAGGGTTTACAAGTATATAACATTGAGTTAAAATGTATACGAGATATAAAGAAAGTGTGTGTGTGATTATGATTCAACCTGTCAATGCCTTAGCCCCTAAGGTATTTTTCAAGGGGCAGCTTAATGATTACGAAAATCCGGTGAGCAGAAAAACAGAGAGGCGGCTTGCCCTGCTTAATGCCGGGGGAATTTCCGCTGTGCTCGGAGCTGTTACAACCGCTATCACAAGAAGTTATACTTCTTCGTGGAAAAGCGCAAGTCTTTTCGGGCTCGGTGCCGGAATAATTTCCATGCTGTTTCTGGCTCCGAAGTTTTTGTACAAATCCGGAATTGATGCGTATGCTAAACAGAAAGAAATGGATGTTTTCACAAGAGAAAAAGAGGTACAGAAAAAACTTCTTGGAGATGTTAACGAAGCTATAGACGGACACAGCAAAGATTTAGGCTCCAAATTAGAAAACTATTCTAAATCCGTTGCAAGAAAAACTGTGGCTTAATCAATTGGTGACTGTTTCCCGAAACCGAAACCTTCCTTCATAACAGTATAAACGCCATACCCTGCAAGAGACCAGGCGCCGAGTTTGGCGAAAAAGCCTTTGCCTGCAAGCGCAATAGAAGATAGCGTTACCGGAATTATGTTATCCGCAAGAGACTCAAATATACCCTCAAAAAAGCCTTTAACTTTTCCCCAAACAGGGAAAATAGGACTATCCATACGGAACTCCCGAACTTTTCCTTGTATAGAATTCTTTATTGGGCTTTCAAAATCGAGTGTTCTTGTGGTATCAATCACTTTTTCAAAATGATCTGCCGTAACATGATGTGAAACTTTGAGAGAGGTTTCCTTGCCAACAGACCAGGCGTCGTAAGCTACGGCGCTCAGTCCTGCGATTCCTGCGGTTTTACATACTATTTTGGCTAAGGTTCCCATATTCTGTCCTTATTTATTTTTGAGGCTGTTGTTCTTCTTCTTTTACAGCGGGATTAGGAATTTCTTTTACTTCTCTTCCTGCTGACATTTTAAGAAGTATATCTGCGGCTTGCAAGACATCTTCTTTATCTGAACTAGGATTCTGTTGAATTGTTTGCAGAAGATGTACGGTGTATTCATTTCCGCTCGCAAGCTGTGAATTGAATGCGCTTAATGACGCAATTCTGATTAATTTAGAAGGATCCTGAAGCATTTTATTCAAAAGTGCGTTCAAGGCTGCATCATCATATCTTGATTTGTCTTCATCTAATCTGGTCAAGATTTCTTTGGAAGCCATTAGACGAATTTCCTGATTTGGATTATTCAAATAATTTTCCAGAGACTTTATATATTCATCCGTAAGAGCCACTACATTTTTTTTCTGCTTATTTTCTTCTTCGGCCTTTAGAGCGTCTTCTCTGGCATTTAAATCATCTATGATGTTCTGCGATTTACTCAAATCCTGAGGTTCTGCCTCTTTCGGGGCAATATTTTCTGCAACATTTTCTTTTGTATTATCATTAATTTTTGCACTATCTCCGAGCTCCTGATTCTTAATCATTCCAGCTTCCTGAGCTTTTGGAGATTCATTACCTTGAAGAGCCATAGCCGGCTGCTTTTCATCAGGGTTATTATATTGATAATTATAATTATTCAAATAATATTGAGGCGGATATGCCTGCTGTCCTGCCTGCGGTATCGGCTGTGCCTGTATAGCAGGAAGCTGCCCCATCTGGTATGGTTGAGCAAGATATGGACTAATTGGCACACCTTGATTTAAATATGCCGGTTCAGTCATATTCCCAAGCCCCGTATAACCACCTTGATACGGCATTTGCGGCCGTCCGGCATTTACTGTCGGATTTGCTATTTGAATCGTCACGCCTGAATAATTTGGCTGAGGATTAATCATTGGATTTGTCATACAATTTTCCCTTTATTACACACTTACTTATATAAAGTCTATAATAAAACAGAAATTGCCAGTTTGTGATATTTTTGTTACGATATGTAAAGGAATTGAGGTTTTTAATGAGTATTAAAGTCTTAGATTGCACCTTAAGAGACGGTGCTTATGTGGTTGATTCTGATTTCGGAATCGAGTGCATAGGTGAAATCATCAATGGGCTTACCTCCGCAGGGATTGATATTATTGAATGCGGATGGCTCAGGGATTGCAAACACAAAGAAGGCTCTGTTTTTTATAATATACCGGAAGATTTTAAACAAAAAAAATCCGGCTCTAAATATGCTCTAATGTTTGATTACGGCAAATATGACATAAAGAATTTATCACCAAACAGCGCAATTATTGATATTATTAGAATCGCATTCAACCATTCAAGCCTAAATGATATTCGGGCAGCAGTTGAACATGTTCAAGAAAAAGGCTATGAAGTTTTTTTACAACCTTCTAACACTATTGAGTACAGTGATGAGGAAATAAAAAAACTCTGCAAAATTGCTAATTCATCCAGAGTTTCGGCTATCTATATAGTTGATTCTTTTGGTTCAATGTTTCCGAAAGATTTGGATAGAATATCATCACTGTACAGTGAGTTTCTTACACCGGAAATCCAAATCGGATTCCATTCACACAACAGCATTCAGCTTTCTTTTGCACTCTCAATCCAATTTGCTGAAAAAATGATGGGTGACATAATTATCGATTCCTCTCTTTGCGGAATCGGGCGCGGAGCAGGAAACACAAAAACAGAACTGCTGGTTGAATATTTAAAAAATTATAAAACAGAATATATTTGGGAAACAATCCGCAGAAACATTATTCCATTTTATAATGACTATAGCTGGGAATATACGCCTGAAAAAGCCCTCAAAGGTTTAAGAGGGCTTCATCCAAATACTAAAATTATTCTTTAGGCTCTTTAAATTCATGCGTAATTTTGAAATTCGGAGAATCAATTACAGACTTTCCGTTAGTACGGATATATGTTGTAGAATACTTATCCGCAGCAGGCATTTCTAATTCTGCAAGAGATTTATTTTTAAGTGCATCAGAATAGAACTTAACACATCCCTTAAGCTGTTCCAGACATTTTGCAGCTGTAGGAATTTCAACGATACGATTATTAGCAATTCCCATAAACTTATTTAAAAGAAGGGAATCTGTTTCTTCGTTAGTTACAATTTTATTAATTGAATTTGTTTTGAGATTTTTTACTGTAACAAGCCCTTTAAAAGAAGCCGGTTGTTTGCAATTGATTGGTGAAATATTCATATCTTAACTCCTTATCTTACTTTGATAATAAAACAGATAAAGAATTTTTTTGCTGAAAGCTTAATAATTTTTTACAAATTAGTATCAAATCTTTCATATCAGATTAAAGATTTGAATTAACCACCCTGTCAATGCAAGCCTTTGGCGAATACTGCCACTCACGCTTGGAAATCCTTGAAACCTTTAATCCGGAGCGCTCGATTATTGCCTGCTTTTTCATATTAGAAATTTTTGAAGGAACCTTGTCCTCAACGCCGTCGCATTCAACTACATATTTGTTATCTATCAGCAAATCCGCACTTAAACCTGCGATTTCCACGCCGCACAAGACCTCATGCCCGACAGCCCTAAACGCGTCAGCAACCTCTTTTTCAAACGCATTTTTATAGATATTTTCATCAAAATCATCAGAATCTCTTAATGAATACCTGTCTTCATATTCTTGTACAAACCCGAGATAACTTCTCAAGAGCCCTTCCGGTAATTCTCTGGGATCTTTAGAGATAAAATTAATCATTCTGTATCTTGCCCTTGTGATTGCAACATTAAACAGATTTGGTTTTTGAAGGAATATTAAACTCTGCGGAAAGCTGTTATTTGCATAAGCCCAGGAAATTAGAATTATATCTCGCTCATCACCCTGGAACGTGTGCGCCGTACCGATTTCTATCTGGTGTTTTTCCATCATGTGTTCTGAAAGAACCTTCGCAACAGAACTCTTTAGCTGTTCCACCTGTGCCCTAAACGGCGAAATTATACCGATACTTACCGGCTTTTCAGGATTCTTTCTCTCATCTTCTACAACTATTTCATGAAGCTTCTTAACAAGAGCCTCGATTTCAGGAAGATTTCTTGTCGCATCAAAATCAACCTTGCCATCAGGAACAACAATTGTTTCCAGAACTTTATTTGTATTATCGTTTCTGCGCATAACCTTAATTCTTCCGCCGTAAAACTCCTTGTTAGAGAAATTTATAATAGGCGGCAGACTTCTGAAATGTTCATCCAATAAAACAGGGTGCATAGAATAATAATTAGCCAAATCAAACATAGAGTTTGTTCTAAAACGCCACATCAACTGATAACGGTCATTAATTCCGTATTGTGACAAGAAAGACTGTTCTTTTGCTTTCTCCAAGAAAGAAAGATGCGGAAGCTGTTTGTCATCACCAACCACAACAGCCTTTTTCGCTCTGTAAAGTATCGGGAAACAGCTTGCTATATCGCATTGGGAAGCCTCATCAATAATTACAACGTCAAACAATCCCGGCTTCATCGGAAGCGAGCCCGACACTGCATAAGTTGTAACGCACCAGCAAGGAAATGCTTCCAACAGCGGTCTAAAGTCTTCTGTTTCAAGAAGTCGATTTTGCAAATTCTTTTTGCGCTCAACCAAGGATTTAGAGTGAACAAAAAGACGCTGCCTTTTAACAGAATCCTGCATAAGCCCTTTTAAGGCGGCTCTGCGCTTGGTTTTTAAAATATCAATTGCAAGCCGTTTCTGCTTTTGTTTCAGATTTCTTATCTGTTCGGATAAAATATGAACATTCCCGATTGCTTGAATCTCTGTCTCAATCATTCTTGCTTTGCAAACTAGTTTTGCAAACTCTAATTCATTTTTAAGAATCGCAATATTTTCGTTATTAACGTCAAAATTGTTAGTACGAAGAATCTTTTTCAGGTTTCCGATTGCGGACATATTTTTTATCCCGCTCCAAAATCCTGATTTTTCAAGATTTCCGCTCAAAATATTTATTGAATTTTCAACAGTATTAATCTCATCTTCTTTAAGAACATTTTTAATAAACTGCGGATTAGCAAACTGTACCTTTGCAAGATTAATCTGTCCGTTTACATTGTTCCATTCTTCTTCAAGCTTAATAATCTTTTCTGATTTCTGCTCCAAATCCCTGATAGCTTTCAAAAGATTTTCCATATCCGAAACATCGCACAGAATGGAATTTTCCGCACCCTCATCCAAATCTACTTTGTTTGCAAGCAAATCTTGAAGCTGCATACTCAATTCTCTCTGATAATTCAATCTTCCGGCTCTTAAAGCCAAAAACGGTGCGCCAAGTTCATTAAGTCTTTCCGCAACAACATCAACCGCCTTATCCATTCTTGATGCAACAAGAACCGTCTTACCGTTTGCAATCAAATGTGCGGCAAGGTTAACGATTGTCTGTGATTTACCTGTACCCGGAGGACCGAATACTGAGACGAGTTTTGCGTTTTCCACATTCTTAACCACATTCAGCTGCGCATCCGACAAAGACAAAGGGGTTACAGGAAAAAAGTCTGCCAGCGTTTTTTGCTGTGTATCTGTAGGCTTAGATTGAGTGTATTCCTCATTTATCAAATTAAGGACAGTCTCTCTGTAAACTCCGCTCGGTTTTTCCGCTATCTGCGTAAGTTCATGCAAAACCCCCGCAGTCACTGCTGGACGCTTGGTTAAAATTATTGCACACTGATTTGTAATGCTTATCTTATCAAGTTTTATTGTCTGCTTTTTGGCCTGCTCTTCCGCCTCAATAATTTCGTCTATATTTTCAGAATTTATATTCTCTTGATAAAAATCCTTAGTAATGTTGTCCTCATTTACCTTCATCTCAGGATTCAATGAAACATCAATATCAGGAATGATCGATTTTAGAGTGGTCAAAAATATGTCCAGTTTTTCCTGTGTAATCGGAACTGTCGGAACAACATCCAAAAGCCCTTCAAGAAGCTGTTCTGTTTCATCTTCATCATCGCTCTTTTTCATCAAAGCCGTAAGAGCGCCTGTATTCAGAGACAAAAACTCATCAGTCAGCATACAGTTAATATTTACGCCGTTTCTTTCAAGTCTGCAAGGCGCATAAAGAAGCGGGGTTAAAAATTCATTTTTCCTTCCGGTTTTATTTTTCCCCACAAGAAAAAGGTAGCCATAGATTAGATACTTATCCTTCTGGCTTGTTTCGGATTGAATCATAAGTTCGGTAAGCTTCGGATCAGAACCCTCCAAACGCAGGTATTCAAGCCCCTGTGTAAACAAAGTATCTTCGCCGTCTAAGAAAATCCACTTGTTATCCTTATCCGCCTTTAGGTTTCTGAAAGTAGAACTCTTAACCTCTTCTCTTACACAATCGTGCAGATATTGGCTTAATTTTTTTATAAAACTGTTATTGAATGCTGAATTTATCGCCCTTGTTGCTTCCTGTAACATCTTGTCTCCTTCGGGATATGAAAAAATTTAAAATTTAAAGTCGTGGTTCTGTTTGGTGTATTTGTACACAACATAACCCATTAAAAATATCATTAAGAAACTCGCAACCCATTCAAAAATCGTATTTAGTTCCATTATTTTTCCTCCAAACCTTTGAGAATTTTTACAACCTCAGTTCTTCTTATAAAATATGCGTTTATTAGCAGCAGTGTAAATAAAAAGCCTGCAAAAATGAATAAATAAACCAATGAATTTTTATTACTCTCCAATATCAACGCTATCGTACCGCCTGCAGTTATAAATATAGAACCCCACAGGTGCGTCATCTCATTTCTTATACAATTCAATTTTTCAACTTCAAAAATGTTATCCATTTTTCCCCTTAGAGTTAATTATACCATGTTTTCAGAAGAATTAATACTATTATTGTATGAGTTAGCCTGAGAAAATATATGTTAAGCTAAATATAGCATAGGAGAGTAATTTTGATGAAAAAGTTTTTTGTATTTTTGTCCCTTTTGGTTATGCCGGCTGTGTTTGCAAATGAACCTGTGCCGGTTACTACGCCGCAGAATATTATTTTTGAAGACTGCACAAAGCTTTTTGCCGTAAATAAAGAAAAGCTTTATGCGCTCACACTTGCATCGCTTTCTGCAAACAGGTTTTTGATAGACGAGGTTCAGACTTCGAACGGATACATCATTTTTACCGTTAACAAAAGCAGATATCTGGCAACAATTGCAGGGGTTGATAATTCAAATTCCATGCTCAAAATTACTCCTTGCAATAATGTTTACTACTTCCCGCCCGGAATTTTGACAAACACTTTCAAATACATCGACTTGAACCTTAATGCCGACATAAAGGGATAAGGGAGGGAGTTTATGGTTTAGAGGTTGAGGAGTTTAGAAGAAGTTATGAGGGTTGATAAGTTGAAAGGTTGAACAGTTGAAAAGTAGTTTATGGTTGAGGAGTTTATAAGTTTAGAAGAAGTTAAAAATCTATTCACTTGATCACTTGATCACTTGATCACTTAGTCACCTGATCACCATTCACTAAAAAACGAGGCTTGGGATGAAAAAATTCATAACACTTTTTATTTTAATATCAGCAATTCTGACTCTTACTGCTTGTTCTATCAGAAAGGAACATGAGCCAAAAGTCGTCACTTTTTGGACCTTGCAAATGGGTGACTTTTCGGACTATATGTATAAAGTCATACGAAGTTACGAAAAAGAACACCCCGGAGTTAGCATAAATTGGATTGATGTTCCGTTCTCAGAGGGAGAAAAACGAACCCTTGCGGCGGTTATGAGTGACAATCCGCCGGATTTGATTAACCTGAATCCTGATTTTTCAGCGCTCCTTGCACAAAAAGGCACCCTGCAGGAGATTAGTGAAGAGGATGTAACTGAATTCAGCCCGCAGATTATTGAAGCTCTAAAATATAATGACAAGCTCTATTCAATCCCCTGGTACGCAACAAGTGCGGTCACAATTTACAACAAAGAACTCTTTAACAAATCCGGTATTATAAGACTGCCTAAGACCTACAAAGAACTCGGCGCAATATCAGAAAAGATTAAAACAAGCACAGGTGCTTACGCATATCTTCCGACCATTACAGAAAACGATACAATGGTAAAAATCCTTAATAAATACGGAATAACCGAACCCGAAGACTACATTTCCGCAGGACCGGTTTTTGAAATGTTTAAGGATTTATACCAAAAAGATTTAATCCCCAAGGAAAGCATAACTCTTACCCTCCAAGAGGCTCTTGAACAATACATGGCAGGAAAAATAGTTTTCTTCCAAGGCGGCTCCAATTTTCTTACTATGATAAAAGAAAATGCTCCATCTGTGTATGAAAAAACCGACGTAACGGAACAGATAAAAGGCCCCATTGGGCAGAATGATTTTTCAGTAATGAATTTTGTTATTCCGCTTCGTGCCAAGAATAAAGATGAGGCATTAGATTTTTGCCTCTATCTCACAAATGAGCAAAACCAGCTTGAACTGGCAAAAATGACAGATATCATTGTTACTAACTCCAATGCCCTGAATGACGATTTCTATAATGATTATTCAACCCTTGAAGCCAAAGCCCGCTCAATAAGTGCAAAGCAGATTAAAAACATAACTCCTCAGTTAAAACAGAGACGCAATCAAAAGGAGATTAATACGCTGGTAAATACTGCCGTACAATCAGCACTTTTGAACAAGGATGCAACAGAACACATCTTAAAAAAACTGAAAAAATCTTTAGAAGCTGTAGAAGAATAAAGTCTTAACCTGTCTGATAAAATATCAGACAGGTTAAGCTCATAAAAATTATTTTACAAATTCTCCAGTCCCACTACCTCCATTTGTCAGCCAGGAATACACAGTACTTGGATAGCCACTATAGCCGCCCCAGTCATAAGAATAATAAATATTTGTACTATCATATCTAGGGCTTATGTCAGCAATTGAAAGCTCAAAATTCATAGAATCGTAAGTACATTCTGCTCTAGACGGATATGCCTCACAATTATCAATATCACTTGGCAAGTACTGAAATGGATTATACAAAACAGACATATTACACATTGTACTGCCCGGACTATAAGTACAAGTTGCAAAAGGGCTGCTCCAGGATGATACTGAGGTGGTTTCATCTTTGATGGTGCAAATATGAGACGAACCTGTCCCCGGTCTATAAAAACACTTCCTATGAGTATCACTCACCCCTCTGCGTCTATAAGAAAACCAAGTATTATCGATGTAAATAAAGATTGTTACTGTCTCTGAGGCAGGCTTGCTTATTTTACTCCAATATTCGTTTATAAACTCAGTAAAATCACCATTTTTTATTGCACTACCAAATTTAACATAATGATCAGGACTGATATATGGAGCCGACAGGCATTGCATATATAAAGGTCCAAATCCTCCACCCTGAAATCTGCTGCTGCAAGGATCAATTTCCTCAGGCTCTGGCTCCGGTTGATAACTAGGAATACTTGGCGTTTCAGATCCGGATTCCGTTTCAGGCTCTTGCACAGGAGGTTGTACGGACGGTTCTTCTGTAACCGGAATGTCATGTGTTTCTACGCACGGTTCATATTGGAATGTTTTTATCTTCGAGTTTAAGCTTGCGGCAACCGCACCTTCAACCTTTTGGTTTTTATTCTTCAAGAAAGACTTTCTGGTATTTATATACATTAATCCCATTGGGTCGGCAGGCAGAACTTTGCCATCTGCAGATACCATAAAGTTAAATCTGTCCGGTTTTTTACAGCTTGAAGAATTGTATATACAGTTTGCAGATTTTTTAGAGGAATCGACATCTACATAAATATCTGTTTGATATGAAGCTGTACCGCCTGCGGCTGTGTTTATCTGAGGTACTATCCACCACTCCATACCGTTTGAGGTTGTAAACGATTTTTTACTGTTAAAATCACTGTCGAAACTTGATGCCGCAAACGTATAACTGCTATCTGAACAGCTGTTGGAATCCGTATTCAAGCTAAAAGCCAGAAGACGGCAGAGTTTTTTATTTCCTTCATAATTGGTGCTGTTAAATTTTTTGTTGACCGGCTTTGATGTATTTAACAGAGGATGGTCATTACAACCGATACTTTCACTTCCTTTATTCAGACATACAGGAAACAAAGATGAGTCAGAAGCCAGATTTACTACGCTGTCACTTAATTCATCGTACACTTTCAGATACATAATCTTTGTTTTATCAGGCATTAAACCATTAATTGCCGGAAAAATTACAGCAGCTACAATTCCTGTAATTCCCAGAACAATCAAAAGTTCTGCTAACGTAAATCCTCTTTTTTCAACACTTCTGCCTCACTTTCTTTTGTTAGTTATATTTTTTGTCTTGCTGAACTTTTTTTAAGGAGTAAGTCTCATTGTCAAGTTTTATTTTCCCCCTCAGCTTCTTACCAACTTGGCGTTATACTTGATTTTTGGTAAGATCCCGAAAGGGGTAAATGTGACTTGTAGGCTTCACACCAAACTATTCCGCTTGATAGAAAAAGTTCGAGATGACATATCGTGTTACATTGAATGTAACTTAATACCTATTGTGTTACATGTGCTACTTAATTTTACCATATAATTCAATATTTGTACAATATGCAAGAATTTTTCTTTTTGTTTAATTTAGCTTGTTCATTTTCTCTTCTTTTTGGCAAAAAAAGAAGAGAAAACGGATTCAAAAGAGAAGAAAAATGCTGTTGTTTTCTACATTTTCGCTATGGCTCAAATGTGGTTTGTTATTGGGCTTACGCCCAATCTTTCACTCACGCTATAGTTCGCTGCGCTCACACGCGTGCGGGGGTAAATATACTTTATTTAAGGAGTGACAATTCCATCCAAAAAACGCCAAGCCTGTAGGCCTTATCCCAACAGGGAAAGAATGGCTACGTGCGTAGCACATGTAACACAATAGGTATTGAGTTACATTAGATATCACCAAAAATAGGAGAGCAAGATGAAACTAAGAGGATTTACGTTAGCGGAACTTTTGATAGTTCTGGGAATTACAGGAGTTGTAGCTGCTGTAATTCTACCCGCAATTAATGGTTTAATGCCTGATAAAACAAAGATTAATTATCTGAAAGTGTATGATGAACTTAACAATAGTATCAAAGCTCTTACTGCAGATTCTACAGTCTTTCCCGTAATACTTAAAAATGGGGGACAAGATATTGATGTAAGCAAGATTCCTCTTTTGAATGATACTAAACCGTTAAAATCTCCTTTTAAAGATGATAGTAAATACTCAGGTGATAAAAAATTATGTAATCTACTAGCCTTTTCTATGGGTGTAAATGAGAGTTGTAAAGACACTTCCTATCCCTCTACTCCATCTTTTACGACCTCAAACGGCATGGAATGGTGGATAAGCCAAACTAAAAGAGAAATTACAGAAAATAAAGCAAGTTATCAAACCGATATATATGTAGATGTAGATTCATCAAAAGACTCCTCAAATTGTATGTATGGGGAATCGAATTGCCAAAATCCAGACCGATTCAAGTTCCTTCTCGCCGCAGACGGGACATTGGTTCCGGCAGATCCTGTGGGATTGCATTATATCAACACACGCAAGAACTTTCTTAAAAAGAAATTTAATGTAGAAGGCGATGTTCTTGCAAGCTTGGCCGATAATCTTCTTGATAATGATACAGACATTATTGATGATGATGGTGTCGGCGGCGGCGATGATGATGATGACAATGGCGGCGGAGATGACGATGATGATGACAATGGCGGCGGAGATGACGATGATGATGACAATGGCGGCGGAGATGACGATGGTTATGCGAGTGG
>CALURX010000050.1 GCA_944323265.1 Candidatus Gastranaerophilales bacterium
CGTTTTCTCATCAAACTATTCCTCTCTTTTCATCTCTTCTATTTTGCTCTAATGTAACACAATACATATTGTGTTACATTGTGCTGCGCACGTAGACATTGGACAGGTTCTTAAGTGATAGTACAAGCAGGATTCAAAATTCCTCGTCCTCTAAAGAATTTCTGATACCGGCTTGTACGAAAAGTGAGGGCTAAAATATAAACACTACAAGAGTTTAAGAAATAGGATTTTTTTGTAAGATTTGGGTAACAATGAGAATATTTTTTATTTTTAAGAAAAGAGCGCCTCTTCACAAACACAGTGATATATGGTATTATGGATATCAAGATTTGCTCATGTAACACAATATGTATTGTGTTTCATAAGAGGTTACATAAGAGTGTTTTTTATATTTAGTAAAGGGAGAGAGGGTATTTTAATCTGTCGTTCAGGCATTGCCTGACATACAAGCTATTCACTAAAACTCTTGGTCACTTGATCACCTGATCACTTCATCCATGAACTATTATTTTTTCCATGCTAAACTAAAGGTATGAAAAAAATAGCTCTTGTAAGCCACGGATGTGCAAAAAATTTAGTTGATTCGGAATTAATTCTCGGAATACTCAAAGATAATGGGTATGAGATTACGCTGAATGAAGATGAGACAGATACAGTTATTGTTAACACCTGCTCATTCATCTGTGATGCTGAAAGAGAATCTATCCGCTCAATTCTTGAACTGGTTGATAAAGGTAAAAAAGTTTATGTAGCCGGATGTCTTTCTCAAAAACATCCGGAAGAATTAAAAAAAGAGATTCCGGAGATTGCAGGAGTTGTCGGAACCACTGATTTCACGAAGATTATCGAGGTTTTGGAAAACGAAAATTACACCTGTAAAGTCAATCCGAATCCTGAGTACATTTACCCAGAAAATGTTGAAAGACAGCAGATTACTATGGGCGCAAGCTCATATATAAAAATAGCAGACGGATGCAACTACAGGTGCGGATATTGCGTAATTCCTTATCTTAGAGGGAATTATCACTCCAGAAAAATAGAAAATATTGTTGAAGAAGCAAAAAAACTTGTACAAAAAGGGGTTACGGAAATTATTCTTGTTGCCCAGGACACAACAGGATACGGCATTGATATTTATAAAAAACCAATGCTTCCAAAACTTCTTGAAGAATTAAACAAAATAGAAGGTTTAGGCTGGATAAGGGTAATGTACGCTTATCCAACCCGGATGAGCGATGAGCTTCTGGATACAATTGCAAAATTAGACAAAGTCGTAAAATATGTTGATATCCCGCTCCAGCACTCACATCCTGAAGTGCTAAAGATGATGAACCGCCCTGCTTTTGACTATCGTACAATGATTGAAAATATCAGAAAACGGATACCCGGGGTTTCTATTAGAACTGCGTTTATTGTAGGCTACCCGGGTGAGACAGAAGAATACTTTGAACATTTATGCGAATTTGTCCGTGATATGAAATTTGACAGAATGGGCGTGTTTAAATATTCAAGAGAAAAAGGAACTCCGTCTTATGGTATGCCAAACAGAGTGAGCGCAAAAGAGGCAGACAAAAGATTCAAAAAATTAATGCAAATACAGCAGGAAATATCAGCCAAAAGAAACGCCGGATTTGTCGGCAAAACTATCCCTTGTATTATAGAATGCTGTTCGGATGACGGAGAAGTTATTGCAAGAACCCAGTATGACGCACCTGAAATAGACGGTATTGTTAATATACAAACAGATAAACTCGTTATTCCGGGTGATATTGAGATGGTTAAGATTACAGGAGCCGCTGAATACGATTTGATTGGAGAAATTTAGTTTTTACACAAATTTTCTCTTAATTTATCTATTTCATTTTGTTGTTCAAAAATTATTTCTAACCAAATCACCGTTTATTTATAACATTGTAATCAAATAATACCATATAAGTGTTATATATGCAACTTAAAGTATCTTATTAGCGGTTAAATTTTATAAAACCAATTTATATAATTCTTTTATGGAACAGAAATTTAGAGAAATATTAGCATTAAATTTGAAAGTGGAAAGAACCAGAAAAAGACTAACTCAAGAACAGCTTGCAGAATTAGCTAATATATCTACTAAACATTTAACAAAAATTGAGAATGCTCATGTAACACCAAGTGCATACTTGCTTTTCTGTCTGGCACAAGCCCTTGGTGTAAGTCTGGATAAACTTGTTTATGAAGAAACATAATCAATTTATTTGATTAAAAGGCGGGTTTTATAAAACCCGCCTTTTATACAATTAAGCTTCAACAACCTTTAAAAGCCTGTCCCAAACCTCATCAATCGAACCGTTTGCATCAATCTTATACAGAACTCCTTTATCCTCATAAAATTTTACAAGCGGAGCTGTTTCTCTGAAATATGTATCAAAACGAGCTTTTGCAGTTTCTTCATTGTCATCTGCTCTTGTTTTTAATTCTGTACCGCATTTATCACAAATATTTTCAACCTTAGAAGGTTTAAATTTTGTATTATAAATCTCGCCGCACTTAGGACAAGATTGACGGCATACAATTCTGTCAATAAGGATTTGAGTATCAATATCAAAATATATTGCCTTAAAAGAAGCCTCAATATCCTTATCCACTTCCGCATTAATTTTTTCCAGCATTTGAGCCTGCTCAAGGCTTCTCGGATAACCATCAAGCACGTATCCGTTTTTGCAGTCATCTCCTGCCAGTTTCTTTGCAATAATTTTTCCGACCAAATCTGCCGGAACAAGCTGTCCTTTTTCAACAAATGATTTTGCTATTTTGCCTTCTTCGGATTCTTTTGCCATTTCAGCCCTTAGTAATGAGCCGGTATCTACATGCGGAAAACCCAGGTATTCAGACAATCTGTTGGTTTGAGTACCTTTACCGCAAGCAGGAGGGCCTAAAAAAATTAGTTCTTTTTTAATCATATAAACTTCTCCTTCTCGTCTCTATTATAGAACTTAATATAGAAAACGCAAAACATTATTTGTATGATTTATTTAAACATATTTATAAAATCATCCGATGAGAACTCTTTGCCGGTGAGATTCTTTATCAAATCATATTCTTCAACGGAAGCACCCAAAGAAAAAATATTCTTATCCATAAATTCCGCACTGGATTTGTTTTCCGTAAGATTTCCAAGCGATGATTTAAGGTAATTATAAATCTGAACCTTCATCAAATTTGCGCGGAAATAGTTTTGATAATAAGCCGGATGAGATAAATAATGCGGTATAGCTGCCCACTCGTTATCTGCAGATTCTTTTCTGTTCAGATACTTAAGCTTCAAATCGCTCCACAAATCTGCAGGGTTTAAGTTTGGATTCTCATAAATTCTGCGCTCAAAATCTATTATAAGAAGGCTCTTTGATACAAAATTAACTTCATCTTCTATTATAGAATTTTTGAATCTTTCAAGAATTTCAGAAGGTATGATATCAGAAAGACAATCTTCTTTTTTTATAATATCTCCCATCATCATGGCAATAGCTTCGGTCACAGCAGGAGAAGATGCTGTTTTATCAAGATAAGGAAGCTCAAGCGAGATTCCCAAATCATATACACAATGTCCGAGCTCGTGATTCAACGTATCAAGACTTGTTACGTTATTCGTTAAATTTGCAAGTATTCTCGCATCTTTTCCTGCCTCTATATCAAAGCAGAATCCGTGCGTATTTTTGCCTTTTCTCGGATACAAATCCAGAGTTAACTTGCCTTGAGATATCAAAATCTCAATATCATAACCCATGTTTTTGTATATCTTTTTGGCAATCTCTTCTACATTTTTGTTTTCCAAAATTTTATTAACATCTTTTTCAGGATTACTGTCAAGCAAAAGACCGTAATGGTAAGATTTAAGAGTTTCTGTTTTGAAAAAACTTTTTAGTTCATTATATTTTTTATCCTGAACATTTTTTATTTTATCTTTGAGTTTTGAATAAACATCATCAATAAGTTTGTTCAAAAAATCAAGATTAACTTCGTAATCTTCTTCCAGTTTGTATTCAAAATAATTTTTGTAACCTTTATTTTTTGCGTAATAATTTCTCATATTAATAAACGCAATCATATCATCGGCGATTAAATCTCCGCCTTTGATTCTGGCGTCGTAAGCTTTTTTTCTAATCTCCGGATTTGTTTCTGTTTGGAGAATTTTTGTTATTTCTGTTTTAGTAACTTCTTTATCATCTATTTTAGGAATATAGGAATTGAACTTTTGTGCAATTTCGTTTTCCTTTTGGCGTAAGGCTTTGAGTTCTTCTCCGGTGTTTAATTCTTCGTCAAATTCTTTGAGAAGATTTTTCAATTGTTTTTTGTGGTGTTTATTTAATTTATCTTTATCTATTTTCAGAAATTCTTCGTACGTATTTTTATCTTTAAAAAGATTAGAATACTCATCTTGTGCTTTCTCGTATTCTGCAAGGTTTTCGGGGGTTGAATTTATGTAGAAATTCCAGCAGGATTTGTTGGATTTTAGTGTAACTTTTTCTAACTTATAAGAGAAATTATCTCTTAGTTCTATAAATTTTTCCATAAAAGCTCCTTCTTTTTATTATTATTAATTATTATAATATATATAAATAATAATCATAATAATAAGCTCTAACTATTTGTAGAAAACTATCTCAAAGCCCCTAAAATCAAGGTTTTTTCATGTTCAAAACTATGTAGAAAACATGTAAATAACTCAAAAGTTTTGAACATTTATCTACATAAAATTTTTAAATTTCAATTTTTTACCAAAAACAATGTAGAAAAATGTCAATAACTCGAAAGTTTTGAACATAGTTTTCTACATAGTTTTGAACATGGGGAGTTTAGAAGTTGAAAAGTTGAACGGTTGAAAAGTTGAAAAGAAGTTTTAATGAGTTGAATAGTGGAAAAGTTGAAAAGTTGAAAAGTTGAAAAGAAGTTAAAACTCTATTCACTATTCACTCTTGTTCACTCAATACGCACCCTTCACACCTCACGCCTCACCCTTCACGCTTATTTCACTTGCTCACTAAAACGCACGCTTCACGCTTCACCCTTCACTCCTCACTATTATTATTTACCCCCCATGCGGGTGAGCGGATTCGTAAACGTCTTTCATGTGTTTCATTGAAACGTGGGTGTAAATCTGGGTGTTTGAGATTCCGGCATGGCCTAAAAGTTCTTGTACAACTCTCAAGTCCGCGCCGTTTTCTATAAGCTTTGTTGCAAAGCTGTGGCGGAATACGTGTGGTGTTACTTTTTTGGGAAGCTCTATTTTTTCGACAGTATCGTTTATGACTTTTCGTATTGTTTTGTTCTGGAGCCTGTATCCGGTGTTGTTTATAAAAAGCGGAGTATTGTCGTTAATCTCTGAGATATCATATCCGGGTGCAAGAAGTTTTCTTGCGGAATTTATGTATTGGATTAAGTAATCTTTTGCCCTGTCAGATATTAGTACAATCCTTTCTTTGGCACCTTTTCCAAAAACTTTTATTTCGTTTTCTTCAATGTTTAAATCCCCGAAGTTCAGGTTGCTAAGCTCTGAAACACGCATGCCTGTAGCCCAGAGAAGTTCAAGTATAACTCTGTTTCTAAACCCTGCGGGTGTGTCAATTTTTACGTTATTGAGAATTTTTTCGACCTCCTCCGGCGTAAGAAATTTAGGCAGAGATTTTGGTCTTTTGGGTGCGGAAAGAGACTGGGCAGGGTTTGTGTCGATGTACCTTTCTCTGAATAGAAATTTGTAAAATGTTCTTATGGAGGCGGTTTTGCGCGCAATTGTTGTTTTTTTATAATCAAATCTCTGTATAAAATGAAGGTATTCTCTGAGTTTGTTAAAATCAACCTGAAGCAGGTCGATATTTTCGAGCCAGAGAATATAGCTGACTATATCGGAGCAGTAGGCTTTGAGTGTGTGCTCGGAAAAATTCTTTTCCACACTCAAATAGTTTTTAAATTCATCTATAAAATTTTTGTCTCTTGTGTTCATGGTTTTTTATTGGTGAAGGGTGAAGCGTGCGTTTTAGTGAGCAAGTGAAATAAGCGTGAAGGGTGAGGCGTGAGGTGTGAAGGGTGCGTATTGAGTGAACAAGAGTGAATAGTGAATAGAGTTTTAACTTCTTTTCAACTTTTCAACTGTTCAACCTTTCCACTCTTCAACCCATTAAAACTTCTCCTAAACTTCTCAACTGCTTATCAATTCACTTTCCCCCTTCCGATTCTTTACTTTTCCTCACAACTATTATACAATATCTGTGTTAATAAATGAAGCAGAATTTGATTTATGAATATATTCAAAACATTTGAAATATTTTTGAAAGAACCCCTCAGCATCCTAAGAGATAATTTTATTCAGATTGTCAGTGTGCAGACAGGGAATATATTTGAACACAAACCTTCGATTGACGTAAGTTTGATGAAGAATAAAACCCAGCTTACTGTTGTTAATAATGAAAAGGTTTATAATCTTCTGTCTCTGGTTCAGCATCGTGCGCAGAAGAAAAAAGAGGCAGAGGTGAAACAGGATGAAACAGCTTAATGCAAATTTTATAATAAGTGCTGAAAAACTTTCCCAGTGTCCAGATTTTCCGTTTGCGGAGTTTCCGCTTCTGGGGCGCTCGAATGTAGGAAAATCTTCGTTTATTAACGCGCTTGCAAATAACAAAAAGATTGCAAAGACTTCTAATACTCCCGGTAAAACCAGACTGATTAATTTTTTTAATTTCTCGGACAAATTTATGATAGCCGACCTGCCCGGTTACGGTTACGCCAAGGTCTCCAGAGAAGCTCAGGCGCGGTGGCAAAAGTATTTGGAAGAGTATTTGCTTAACAGAAAACAAATCAAATCACTTATTCAGTTTATTGACGCAAGGCATGATATTCAGAAGAATGACTTCCAGATGAGGGAGTGGGTTGAGGCTTATAACCTTCCGATTTTTACTGTCGTAACAAAGATAGATTATATTTCAGGAAGCAAGATTTCCGGTGTAATATCAAATGTAAAGAAGCAGTTTGGCGGAGATGTCCTGCCTTTTAGCGCGGTTAACAGAAGATATTGTGAAGATGTGATTGAATATTTACTGAATTTGGTAAATAATTAATGATAGAGGGTTAAGAGTGTTTAAATTTGACGAAAATACAGACTTAAATCAAATTTCGCTTACCGGTGTCCGCGCGTTAGTTCTTTTAGGGCTTTTGATGAGAGCGCCGAGAACTTTTAGTGAAATCAAACAAACTTTTGTTGATTTAAAGATTATGGAACCTGATCATTCCGATGATATCATAAGGATTGATTTGAATACCTTAAGGACAATGGGATGTGATATTACCAAAGCTAATGCCAAAACAGGTTTTAAATACGTTCTGACAAAACATCCGTTTTCGCTTAATATTACAAAAGAAGAAATTGCACTCCTAAAAAAAGTTTATAAAAAGATTAAGGACAATGTCAGTATTGAAACGCTTATTGAATACGATAATTTGTTCAACAATCTTGCGGAATATATTTTTGATAATGAGATAAAAGAGGCGCTGTATGGTGTTTCTGCTCTCAAGGAATTTAAAGTTCGCGAACTTAAGGAGCTTTTGAATGACTGCCGCGAAAATAAAATATTAACACTGATTTATCATAAACCTTCCGCAAAGGAGGATTCGCAAAAAGAAATTGTTGCTCAGGAGCTTGTATTTAATAATGATAAAATCTATCTGCGAGGATATGATGTTAACAAAAAGGAATCAGTCTCATTAAATCTTCGCCGCGTAAAATCTATTTTATCCAGAGTTCTTGGCGGAAATCTTATTGATATCAAGACTTTTCAAGTAAGATTCTTTTTAAAGAATTTTGGGGTTAATAAACTTGAAAAAAATGAGAGTATAATAGAAACTCGCGATGATGTGTACGTAATTGAGGGTAATTATCATAACGAATTTATAGCATGCCAGAGAGTTTTATCTTTCGGCGCATCTTGCACTGTTCTTGAACCTCAGGAATTCAGGGAAAAGGTAATTGAAAAGCTTAGGGAAATGAGGAAGAATTATAATGGCTAAATTGTCATCAAAGAAAAATCTTTCATCAATGCAGGTGCTTAAAACCCTGCAGGTGCTTTTGCAGGGTAACTTTACCATGCAGGAGCTTATAGAAAAGCTTAACAAAAACGAACCTGAACCTGTTTTCAATAACAGCGTTATCAGCAAATACATAAACACCTGCAGATATTGCGGAATTGAGATTCCTAAAATACATAACAAATATTTTGTAACAAATCTTCCTTTTGGTCTGGATTTAACGCCTGTTGATATAGATTTGCTGGATGTTCTGCAAAATATCGTAAGGCGTGATATGTCAAGCAAGTACAATAAACTGTTTGACTCTTTGCTTGAAAAGATTAATCGATTTTCTAATAAACGTATCACAAGGGTTGAAAAAAGCTCTTACAAACTTACTGTGGAAATGTTTGAAAATGCCGTATCAGAAAGACGCAAAATTAAACTGATGCTCAAAAACGGCAGCGAGTATGTTTGTGTTCCGATAAAAATGACAGAAAATCAGGGCAAAAGCTTCTTTAATGTTTTTTATAAAAACAAAGACCGCACAATAGATACTGAACGTGTTTCAGGGCTTGAAATTTTGAGCCAGAAATTTGTCGGAAATTATAATGAGCCTTCTGTTATTTATGTATTGAGAGGCGAGCTTGCACAGAGATATTCATTGAGGGAAAACGAGCAGCTTCTCCAGCCGTTCGATGGGCATACAATTAAAGTTTCAAACCGCGGCGAGAATAAAGATATTTTATTTTCCAGACTTTTAAGATATGATACTGACTGCGAGATAATTAATCCAAAACCATACAGAGAAGAAATGGCGCAGATTATCAGCTCTGCACTCAGCAATTACGGAGATGAATTTTAATGCTTCTTGCGGTTGATATAGGGAATACAAATATAACACTCGGCGTTTTTGATAATGAAAGTATTTTAGACACTTTCAGGCTGGCTTCTGATAAGGAATTACCGCAGGAAGAATATGAGATATTGCTTCATACTTTGTTTAAAAAATACGATATAAAAGCATGTATTATAGCATCTGTTGTGGATGAACTCAGCAGAGTTTTAAAACACGCTCTCGATAATGTTTTTCACCTCAATTCAATTCTTCTTACAAACAAATTGAATCTCGGGATAAAATTAAAATTAAAGAATCCGAAAGAGGCCGGAGCAGATAGGATAGCAAACGCCTGCGGAGCTTATGTTCTGTATTCAAAACCGGCTATTATTGTTGATTTGGGAACAGCAACAACGTTTGATATTATAGATAAAAACGGAGATTTTTTAGGCGGTGTTATAATGCCGGGGCTTAACCTGCAGTTTCGTGCGCTGAATAAGAGTACGTCAAAGCTGCCTAAAATTGAGGCTGATACTGTGGATAGAGCAATCGGAGATAACACGGCTGATGCGATTTTGTCAGGTGTGATTCGGGGTTCTGCCTGCGCAATTGAGGGTTTGATATCACAGTGCGAAGAAGAGCTCGGAGAAAAAGCCGTAATCATTGCAACAGGCGGATACAGTTCTTTGATTTCCAAGTATATGACAAGACAGTTTGATTTTGTGAATCCTTATCTCACGCTGGAAGGTCTGAGATTCTTGTATGAGTTGAATAAGTGAGCGGGTGTATGAATAAGGTTATTATTTGCGGTTTGGGGGCAGTTGGGCTTACTTTTGCGGTTAAGTTTCGGGATAAATGCGAGCTTCGGGTTCTTGTTGATGAAGAAAGGCTTGCAAGGTATAAGAAAAATAAGCCGACTCTTAACGGAGTGGAGCAGAATTTTGAATACATTCTGCCGTCTGATGATTTTGAACCTGATTTGATAATAATATCAACCAAGTCATCCGGCTTAGCAAGCGCAATTGAGAGTATTAAAAACTTTGTAAGAAAAGATACGATAATAATATCTTTATTGAACGGAGTTTCATCAGAAGAGATTATAGCCAATGCGTATCCGGAAGCTAAGGTTTTAAAATCTTATTTTATCGGGCACAGCGCAGTAAGGGAAGGTAACCTTGTAACTCAGGACGGCGTGGGCGAAATAGTTGTCGAGAATGATTCTGATGTTATAAAAATTCTTAAAGACGCGGGGGTTGATTATACGGCGCCTGATGATATGAACTACTCTCTGTGGCTCAAGTTCACAATGAACGTGTTTTCAAATCAGGCTTCCGCAATATTAAACATGACATTCGGAGATTTGAAGAAAAATTCTGCATTTATTGATTTTGCAAAAAAAGTTATATCTGAAGTTCGTGCAATTGCGGATAAAAAAGGGGTAAAAAACCTCGAAAATCTGGAATCTGATGCCCTGAAAGCTCTTGCAAGAATGTGTGATGAGGGAAAAACCTCTATGCACCAGGATATTCTTGCCGGCAGAAAAACAGAAGTTGATATTTTTGCAGGCGAAGTTATAAGATTAGGAAAAGAATTTAATATACCAACACCTTACAATCAGGTGATGTACGATATGATAAAAGTTTTGGAGGAGAAAAATGAACATAGCCTTCATTCCGGCAAGAGGGGGGAGTAAATCAATTCCTCTTAAAAATATTAAAGAGCTTAACGGAAAGCCGCTCATATACTGGACTACAAAATCTGCAAACGATGCGGAATGTATCGATAAGGTTATAGTTGCAACGGACTGCGCGGAGATAAAAAATACTGTTCTTTCTTTTAATCTTCCGAAAGTCGAGGTTTATGACAGGAATCCTGAAAACGCTCAAGATACTTCTTCAACCGAAAGTGTCATGCTTGAATATATTGAAAAAACAGGTTTGGATAAGAATGATAATTTCTTTTTGATTCAAGCTACTTCTCCTATGCTCAAATCCGAGCATATAGAAGGTATGTACAAAAAGTTTTTAGAAACAGAAGTTGATTCGATGTTCACAGGTGTTTTAGAAAAACAATTCCACTGGAAGTTTGGAGAATACGGAGTTAAGCCGGTAAACTACGATTACAGAAACCGCCCGCGCAGACAGGATTTTGAAGGTTTGATTGCAGAAAACGGCGCCTGTTATATTAACTCCGTCTCTAACATCCTGCGTGACAGGTGCAGATTATCCGGAAAAATAGGTTTTTACGAACTTCCTGCATATACGGCTTATGAAATCGACGAGCCGGACGACTGGATTATTATTCAAGAATTGATGAAACAGCTTTGATTGTTTTTACTCTGCAGGTGTTTCTGCCGGTTTGTTTTTGAACAGGTTCAGAATCTCATTTGCACTGTTTTTGAGCTGTTCTTTTGTTTCATTCCACTCTTCTTTTGAGTTTGTAACAGCTTCTGAAACACTTTTAACCGTGTTTGAAAAATCTTCGTTAACAGAAGTTTTGATATCCTCAAGAGTTTCTTTTACGCTTTTTGTCTCGATTGCGCTTGTGTCAACATCCGTAAGCCATTTGAAAGATTTTACAGAACTTGTACTTTCAAGTCCGCCGTTGAATATAACTTTAAAGTCCTTATAAGTTGTGCTTCCGTTAGTAAGCGCAGGAATTGCGTTAATATTTTCACCATTCGGATCTTCCGTAAGCGCGTTTACTATATTAGCAGTGAGCGAACCGAATTTCGGAATATATCCGAGAAGCTTATCTGCAGAAAGCTCACCGATTGGCCCGAGTTTTGCTACGATAACCCCATCAAGACGGCCGAGAATTTTTATATTTGTTGTGCCGTTAAGAAGGTTGTATTTTCCTGTTATATAATAAGCGAGGCTTGAGCCTGAACTCTTTATCGGACTTATATTTGCCCAGCCGTCCTTAAAGTTCAGTTTTCCATCCAAATAATCAAATTTTGCAGTGTCAGCAAGTCCTGTTGTGTTGCTTATTGTGGCTGTTGTTGTTTTAAGAAGCGAATTCCCGATAATATTTCCTGCGTTTAGGAAGTTTTCAAGACGCCCGATTGAACCGAACGCACCTTTTTGGATATTAAAAGTCAAATCTCCGGTCAGAGATTTCATCATATCATTATAATCCGCAACAGTGAGCGCAAGTTTAGTATCGAAACCGAGCGTTCCTGATATTGCATTTTTTATCCCTACAGCTCCAAGAACGGCTTTTTGAGCGTCCATGCCTTCAGCTTTCAGACTGATTTTTGTTTTTGCGTTTGAAATATTGTATATTATATTTCCGTTAATTTTCCCATCAAAAGATGTGCCCGCAAGATTTTTAAGATAGAAGTTTTCTCCTTGCAGGGCAAAATCTCCTGTTAAATTTTCAGCAGCAATTCCGCCTGATGCAAACTTCTCTGAAGTTGCGCTCCCTCTAAGAATATGACCTGCAAGTTTGATGTCTGTATTTGTCATGGTAACAGGTATCTCAGGTATATTAAGAAGCGGAATATTTATACTTCCGTTGAGTATCGGATTCATCATGCTGCCTGTAATTGCGATGTTTCCGCTAAAGTTCATCTGTGACTGGTCAAACATCGGAATAATTATTGTAGAAGCGTCAGTTGTTGCGTAATTTAAATTAAGTGTTTGTTTTTGAGTATTAATATTTCCGCTAAGCGCTGATTTTATATCGCCTGTTGTGACAAAGTTGAGACCAACAAGCGGTTTCAGATAATCGGTAATTTTACCCGAAACATTGAAGTTAATCTTTTCAACCGCGACAGGTGTGTTTGCAATCTCAATTTCCGTATCTTTTATGTTTGCCAAAAGTTTCGGCACAGATACTGAAACTGCCGGATTTATAACTTTTACGTTTTCACTCAAAGCCTCGCCTGAAAAAGTTGTTCCAGAGATATTAACAGTTGTTTTCGGAAGCTTAAGAGTTGTATTTGAGGGCGTATTTTTAATATCAATGTTGTCGAGGCTGATTTTTACAAGCGGATTAATCTTGTCGAGCCTGCCTGTAACATCAACGTTCATTGAAACAAGCCCCGAGTTAACCTTATTGTCTTTCATAAGGCTTGCCTGCCCCAGTGCAACCAGAAGCCCTTTGAGGTTCAGCTTATCTGCAGTAAGATGAAGGTCGCATTCCGCAGTCTCCTTGATTGTACCTGTAAATTTCAGAGGCTGGTTAAAAACTGAAAATCCTATATTGTTAATATTTATATTATTGTTATTAAGTGCAACATCCGCATTAATATTATCAACCCCGATTTTATAAGCGCTATAGTATATATTAGCGTCCGGAATTTTTAAATAACCGTTAGACTTAATTGATTTGAGGTCTGATTTAACATTAAAATTGGCGTCAATGCTGCCTTCTGCGCTCAATGTCTGCAAATCTTTTATATTAAATATAAGCGCCACTTCTTTTATTATTCTTAAAATATTTGCAATCTCGGCTTTTGATTTAAAGTTCAAATCAATAGAAGGCTTATCTCCGGTTTTTATGACGCCGTCGATTTTAGAAACCTCATTTTTTGCAGTATAAATATTTGAGACAACATCAATACATTTACCTTTAAAAATTAACTTAGCATCGCTCGGCGGAAGATTAAGTATAGAAACATTAGAAAGCTCAGCTTTTCCGTTAATGTTTTCGCGCTCAATTGTTAAATCCGCACTGGCGTTTGCAGTTAAATTATTGTAGTATATTCCGCTCAAAATCTCCATAATATCAATCGGCTGAGCGTCTTTTTTCTCCTTATCTTCTGGCTGAGAGGGGTTTTCAAGAACTTCGTTTATGTCAATATCCGGCATAATCTTGTTCAAAACTTTGAGGTTATAATTAAACTGCTCTCTGTCTTTGAAAACGGCTTTACCCGAAGATTTAACTTTTACGCTCTTGTTGAGTATAAAATCCGTAATCTCTGTTTGGCTTCCGCTTGCAATATACTTATCTACACCATCGGTTATGGTTAATGAGTAATTTTCAACCTTAATGTCAGGCATATGGTTTGAAAGTTTTAACCCTAAAGGCAGATTAAAACCCTCTGCTTCGGAAGATGGTTCTTCTTGTTTCTCCTCATTTTGCGGAAGATAATTCAAAGCCTCAAAGCTTCCGTCCTTGTTAATCTTTAGCGTAATGTCCGCATTTTTAAGTTTAACAAGGTCAACTTCGATTCTTCTTGCAAGAAGGGGTATCAGAGACATTTTTACCTGAAAATCATCGGCAGAGCCCACGTGTTCATTATCAGGTGTGAGTAGTTCAAACTTGTCTACCTTCAAGCCGGCTGTGAGTTTTGGAGTTGTAACAAGTTTAACGTTGCCGAGCTTGGCATTAAGTCCTGTTGCTTTATGGATTTCATTTACTATATCATCCGAATATCCGTTAATAATAGGATTCAAGACAAGAGGTGATGCCAGAAATACAATGTAAGCCCAGATTGCAAGACTTCCTGCTGTAATCCCGATTTTTTTCCAAGTATTTTTATTCATATAATCCCCTTCTTTATTCCTTTTATTATATTAGAAAAATCTCGTTATGAATAGCCTAATCGGGTAATAAAGATAAATAAAGAAAATTTTATTATATGTAACACAATACATATTGAGTTACATGTGCTACGCACGTAGCCATTCTTTCCCTGTCGGGATAAGACTTACAGGCTTGGCGCTTTTTGGATGGAATTGTCACTCCTCAAATAAAGTATATTTACCCCCGCACGCGTGTGAGCGAAGCGAACCATAGCGTGCGTCTAAGATTGGGCAAAGCCCAATAACAAACCACATTTGAGCGATAGCGAAAATGTAGAAAGCAGCAGCTTTTTTCTTCTCTTTTGGTTCCGTTTTCTCTTCTTTTTTTGCCAAAAAGAAGAGAAAATGAACAAAATTAATAAATGTATTACTTGTTGTACAAATATTGAGTTATATGCTAATATAAAATATTAAAGTAACACAATATGTATTGTGTTACATTAGAGCAAAATAGAAGAGATGAAAAGAGAGGAATAGTTTGATGAGAAAACG
>CALURX010000051.1 GCA_944323265.1 Candidatus Gastranaerophilales bacterium
GAAGCCGGTGATATAATCTTCTTTGTTGCTGATAAGCCGAAACTTGTTTACGATATTATGGGCAGATTGAGATTACACTTCGGAAAATCATTGAACCTCATTGATGAGAGCAAGCACAATCTTCTCTGGATTGTAGACTTCCCGATGTTTGAATGGTCTGATGAAGAAGGAAGATATATGGCTATGCACCATCCGTTCACTTCTCCTAACTTAGAAGATTTAGATAAATTAGACAGCGGTGATTTGGGTAATGTTAAGTCTATTGCTTACGATATCGTATACAACGGAACAGAGCTTGGCGGCGGAAGTGTAAGAATCCACTCCAGCGAAGTTCAGAAGAAAATCTTTAAAGCTCTGGGACTTACTGAAGAAGAGGCTGCAGAGAAATTCGGATTTATGGTTAACGCTCTTCAATACGGTACGCCTCCGCATGCCGGGCTTGCAATCGGGCTTGACAGACTGGTTGCACTGTTGTGCAGAACAGATTCAATCCGCGATGTTATAGCTTTCCCGAAAAACGCAAGTGCAAAGGACTTAATGAGCGACGCGCCGGGCGAAGCTTCTCTCCAGCAAATGAGAGAATTACACATCAAAAGTACGGTGAAAAAAGACTAGAAAAAAGACTTGCCGCGAGGCAAGTCTTTTTTTCTAGGTTAAACTTGCAGGGCTGACCTACCGACCAAATTCATTTACCCCCTACGCGCTAAGCCTGCAGGGCTGACCTACCGACCAAATTCATTTACCCCCTACGCGCTAAGCCTGCAGGGCTGACCTATCAACCAAATTCATTTACCCCCTACGCGCTAAGCCTGCAGGGCTGACCTATCAACCAAATTCATTTACCCCCGAGGCCTGTTGTTGTTTCGCTAAGAGCCTGTAAAAGAATCCCGCAAAAGAGAAGTATAACTCGCCACTGATAAGATCCTGAACAGCTTGAAAATCGTGTGGATAATAATTTATTCCAAGCCATTTAGCAATAAGCGATTTTCTACGCTTTCAGGATGACATAAAATTGTAAGCGAGAATGATTCTATAAAAGTACCCCTCACTCTTCACTAAAATTCACCAGACTTGTAGCTCTCACCAGCCAGCTCAAAATATATTTACCCCCCCCTATGAGGAGCCCCAATCAAATACAGAAGTTATCGCATCATCTACGTATGACTGTATTGACTGAATCTCTGTATTGATAGCTTCTAGCTCAGTAGAAAGGTCACTCATTTCAAGATCAAGATAATTTTCTTTCTCGCTTATACGTTCTTTTTCTGCATTATACCAGGCAGTGATTTCTTCTCTAACATCCGAGTCTGTACGAGACTGAACAAAACCGTTAGTAGTAAAGTAAGTAAGAGATGTGTTCGGGTCATAACTTCCATCACTGTCAACTTGTTCAAGCTGGAAAGTACCGCTGACAATAGCATCGCTTATGTAATCATCATTTGCGGCCATCTCCTGATTATACTCGGTTGTCCATCCGTTTGCAGCAGCTGCAGCAAATATCGGATAGTAAAAATCCACGAGATTCTGGATATTATTTGTCAAACTTTGTGAGTTATCAACAGTTGTAGAGTTTCCTGTAGATTCTCCGGTCATAGTGTTAACATTTTCTGTATCGTAGCTTGAACTTACATTCTCTCCGTCAATAACAGTCTTAAATTGCTCTTCCGTAAATCCAGGAATGAAGCTTGCTAACATTGCAGGAATTTCATCAGTGGAGAAGGTACCGCCCCTTCCGTGGTTATCCATAGCAGAAGATCCCAGAACGGATGTTATTGCATTTGCATAAGTTTCGCTCAAGATTACCTGACCTTTATAGTCAGATAAAACAACATTGTTATCACTCTTCAACGGTTTAGTTCCGCTCGTTACTGCCATATAGTTTGAGCCATATCCCATCAAATATTCATAACTTATTTTATTATATTGACCATTAGCGTAATAAGAAATCTGTTTTGACTGCAGTTTGCTGTAGTATTCTTGAGACAGCTGGGTTTGTTCTCTCGTTAACGCCATCTTTCTCATGGAGTCAATAGAGATGCCATATTCGCAGTCGGCTTTGCGCTGCGTTAATGTTAGTAATCTAATCTGTGAACAGGCTAATCCCATTTTCTGTCTTTCCTTTATTTAGTCCCTTTGACATGTATATCGGCAATTTTAGGCAAAACTTTAGGGTTTTGGAGTAAATTTTTACAATTCTTTACATTTAGGCAATTAATTGTAACATTTTGTTTTATACATGTTAAAAGTAGAAGTGTCAGGAGTTCGTATGACTGAAATCAGAAGTGTAGTAAATTATCCTGTGGTGACAACAAAACCAAGTGTAAATTTTAAGGCGGTTTCTGCTATGCCGAATCATCAACAGGAAGTTGATACGTTTATAAAGCAGCAGGAAAAAGAACAAAAGGCTGCAAAACGTAAGCAGAATTTGATGTACGGTTTACAGGCCGGAGCAATGCTTGCGATTATAGCAAGTATTTACTTTATGGCAAAACAGAGTCAGGGCATGGGCAAGAAAAAAAGCGAACTCAAAGAAATCTGGTCGGATTTAACAAAATCTGCAAAGGTAGAGGAGTTAGCTTTACCAAGAGAATTAAACGACTTCTTATCAAAATTTAAAAACAGCGTGGATAATCCGACGGCTTTAAAAGAAAGAGGCGGAAAACCTATTAAATCCGTATTATTATACGGCCCTCCCGGAACAGGTAAGACAACTTTTGCAAAAGCTATGGCAAAAGAGTTTCCGGACTCCAAATTTGCCTCTCTTGATGTAACAAGCTTAGGTTCTGAATATCAAAGCGTCAGCGAAAGAAACCTTAACAAGGCTGTTGATATGATTTGTAAAGAAGCTGATAAGAATCCTGATAAACGATTCTTTGTTTTCATTGATGAAATTGATTCTGTAATGATGGTTGATAACAGCTTAAGCGCTAAGCATTCAAATGATATGCTTAATGAATTTAAGAAGTGTTTTACGGAAAAACTCGGAAAGCGTGACAACATTATAACAATCGGCGCTACAAATTTGCCGATAAATATTGAAAAAGGAACTGTTATAGGCGGCAAGGCCCTTGATAAACCTATGCTAGACAGATTCAGCGAAAAAGTTCTGGTTGGGCTGCCGACAAAAGAACAGATTGTTAATTCAGTTAAACACCATTACAAAGACAGTTCTCTTGTGAGCGACAAGCTTAAGACAGATAGTAATGAATTAAAAACTATTGCAGAGTTTCTGGCAAGAGAAGAACACAATACTTCGTTTAGAACGCTTGATTCAATTTATGATGCAGCAGCCTCAAGCATAAAGGATGAAGGTGTTCAGGTTGATGTAAAAGACATTGTGAGAACAATTAAGAACAAACAGCATGAGCTGAATTTCAGCGATAAAGATTTCTCCAAACTCCTTGCGGATTTAAACATAAGCCCTGCGCAAATCTAACAAATTGTTACAAAAAAGCAATTTTTATGCAAGACTTGTTTTATATATAATAGAAGGACAAAGTGTATGGTAACTCAGGTTAATAATATTCCGAATTTTAAAGCAGAAGCTTATCCGATAAGCTATAACAATCGATATACCCCTCCGATGCCGGCTGATACAATGGACGACATTTTTCTTGCACAGGTTCAGGAACAGAGCAAAGCTGCAAAAAAAGAAAAATCAAAAGAGCGCTGGTATAAAACAGGTATTGTAGCTCAGGTAGGCTTAGCCGTTGCTTTTGGGATTATGGCTTTAGGAACTATTATTAATCTAAAACGCGGCGGAGGCGGCGCCGGAAAGAATAACAAACTCGCCTGGAAAGATATAGCTAAGGAAGTCAATTTCCCGAGCCTGACAGATGACTGTGTTAATCCTAAAGTCAGGGATTTTATAAAATCAATGAAAGAACAAATCGGGCTTTCGGATAAAGCACTAAAAGCTTCCGGAATTAAAAAACAGGAACAGTGCCTTCTTATGTACGGTCCATCAGGCACCGGTAAAACTTTTAGCGCCAAGATGCTTGCAAAAGAGCTGGGTGCAGAGTACACGGAAGTTCAATTTGCAGATGTATCCTCGCCTTATATCGGACAGACATCTGTAGAAATTCAAAATGTATTTAAGCAATTGAAAAATACCGCTTCCAAGAATCCGGATAAAAAATATCTGGTAGCATTTAACGAAATCGATGCTCTTCTTGTTCCGAGAGAAAAATGCGGTGCAAATAACCTGCATCTTGCAGAAAACAGAACGGCATTTTTGAACGGTCTGGATGATATTGCAAACTTAAAAAATATAAAAATTGTCGGTACAACCAACGTTGACCCGAAATCCGGCAATCTTGACAAAGCATCTTTGAGCAGATTCAAAAATATGATTGAAATTGAACTTCCGAATAAAACAGAGCTCAAGGCAGCATTAAAATTCCACCTCAAAGGTGCTGAAAATGTTCAAAAACACCAATTCTTTGAGAACAACGAAAAAGAAGTTAATAAACTGATTGATAAACTTTATGACAATAAATACTCCCAAAGAGATGTGGAAGATTTGGCGGAAAAAGCCTGCAGAGAATTTGGTTCTGCTATCGAAAAGAGTACAAATGTAGAAGCGGAAAAATTTGATATCAAATATCTGGAAAAAGCATTTGATATGAAAGGTATGACAACAGGCGCAATAGAATCGGAAGCTGTACCTGCGTGGGCAAAAATTCCCGCGCCGACAGAAAAACTTCCTCTATATGATGCTCTGCGCAATCTCTCATTTATGGACAGGCTGAAAGCTCTATTTGGAATCGGATAGAAAAAATAAACTTAAAACACTATTTACTCTTAATTTTATCCGCGATTTTTTTACATCTGATTTTTTCGACTTCTTCCATAACCTGAGCTACGGGAACATCCCAGTCTCCGGCGGTCGGGGCCTGGAAGGGCTTAATGCTCTTATACCAGCCGATATCGTTTCCGTCTACCTTGAACCAGCGCCATTCAACAATCCTGTTAAACAGCCCGAAAGTTTTAACGCCCAAGGCGCCTGCAAGGTTCATAACACCGTTATCTGTTGTAACCATCAAGTCCATGTTTTTCATTGCACAAGCTGTGTCTTCCCAGTTTTTAAATGTTCTTCCAAGCCGTATAAGCTGTGCGTCTTCTGGAACTCTATCCATCTGACGGCTCAAATCATCAACCTGAAAACTGTAAACCTCAACATCCGGAAGACGCATAAGCGGATACAAGTATTCCAGCGGAATATCTCTGTCGGTTTCCTTGCTCGCAAGTGTACCTTCAAATGCTATGCCGATTTTTAATTTTTCATTGTTATTAATGTATCTTTTACCGTAAGCTGTAACTTTAGCTTTCGGAACTTTTAAATATCCCTGAGCCTTAGGAATCGTATCAGGTTTTGTCTCGCATACAATCGGCAAATCCATCATCGGGAGATAATAATCATAGTTTATCTGAGGAATCTGATCCTCGGAATAAATATCAACCCCGAGTTTTGAATCCTCAAAGAGTGATATCAAAGGCTTCTGAACAACAAGAGAAACCTTTGCACAGAGCTTCTTTAACTCATCAAGAAATCTTACAAACATTATTGAATCACCAAAGCCCTGTTCAAAATGAACAAGTATATGTTTATTTTTAATATCTACCTTAATATTCCATCTTTTCTTTTTATTTGTGAATATTGCAGGGAATGAAACATTCTTCAAATCTTCTTTCTGGAACCTGTGCTGGAGGAATTTGAAACCTTCGGCAAATCGTTTATGTCTTACAAGGTAAGCACCGTAAGCGTGCAGGTCGGAATGTGTCGGATTAAGATACATAAGTTTCTGATAAAATTCATCAGCCTTTTGTATCTCATCAAACTTTCCGTAAACATAAGCCAGATTCTTAACAACAATTCTGTTGTTAGGCGCAAGTTCAAATGCTTTTGTAAGATATTCAATTTGTTTGTCTTTAAACTTATCCTGATAACAGGTAGAATACAAATGTCCGAGCATGTTATAAATAGAGAAATTATTTTTATTCTTCTCCAGCGCTTTTTCATAGTACTCAATTGCCTTTTTGTTATCCTTAATATCAGTGTAAGTCAAATCAGCAAGATATACATAAACATCTTCCTTATCAGGAGAAATCTCCTCAAACCTTTTAAGAAATTTGATTGCTAGATCCGCATTTCCGATAGCTTTCATACAAAGACCGATGTTTTTGTATATATTAATCGGGAAGCCGGAAAACTTCATAATATCGCGGTAGATTTCAATAGATTCAATATATTTTTTATCAAGAGTCATCTTTTTTGCGTACATAATCGCGTAATTCATGTATTGATTAGTGACCGCAATTTTTTCTGACGGTTCATAAATGTTAGGTATAACCTCGCGGTATATTTCCAGCCCTCTTTCGTAATCATTGTTTTTGCAATAATATTCCGCAAGAGCAATGTCCATGGAATTAATTAAATCCTTTGAATTATCAATCGGAATTTCTTTTTTTACGACCAGCCGTTTAGATATTTGCATACATTCTCTCCATTAATTTACTAAAAATCATACCATATACCCGGTTAATTTTGAACATAACACCCCAAAAAATGGGTTAAATAGATTATTATTTGACTTACCCCTTTTTTTATAATTAAATATTATTACTGAGGTATTCCCTCTAGTTCTTTAGAAAGCGAATTACAAATTTTTGAGTAATCCAAATATTAAACTAGCCAAATTTGCAGGGTTCTGTTACGGAGTAAAAAGAGCCGTAGAAACCGCAATAAAACTAAAAAAAGAAAATCCCGATAAAAATATCTGTATTCTGGGTGAACTTATTCACAATACAGATGTAATTAATGAACTTGAGAATCTCGGGATAAAAACTATTTATGAGATTCCCCCAAAAGGCGACGGTATTTGTATTATAAGAAGCCACGGCGCAACACCGGAAGTGTTTGAACAGGTTAAAAATGCCGGTTTTGAAGTTGTTGACCTGACCTGTCCGGACGTTAAAAAAGTTCAGCAAAGAGCAATTGAGCTTGCCAAAAATGACTATTTTGTCGTAATTGTGGGCAAACCAAACCACCCGGAAGTTATGGCAATAAAAGCGAATGCCGAACTTTATTCAAATAAAGTCGTTGTTGCAACCACAATCGAAGAACTCGCACCTTATGAGGCTGAAATTAAATCTCACAGAAAAGTAGGCGTTGTAGTACAGACTACACAAATGGTCTCAACACTTAATCTCGTTGTAAATTATCTGAATAACATTGCAAAAGAAGTGCTAATCTATAATACAATCTGCCAGTCAACTTCCATGCGCCAGAAAGAAGCCAAAGAGCTTGCCAAGGAAAGCGACTTGATGATTGTTGTAGGATCAAGAAAAAGCGCCAATACCACACACCTTGCAGAAATTCTTAAAGATTATACAAAAACTATTCACATAGAAAATGATTCAGAATTAAAAAAAGAAATGTTACAAAATGCCGATTCAATCGGCATAACAGCCGGGGCATCCACCCCGGAATCAATTATAAATAACGTCATAGAAAAAATAAAAGGAGGAATATAAATTATGACAACAACAGAAGTTCGCGATGAATTTGAAATGCTGTTAGAAGAAAGCTTTGCTAAATCTAACACAGTAGCAGATATCGTAGAAGGTACAGTAATTAAAAAAGAAGCAGACGGATACCTTGTCAGCGTAAAAGGTGCAAAAATGGAAGCATATCTTCCAAACAAAGAACTTTCAAGCGATACCCCTGAATTAGAAGTCGGTGATATCAGAGAGTTCTATGTATTAAAGGAAGAAAACAACGATGATCCAATGCAGTTATCATTAAAGAGAATCGCTTACGCTCAGGCATGGGCTCAGCTTAATGATGCAAAAATTCAAGGTGATACAATCCTTGCAAAGGTTGTTTCAACAGTTAAAGGCGGTGTGCTGGTTGATGTTGCCGACCTCAAAGGCTTTATCCCGTCTTCCCAGCTAAGAACAGGAACTCCGTTTGACGGACTTATCGAACAGAAAATCGAAGTTAAAGTTCTTGAAGCAGATCCTAAGAAAAATAAACTTATCCTTTCTCAGCGTCAGGCAGTTGCAGAACAAAGAGATCAGGTTGTTGATAATGTTCTTTCTTCTCTTGAAGAAGACCAGATTGTTTCAGGTAACGTAGTAAGAATCACAGACTTCGGCGCATTCGTTGATATCAACGGAATAGACGGACTTCTTCCGATTTCTGAAATCTCATGGCAGAGAATTAAGCACCCTTCTGATGTTTTAACTCTTGGCGATACAATTGAAGTTAAGATTATCAAAATCGACAACGAACTCAAGAGAATTTCTTTATCTCTAAAAAGAATGGGTGAAAATCCTTGGCAGCAAATTGAAGGACAGTTTGAAGAAGGCCAAATCGTAAAAGGAACTGTTAACAAAGTTACTACATTCGGTGCTTTCATTAACATTTTCCCCGGCGTAGAAGCTCTTCTTCCTGTTTCAGAAATGTCTGAAGAGAACGTTAATCCGTTCAACATGTTCAAAGTAGGCTCTGAAGTTGATGTATTAATCAAAAAATTCACACCGAAAGAACACAGAATTGCTTTATCTGTAAAAGATATTCAAAAGTAGTTTGATAAAAAATAAGTGGGCTGGTTTTGTTTCAAAACCAGCCCATTATTTTTTTTACTTATTTATCTCTTATTATTTACCCCTTTTGATTTACCCCTTATTCCAAAATCACAGCGCCTTGTTCTTCCACCTTAAGAGTTCTCACATCAACTTTAATACTTTGAGCCTCCCAGATATCCTTAACTGTTGATTTAATCTTATCAAGGTCATATTTATGCGAAATCACAAGCATTGTAGGCCCTGCCCCGGAAAGAACGCATCCAAGAACTCCATCTTCATGCTTAAATGCTTCCATAATCTCTTTCATGCCCGGCACAAGTTTTTCTCTATACGGCTGATGAAGTCTGTCATGAAGAGCAAATTTCATCAATTTTTCATCTTTTGTATGCACAGCCTCTACAAGCATTGCAAGGTGTTTAGCATTAAAAATAGCATCCTGCATCGGAACATTTTCCGGAAGAACAGAGCGGGCAATATTAGTAGAAAGTTCAAAATCTGGAATACAAACAGTGATATCCCATTCCTGAGGCCAAGGGAGCTTTCTGTAAACAATTGTTCCGTCAATATCCTGTGATGCCAGAACAAACCCGCCTAAAATTGCAGGAGCAACATTATCCGGATGCCCTTCAACTTCTGTTGCAATAGACAAAAGAGCTGTCTCGTCTGCAGGGGAACCCAAAAGCTTATTCGCTGCAAGCAGCCCGCCGACAATTACTGCAGAAGAACTTCCGAGCCCGCGTGTAATCGGAATCTGCGATTGAATATTAATCCGCAGCTCCGAAGGTTCCTGACCTATTGAATTATACAGCATTTCTACTGCCTTATATACAATATTATTCTCATCTCTCGGAATATTATCAAAGACCATTTCATCAATAGCCTCTTCTTCTGACATAAGATTAATCTCAATACCGGTTCCCGGAAGCACAGTTTCTTCAATTGTAATAGTGTTATATATCGGAAGTGCTAAGCCCAGACAATCAAATCCGGGGCCAAGATTGGCTGTAGTCGCCGGCACTTTTACGCTTACTTTCATTATCCAGTTCTCCTCATAAAAGTATAA
This sequence comes from Candidatus Gastranaerophilales bacterium, assembly GCA_944323265.1. GTDB lineage: Bacteria > Cyanobacteriota > Vampirovibrionia > Gastranaerophilales > Gastranaerophilaceae > CAG-196. The sequence goes on from CALURX010000051.1 coordinate 9,656, forward strand.
GGTGATTATACAATAAAGACAAATAAAAAGAAAAGGGGCTCATTTTGTAACAGATTATTACGAAATATGGCAATTTTTTAATAGAAAAATACTTTATATAAATATAGTGTAGATAAAACCTTGGAGTGTTGTATGACAAACGCGTATAATATGGAAGCTTTTCCGAATTATCAGAATCAGGCCTTTCCGCAGCCGCAGAGACAATCTAACGGTCCATCAACATTTGGCATGATGACCTTAGGTGCCATTGGTGGCGGAACTGTTGGATATTTAAAAAACAGATATCCTGTATCATCAGATGGGGCTGTATCGGATACTTTTGCTAAAAATGTTTTTGATGCTAATTTAAAGAAAAACGCTCCAGAAGAAAACAAGAAATTTTTCAAAGAATTAAATAACATCCTTAATAAAATAGATAAGGTTAAAACAACTGAAGATTATAAAAAACTCCTAAAAGATAATAAAAATGTTATAGAAGAGCAGTGCAAAGGTATCTCTCTGGAGACAACATTAGAAACTTTAACGCCAGATAATCTTAAAAACAGCAAAAAATCTCTAAAGGAAATACTCCAAAAAATTATGGATTTTGAAATAACAAAGACAAAGAATGCGATTAAATTGGGCTGGGATAATGAAACAAAGAAATTTGTTAAAACAGAAGCTTTCAAAGATGACAAGCTTTTTGAAATAATTAAAAAAACAAAATCTAACCACCAGTGGAAAAAGGCGCTTAAATATGGCGGCATAACAGCAGGTGTTATGGGTGCTCTTACTATGGGATATAAAATGCTAACCTCAAAAAGATAAAAAATATTACAATTTTTGTGAATAAACAAACTTATCTTTACATTTCTTAATCTTTTGCAACAAAAAAGGCAATTTTTTAAGAGTTAAATACTTTATATATATGTAAGACATAAATAGAGAGAGAGTAAAAATTATGACAGCTACATACAATGCAATTGAAAGAAATAAAAAACCAGCAGGAGCATTAGAAATACCTGCCGATTTCCACTTCTATTACTTAAATAAACAAGACAGACAAATGAGATTCAACAACGGCGGTGACCCTATTTATGCTATATTCGACAAAATCGACAACAGACCGCTTTCTAAAATCGCTAAAGATTTCGTTAGAGAATTAGCTGATGATTCTATCAGATTCATCTCTACGTTAGTTAAATAATCTCTCTAAAGTTTTACAAACTACTCTCTTATATTATCTTACATCTTAATTCTAAGTTTATGCCCCTTCAATGGGGCTTTTTTTTTGTATGAAACAGTGTATATTAAATTCTCGTCCTTTTTCTATTATTTATTGTATAATCATCTTATGAAATATCCGAAACTGGAAAAACTCGTAGATATAATTGCAGTATTAAGGAGCGAAAACGGCTGCAGCTGGGATAGAGAACAGACACACAAATCTTTGCGTCCGAACATGCTTGAAGAAGCGTATGAAGCTGTAGATGCTATAGATGACGGCGATATTGCGAATCTTAGAGAAGAACTCGGTGATGTTCTTCTGCAGGTAGTTTTGCACGCACAGATTGCAAAAGATAATAATGAATTTGACATAGAAGATGTTGCAGAAGAGTTAAGCAAAAAACTCATTCACAGACATCCTCACGTCTTTGGAGAGACAAAGGTTAATTCAACGCAGGATATTGTTGATAATTGGGATAAGCTCAAAAAAGAGGAAAAGACATACAGAAAGTCGATACTTGATGGGATTTCAAAATCACAATCCGCGTTGATGTCAGCGCAGAAGATTAGCAAAAAAGTTGTCAAAGCTGGTTTTGAATGGGATTCTGTAGAAAGTTTGAAAAACTGTATACAATCAGAGTATAAAGAGTTTGAAGAAGCGGTAAAAAGCGGTGATAAAGATAAAATGGAAGACGAGATGGGCGATATTTTCTTTGCCACCGTAAACCTTGCCAGATGGTACAAAATTGATGCAGAACAGGCTTTGTTAAGAGCTAACAAAAAGTTCACCAAACGATTCAAGAAAATGGAAGAGATTAAAGAAAAACCTCTTGAGGATTATACTTATGAGGAATATGATAAACTCTGGAAACAGGCTAAAATAATGACAGGTGAGGAGGAATAAATTTTATGAAGAGAGTTTTAGGAGCTTTATTTTTACTGGCAGGCTTATGCGCATCTGCTTCAGCCGAAGAGTTTAGTACGGTTTGCGCAAACCATATCCTTGTACCGACTGAGATGGACGCAATAAAATTAAAAAGCGAAATCAAGAGTTTTGATGATTTCAAATCACTGGCTGCAGAGTATTCTAAGTGTCCATCAGGTAAAAACGGCGGCGATTTAGGCTGCTTTGGCAGAGGACAAATGGTCAAGCCTTTTGAAGAAGCAGCATTTAACGGCAGCGTCGGCGAGGTTTCAGACCCTGTAAAAACACAGTTTGGATATCATCTTTTGTGGGTCACAAAAAAATACTAAAAATAAAAACTCCCAGACAGGGAGTTTTTTAAGATATAATATCTATTATGAAAAATAAAATTTTAGCAAACATAGCGCTTCTTCTTACAGCTCTAATCTGGGGGCTCTCTTTTGTTGCCCAAAGAGAAGGCATGGAGCATATCGGTCCATTTACATTTAATGCGGTAAGAAGCTTTTTAGGAGGTTTAAGCCTTCTGCCGGTTATTGCGTGGGTAAAGCTTTCCAAACCGGATAAAAGAACAAAGCGTATGAAACGATACCAGCACATCAACCTGACGAGAGCCGGTATCGGCTGCGGAATTGTTTTATTTATAGCCATGAGCATTCAGCAATACTGCATGCAGTTTGTGGGAGCGGGTAAAGCCGGTTTCATTTCTGCATTGTATATTGTTTTTGTACCTATTATTGCAGTTTTGCAGGGTGAAAAATTAAATAGATTTGTTGTTATAAGCGTTTGCCTTGCTGTTATCGGCTTGTACCTATTATGCTTCAAGCAAGGAAGCGGATTTGATATTTATGATTTATTTTTGCTAGCAGGCGCCTTATTCTACGGTATCCACATTCTTGTCGTTAACTATTATTCGGAAAGGGTAAATGCTGTAAAAGCCTGTTGTGCGCAATTCTTTGTAGTAGGTCTTTTGTCGGCATTCTTAATGTTCTCATTTGAAACACCGACGATATCATCAATTATTTCTTGCCGTGTATCGCTGCTTTTTGCAGGCGTTTTAACCTGCGGCATAGCTTACACATTACAGATATATGGTCAAAAGTATACTCCGCCGGCGATTGCGTCTCTAATATTATGTTTAGAATCAGTTTTTGCTGTACTTGGAGGCGTGCTAATCCTTGGCGAGACGATGATTCCGAAAGAAATTGCAGGATGTGTTTTTATGATTACGGCGGTAATCCTTTCCAACCTGAAACTTGAAGACAAATCGGAGATGAAGCACCCGCGGTAGTATTTTTATAAAAAGTAGTTCAAAATAATGTGCTAATTATTACAAAAGTCGTTTGATTAAATGTAATATTAACACAAAAAGTCCCTCGAAAAAATGTCATTCAATCCTCCAAATATATGGTTTGTTTAATGTTAAGTTTTGTTAAGATATGCTTTGAGAGAAATTATATGAAACGATATGCTATAAACAAACTTATAGAATGGAAAAATGGTTCTAATCGAAAACCTTTGATAATCAGAGGTGCACGTCAAGTCGGAAAAACTTGGCTGATGAAAGAGTTTGGAAAAACAGAATACAAAAGGGTTATTTATATAAATTTTGAATTCGACAAGCTCATGTGTGATTTATTTTCGCTAGACTTCAATACAAAAAGAATTATTGAAGGTTTAGAGTTAACTCATTCTAAAATTAATACTACAAATACACTAATAATACTTGATGAAATTCAAGAATGTCCGAAAGCATTAACAACTCTTAAATATTTTTACGAAAATGCCCCAGAATATAATATCGTTGCTGCTGGAAGTCTATTAGGTGTTGCTCTTCATGAAAATATTTCTTTTCCTGTTGGCAAAGTAGATTTTCTTGATTTGTATCCTCTATCATTTATGGAATTTCTTGACGCAATAGGAGAAAGTAATTTTATAGAATTATTAAAAAGCCCTAAATCTCCAAATATAAAAGTTTTTAAAGAAAAATATATTGAATGGCTAAAAAAATATTATTACATAGGTGGAATGCCGGAAGCAGTATGTACATTTGTTGAAACAAACAATTTCCAAAAAGTTCGTAAAGTTCAGGAAAATATTTTAGATGCATATACAAAGGATTTTTCAAAACACATATCTTCTACTGGTAAATTAAAAATTGATTTGCTTTGGGAATCTATTCCGAACCAATTAACACAAGAAAGCAAAAAGTTTGTTTATAAAAAAATAAAATCTGGGGCTAGAGCGGATGAATTCGAAGAGGCTTTATCCTGGCTTATAAATTGTGGACTTGTTTATAAAATTAATCGAATAACAAAACCTGCATTACCAATTAGGGCTTATGAAGATACAAAGGCATTTAAACTTTTTATTTTGGATGTTGGTTTACTTTGTGCTTTGAGTAAAGTTCCGACAAGAACTTTAATTGACGGTGATAAAATTTTCACTGAATTTAACGGAGCATTGGCAGAACAATATGTGTTGCAACAGTTGAAAACATTAGAAGAGATAGGCATTTCGTACTGGATAAGTAAATCCGGCAATGCGGAGATTGATTTTGTGATCCAAACCGATGGTTACGTTATTCCTATTGAAGTAAAGGCAACAACTAATCTACAGGCAAAATCACTAAAAGTGTATAGAGAAAAATTTGAACCCGAAATAAGTATAAGAACTTCACTTGCGGATTTTGAAATAAATAACGGACTATATAACATTCCTCTATTCATGTTTTGTAAGTTTAATAAATATTTAAAATAGAGAGGTTATTGTGGTCGATAATGAAATAGCATAAGCGTTTGGAGGGGAGAACCAAAAAATCTCTGATTTTTGCGTGAGAATCACTCAATAAAAAAGACCCCTGATGGAGTCTTATTTATTTGGGCCCGGAGGGATTCGAACCCACGACCAAAGGATTATGAGTCCTCTGCGCTACCGCTGCGCCACAGGCCCGAGGCGCTAAGAATATTAAGTTTTGATTGCTTTGGGCTCCGCGTTAGCGGGGAAACTTCGTTTCCG
>CALURX010000052.1 GCA_944323265.1 Candidatus Gastranaerophilales bacterium
CGGATTATTTATCCAACGCTAAAGTTCTTGTTGATACGCTGGTTAAACTCGGTGTTGACAGCGTTTTTGGTTATCCGGGCGCATCTGTTTTGAGTATTTATAACGAACTTGCTAAACAAAACAAGATAAAACACTATCTTGTGCGCCACGAACAGGCTGCTGTACATGCTGCAGAAGGTTATGCCGCAATCAACGGAGCCCCGGGGGTAGTTCTCGTAACCTCAGGTCCGGGATTTACTAACACAATAACAGGGATTGCAAACGCTTACTCTGATTCTACTCCGCTTGTAATTCTTGCAGGAGATGTTGCAGGAAGCAGCAAACATTCAAAAATCTTTCAAAAAGTAGATATTATCTCTATGACAAAAACCTGCTGCAAAAAAAATTACCTGCTTAAACCAAACGACAATATTGCAGACATAATTACAGAAGCCTTTAGAGAAGCTAATTCCGGCAACAAAGGCCCTGTTGTGGTAGCACTTCCAAGAAACTTTCTTGAATCAGAATATATAGTTCACCCTAAAACCATTCCACATCTTCACGAAACCGAAAAAGACTTTTCTAATGATATAAAAAAACTTACCCAACTCATCCGAAATGCCTCCAAACCGCTCGTTCTGCTCGGAGGCGGAAGCATTGACGCATACTATGAAATCGAAAAATTTATATCAAAAGTTCAAATTCCGGTTGTTTCAACGCTTAAAGGGATTGGAGCATACCCTTCAGAAAACAATCTTTATCTTGGCATGATAGGCCTAAACGGAACCTACACGGCAAATGACGCCCTAAAACAGTGCGACCTGTTAATATCTATCGGCGCAAGCTTTTCAGACAGAACAACCTGCAAAAATAACGAATTTGCAGAGAACATAAAAATTGTTAACATCAATATCAAACATATTTCAGAGGATTTTGAGCTTGAAATAATAGGTGATGCAAAAGACTTCCTGACGCAATTTCTAAAAAGCTCGGACAGTTTTACCCCCGACTGGAAGTGGCTTATAGAAACGGATGCGCTTAAAGAAGACGCATTGCCGGATGTTTGCAGCCCAAATGGTCTGCACTCATCTTTTGTTCTCAAAACGCTTTCAGATTTTACAAAATACTATGAGCCTGTAGTTGTAACAGATGTGGGGCAGCATCAAATGCTTACGGCACAATTTTTCAACTTCAATAAGCCGCGCAAATTTATAACCTCTGGCGGATTAGGCACAATGGGATTCGGGCTTCCGGCAGCTATCGGAGCCTATATTGCAAATTCGCAAAGCCTTGTCTTGAATATTACCGGAGACGGCTCCTTCCAGATGAACCTGCAGGAACTTGCAACCTGCAGAGAACATAATATTCCTATCAAAATTATTATTATGAACAACAGTTATCTCGGAATGGTTCGCGAATTGCAGGAAAAAATTTATAACCAGAGGTATCAGGTAGAGATGATTAATCCTGATTTTACAAAAATAGCCGAAGCTTATGATTTGTTTGCAATAAGCGTAAAAACAAAAGAAGAACTAATTCCTGCGCTCGAAAAAGCCATTAACCATAACGGCACAGCTATTGTCGATATTGTAATAGATTCTTTTGAAAACATATAAAAAAACGCTCCATAAAAGAGCGTTTTTATAAATCCTATTTCCCTTTTCCGGCTTTTCCCAATTTCCGCCTGCGCAAATGACATAAAGCCATTCCGCTAATTTTTCTAACTCCTGCCTAGTCTAGCAGCGCCTCTAAGATTGCGGCATTTTTTCCTGCCATTGTATTTGCTTTTACTCTGCTTTTGTACATATAGCTTCTCAAAGCTTCTCTAATCAATTCTGAACGTGTTCTGTTTTCGCCTTCTGCTACTTGATCGATTCTGTCTAAAAATTCTTCGGGCATTGAAATTAGTACTCTAGCCATATATTTCTCCTTTATTATGTAATGACTTTAGATATCTTGTATATATATAAAGTCTCAAAAAGAAAAAAAATTGCCTTTTTTTAATTCTTATATTAAGTTTTGTAACAAATCATCCCCAATATTCAGTAATATCGGGGATGATTCAAAATCTCAACTAACTATTTTTAGTAAATAATAGTTAATTCTTCATCAGGATTCAAGCTTGAATCGTTTGTTGTGTTAGGTACGATGAGGTACTTAACTTCATCAACGAATTCATAGCATACACCGAATACGCCGCTGCCAACAAGTTTAACAACATTGTAAACACCTTTACCAACAGTGATAAAGCTGCTTCCAACGCTCTTCAAGCCTTTAAGCGGATGAAGTGATGCTGTGTCGCAGAATGCGTCAGACCAGTTGTCGCCGTATTCTTCAAGACCGTTAGCTACAACTTCTACACCTGAAGATGCTGTTCTGCCTGCAACACCAACTACTCTGCCTGCCATTGAGAACGGAGCCCCCAATAATCTTGAAATGATATTAGGATTTTTCAAAACATCTGCTTGTGCGCAAGATAATTTCTTAGGAAATTCTGCGCAGTTGTCACCGTACTTGATTGTTTCAAACTTAACTTCTACATAGCCGGGTTTTTTAACACCAGGTCTTGCAACAGATGATACAACACCTTTTACGGTAGAACCTGCAGGGAAGCAAGTTCCTGCAATTGTTACGTCTTCTGTTGTTTTAGCTGTGAAAGTATCACCAACATTAGATGTTCTTGCGCTGATTCTTTCACTTAATTTAATCTTGATAGCGATAGGTTCATACTTAGTAGCGCAGTTTACACCGCCGTTAGAAGTATCGATTACAAATCCTGATTTCATTGCACCAAGCATATAAGCAACTTGTTCTTTTGATAAATATTCATCATTGATAAGTTTGTCTTTATCCGGAGCCTTGTTTAAGATGCCGGATGCAATAACTTCGTTTGCTGCACCGTAAGCCCATTTAGGAACGTATTTTACAGCCTTGCCGTCAACTGTCGGAGCTGCATTTTTATCTGCAGAAACATCCATCATTTTAGCAAATGTTGCCAAAACTTCTGCCTTAGTAACAGGTTGATCCGGTTTGAATGTTGAATCCGGGTAACCAATCATTACATCAGCTGTTAAAGCTCTGTCAATCTGATCTTTTGCCCAGTATTCAGCTGTTACGTCTGTGTAGCTGTTTGCTTTAACATCTTTTAATTCAAGACCATCTGCTAGGATGTAAGCTAATTCAGAACGCAATACCGGCATTTTTGGATTGAATAAATCTGCTCTTCTTGCATCCATTTTGCCCTTCATGTCTTTAAGCATGTCTTTTGCAAAACGATCTACAACAACGTTTTGTTTGTTTTCGATAGTTTTTGCATGGCATGGTTTGCAAATCTTACCGCCGATAATAACATCGTTTTCAGTTGTTACAAGAGAGTGCCCTTGTGACCCGAACAATGTCGGATGAGCGTAAGCCTGAATTGGAGTTGGTGCAGGATGTCCTGCAAATGCGGCTGATGTCAAGCAAAAAACGCTGACTGCCGTTAAAATTTCTTTTGAAAATCTCATACTTCTCCTTTCGTATAATTTCCTCTCGCATTCTACTCGAAAGTAAAACACTTTAAACCATCTATTATCATTATTTTTTCTTACGCGGTATTAAATATGCCTGAGGATAGCAGTAATCTTCTCTAAAGCCTATTCTTCTATACATTTTTAATGCTTTGTAATTATTTGTCTCAGTTGTTACATTAACTTCGCTGAAAACCCTTTTCCCAAGCTTTGTCCAATCTACAATCATTTTGATAGAACGATTGAGCATGTGCTCGGAAAAACCATGCCCTCTGTGCTCTTTTTCAATCGCAACAAGAGGTATATTGGCAATCTTTCCTCCGGTCACATTTGCAAATGCAAATCCAACAGGAGCTTCATTATACAATAAAACGGACGTAACTTCCGGCAAAAATTCACCGTAGATATTTTCTACAACCTTATTAATAATATCGGTAGTTCCTTCCATGGATTTGAAACGCGTATCATATATAGCATCCTGCTCATCACGGAAGGATTCATGAATAATCCTTATTGCATCGTCGCGGTACAAATCTGAATACCCTACGATTTTGTACCCTTCAAGTTTTTCTGAAAGCTTCATATTTTCAAGAATCCTTTCAGAAGAGGCATTACCCATCATAAAGCGCAAAACCGCAAGCCCTATAAATTTAAATCCGTATTTTGCAATATCTGCAGTAAATACTGACTGATGTCCTATCATAGGATAAGACACAACCTTATCCTGGCGCTCTATTTCTGTTAGTTCAAGAAATTTTTCTATTAATAGTTTAACCTTTGCAATCTCATCTTCTGTGCCAAGGCAGTGTATAAGGTTCAACTCTATTGATTCGGATATTGAGGTTGTATAAACCAGAAATGCTGTAGGAATTTCGTTTTCTTTAAGAACAATACATTTCATATAGTCTTTTTCTACGGCGTCAACAAATTCTTCATACGGCAACGGTTCAAGTTCAAATTTGTATTCACTTACAGCTTTTGCCTTGAAATCATTGTACACGCCGGCAAATATTTTTGAGATATTGCCGTTCAATAATTCTACTTCGTATGTTGAATCTGCCATAAAAATTCCTTTACATTAAGTGGTGCATTTTTTCACGCTTGGTATTAATATACCTCTCGTTATATTTATTAACCTCTGATTTTAGATTAATATTATCATGAATTGTAAGCCCATAACCTTTCAATCCAACGATTTTTTTCGGATTATTAGTAATAAGGTTGAAATTATTAAACCCTAAATCAAGTATAATCTGTGCTCCGACGCCATAATTTCTCAAATCCGGCGCAAAACCCAAAGATTCATTTGCCTCAATCGTATCTTGTCCTTCTTCCTGAAGTTTGTATGCTTTAAGCTTATTAATCAATCCGATGCCGCGGCCTTCGTGATCGTGGATATAAATTAAAGCGCCTTTACCGTACTCATCTATCATTTTCAGGGCGTTATGAAGCTGCCAGTTGCAGTCGCATTTAAGGCTGTGGAATACATCACCTGTCAAACATTCGCTGTGAACTCTTACAAGCGGAATTTTATCGGAGCCGTCGTCCTTAACGAGCGCCACATGCTCACAGCCGGTTATAGTATCCGTATATCCGATGATATTGAAATCTCCGAACTGGGTCGGTAAAAAGACTTCAACTTCACGTTTAACAAATTTTTCACGTTTTAAGCGGTAAGCTATCAAATCTGCAACTGTTATAAATTTGATATTATGTTTTTTCGCGAATTCGTGCAAGTCATCTCTTCTGGCCATTTCGCCATTATCTTTCATAATTTCGCACATTATACCAGCTTCTCTGTGTCCGCATAGTTTTGCTAAATCAACTACTGCCTCTGTATGACCGCATCTTTTTAATACACCGCCTTTTTTAGCCACACAAGGAAACAAATGTCCCGGGCGTCGCAGGTCTGAAGGCTGTGCATCCGGAGCAATTGCAACTTCAATGGTCTTTGCCCTATCAAAAGCTGAAACGCCCGTTGTTACGCCAAATTTAGGATGAGCATCTATGCTTAAAGAAAACGCAGTCTGCATACTTTCCGTATTTTTAGCAACCATTTGCGGAAGCTCAAGCTTGTCTGCAATTTCTTGAGATATTGCAAGGCAGACAATACCGCGGCACTCTTTTGTAATAAAATTAACGAGTTCCGGTGTTACAAACTGGGCAGAACAAATCAAATCGCCTTCGTTTTCTCTGTCCTCATCATCGGCGACAATGATTGGTTTTCCCTGACGGAAATCCTCCAAAGCTTCTTCGATTGTATTGAATTGATTTGTGCCTGTCATCTTAATAAAAACCATTCCTCTGTAGAAAATCTATATCTATTCCTGACCTATTATCACTCGTTGATAAAAATTTTTCAATATATTTCGCCAGAATATCTACTTCAATATTTACAAAAGCACCGCTTTTTAACCACTTGAGGTTTGTATTTTCAAATGTATGCGGGATTACGGCTATTGTAACAAAATTTCTTTCTGTGTCAGCAACAGTCAAACTTATTCCGTTAACAGTAATAGAGCCCTTTTTTATCACATATTTTGAATTTTCATTCGTAAGCTCAATTTTTACATCATAAAACCCTTTATTTGGATTTATACCAACAATTTTTCCAATCCCATCAACATGGCCTGAGACAATATGTCCTCCAAATCGTCCATTTGCAGGCATAGCCCTTTCAAGATTTACATAATCTCCCGGTTTAAGATTATTGAGCGCAGTTACCGAAAAAGTTTCCGGTGAAACATCCGCAGTAAAACCTTTATCCGAAAATTCCACAACCGTAAGACACACACCGTTTACAGCAACGCTATCCCCGAGGTTAACATCATCTAAAATTTTATAACACTCCACACTTATTTGATTTCTTGTGACAGTTGTAATTTTACCGACTTCTTCAATAATTCCAGTAAACATAGATTTATTATACCACAGATACTGTAAGTATTAAAATATTTCCCCCAAATATTTACCTCTTATGGTATAATTTAGAGGTATGAAACGATTTTTAAGAAAATTATTTTCTAAAGTTACGCTCATTATACTTGTTTGCATTCTGGCATTACTTACATTCTTTTTCTGGGGCTGGATTGAAAAACAGGCTATGAAAGTCAAGGGGATGTATTATATCTACAAAGGCGATCAGGCGTACTCTCAGGATAATATGGCAAAAACCTTGGATTATTATAAAGAGGGCTTGAGGCTCTATCCGGAACACTATGAAGCCTGGTTTAACCTCGGAAATATATATGCGGTTTATGAGGACTACTATTCTGCTGTTGATGCTTATGAACACGCAATTGAACATAACCCTAAATTCGTTATGGCAAGGATGAATCTCGGGATAGTTTATTCTGAAGATTTAGGATTCTTTGACGAAGCTATTGAGCAATTTGATACAGTAACACAAATTAGGCTTCTTAAATTATGGATACCTTTTGTTTACAGTAACGTCAAGAGTGTAAAAGGAAACAGGAGCTTTGCTTATTACAACAAGGGAGTTGCTCTTAGAAAGAAGGCCCTTTATCTTCCGCTTGAAAGAAAATATCTCGCTTACAAATATTTGGGAGAGGCAATAGAAGCGTATCAAAAATCAATAAAGATAATTAAGAAAAACTATGATGCTTACTACAACAAGGCTATTGCGCATCATTTGAGAGGTGAATACAGAGAAGCAGGGCTTGATTACTGCAAAGCAATACAGCTTGAGCCAATGAAGTTCGAGGCTCATTACAACCTAGCTGTTTTGCTTAGAACTCTTAACAGATATCAGGATTCAATGAAGGAGCTTGAAAAAGCTGCTTTGCTTATTGTAGAATCACCGGATTCTACTCAATTGCAAACAACATATATTTTTAACCTTTTGAATGAAGTTTCAAGAAAATTTATTACAAGCGATGAATATTACGCGGAAAAACTAACAGAAGAGCCTGCAGGAAGCATAAGTTACACTTATGTAAACGGCAAAATCGTACCTGATGAAGAGTTTGACAAAGCTATATTACAAAATTTCAAAACCTGCGCTGGGTTTGAGTATTTTAATGAGGATGATGAATATTAATGGAAAATAAACAGCTGAAATTTTTATCAAATATTTCTGATGTATTAACAAGAGAGGTTGATATAACAGAGCTTTCCGAAAACTTAAAAGAACTTTTGGTGCAGTATATTAATTCAAAATCCATTGATATTTATGTTTATGATCCTGAATCTAACACTATGCGCAACTGCGCAAACAACTGGGATATTGTGGATGAAACTATAAACTCCGAGATTTACGGGGCTTTTGAGGACATTGAGGGGAATGATTTTGTAATAAATTCAAAGGCTTACAAGCTTCCTCATATAGTAGGTGATATCAGTATTAAAATAAAATCACTGTTTATGCCGATAATCAAGAGTGAAAAAGTTTTCGGAATAATCAAGCTTGAATTTGAGACAGAGACTCTTATTGATATGGAATTTCTGCATCTGATGAAAATACTTGCGGCTCAGGTTTCTTTGAAGCTCCAGAATATTGTTTTAAATGAGCAGTCAAAGATCAACGTAGAGTTTCATGATTCAATGAAAAATATTGCAAAAATCATTGAAACTCAATATGAGTTAAGCTACATTGTTCCGATTATCGGGGAAATGCTTGACAGGTTTATATCAGACCACTTGATATATGTATTTTTAAAACAGGATAATGAATTTAAACTTGTATGGCCAAAGGCCTGTAATGACGAGAGGGTGTTTGAAACCTTAAAACAAATCACTCCTGATATGGAATCTCTGCTTACAAACAACGACAAGATTGGCGCTTTCCCTCTTACTTCTGAAGGCGAAATTACAGGCTGCATAGTTGCAAGAAGTACGCTTGATAAACTCTCAAAAAGAGATGTAAGTTATCTGGAACAATTAACAAGACAGGCTTCAATTACAATCAACAGGGCAAACGCTTATTCAAAAGTTCTGCAGTACGCCACATTGGATGCGCTGACGAACTTAAATAACAGACGTCAGTTTGAAATACGGCTCAGTCAGGAAATTGCAGAGGCAAAACGTCAGGGAAATCCGCTTTGTGCAATGATGATTGACATTGATTTCTTTAAAAAAGTCAATGACACATACGGTCATGCAAGCGGAGATGAGGTTCTAAGAAAAACAGCCTCTGTTATAAAAGAGCTTCTCAGAGAATCCGATATTCCGTCGAGGTACGGCGGAGAAGAGTTTGCGGTGCTTCTTCCGTATACCCACATAGATGAAGCTCAAATTGTAGGCGAGCGTTTGAGAAAAGCGGTTGAAGCTTCGCCAATAAATGTTGACAATAAAACTATAAATGTCACAATAAGTATGGGACTGGCTGAATTTAGAATTGAAGAAAACGGCGAAGAATTATTCCAAAGAGCGGATAAGGCTTTATATGAAGCCAAGGAAAGCGGAAGGAACAGGGTATGTATAGACAAAAGTGCAAAACTTTAGATGACACAAAAGCTTTAGCGTATAAGTTTGCAAAACTCGTCGAGAAAGACGGATGTTTTGTAAACCTTTTCGGAGAAATCGGGGCCGGAAAAACTGCTTTTGTAAAGCTGGTTGCAGAAGCTCTCGGGATTAAAGAAAAAGTTACAAGCCCGAGTTTTGTTATACTGAATGAATACCACAGCGCGTCTATACCGGTTTATCACTTTGATTTGTACAGGCTTGAACATGCCGGAATTAAAACAATTACGGATGAGCTTCGAGAATATTCTACAGGCAGAAAAATAACTTTTGTTGAATGGGCGGAGTTCTCTCAAGGAGAACTGCCGTTTGAGAGGATTGAAATCAATGTAACTTATGATGACGACGACAGCCGAATTTATGAGTTTTCGTCTGTCGGAGAAAAGAATAAAAAAATTATAGAAGGATTAAAGAATTGAATATACTGGCTTTTGACACATGTCTGGATAAAACATATATAACTCTGGCAAATAACGATAAGGTTGTAAAAAGTGAGGTAATTTTATCAGACGGAGAGAATTACCATTCTGCGTATCTGATTTCAACCATAGTAAAAATCCTGAAAGAGACAGGGCTTACGCCAAAGGATTTAGATATGGTTGCAACGGATATCGGGCCGGGAAGCTTTACCGGAATAAGAGCGTGTGTAACTGTTGCAAGAGTTTTGGCACAGCAGCTTGATATTAAGGCTGTGGGAGTTTCTTCGCTAGAGATTTTATCAAAAATTCTTGGCGGTGATGATTTGGTTGCGCTGGATGCCAGAAAAAATAAAGCCTATGTTTATGACGGTAAAATTTTAGGAGCAATAGAGCTGGAGGAAGCTGATAAAATAGTTAAAGGGCGCAAGCTCATTACTGACAACAGCTTGCTCGAAAGATTCAGCCAACATACGGATAAGGCAGTTTCATACCAGCAGAAAAGCTATCCTATCGGAGAAATTTTGGCAAAGCTTGCTTTATCAAAACAAGAAACTGACTGGAGAAAATTAAAACCGCTTTATATTCAGCCGCCTCCGGTTTTTGGACGATGATACAGGGTTTCATAAACCGAAAGACGTTTTTTCAAATCCCCAAAGTCTTTTAGATACATATAAACCGGCTCGTGGGAATCTTTGGGAAGATTGTTTATGTTATGCGAAAACGGCTTAAATCCATATCTGAGGTACATAAGATATGGCGGCTTTTTAACACCATTGTACCCGAGAGCTTTCACAAATACCGGCGCGCAATCTTTTTTTACAAGAAGTTTCATAAGTTCATAGCCGGCAATTTTTCCGGCATTGTTATAAAGCTCAGGCTTATTATTAAAAAAGCTGTTTATATAGGTGTAATATTTTGAATTCTCAACAATCTCATTTACTGCCGAATCATTTACTACATTGTTTTTTTCAATCCAGTTTTTTGATTCTCTGGTATTTAAAACAGAAAACTGAATTCCCGAAATCAAAGCATCTTCTTCTGATAAAATTCGATTTTTTGCCCCCTCATTCAATTCATTAAGCTCTTCTTTATTAAAACTTGGAGGAAAGTTAAAAGATTTATTTTTAAGCTTTGATACATCATATACCATAATATTATGGGATTTACCGAAATCAGAAAACAGAACTATAGCAGGAATATTCCTGCCGTCTTTTGTATTCACGGAAACATTATCAATAACAAGCCCCAGCCCATTTATATAATCTCCTTGTTTATCCGAAACAGCTGGTGCAAAACAAAGAGCCTCTAAGTCTTTAGTAAAAACTCCTTTTTGTTTTTGCAGACTGTTCAAGGCCTCATAAGAAACGGCGAGTTTCTTCATCCTGCAAAACTCTTTGTCAGAAAACCCTCCTGCAAAATCTGCATCTTTTCGCAGCAAAAAAGCATTCATCCTATCAAGGAGCACACCTTTTTTTAACAAAATATCCTCTATTTGAAATTTATTATATTTTTTCTCTTCTTTTTTTATACTCAACAAGTCACGGGTATTAAACTCGCCGGTAAGATTCAAAATTTTATCTTTTGGATGAATATACATACTTCCTTTGAGTATTGGATTTTGAAGACCGTAATCCGTATCAAACCAATTGTAGTAAGGTGTCGGAGCAAGGTTTGGATTAGCTTTATTCTTTATTTTATTAATCGCATACAAAACAAGATTATTTTTCTTTATCTTCTTTTGTATAGAAGGAGTAAATTCTTCACAGCCTTCCGCAAGTTTAAAACATTCATCAATATAGCGCTGTTTTAATGAATCCAAATCCTTACCTTCCAATTTCCTAACCAATTTATCAACAGCTTTCAAATCTTCTTTTGAATATCCTCCGGATACAGAGACAAGCTTTTGGTAAACATTTCTTTTGCTCATACTAAAAGTATCAGCAGGCATAGAAAAACTAAACCTTTTTACAATTCTGGTAATAACATTTTGAAAATTTACCGGCAGGAACTGAACTTTCATACCTAACCTAAACCCGCAAAATAATAAATTTGCTATTATTGACACAAACTCTTTAACATGTAAAATCAAAAAGGAAAAAAGGAGTTTATTATGTTTGTACCAAGAATTCAGACTAAACCAGCTGCATTTATGCCTATGATGGACAAATCATCTGCCAAAGTATCTGATGCAGCAAAAAAACTTAGTGAAGTAAAATTTGATATACTTCCTAAAAGAGCAGTAAGCGATCCGCAGAAAGATTCTTTTGTAAGAAAATGTGCTTACGGAGACAATCCGGATGGTGAATGCTTTAGTGCCTATGGCGGATTTGTCTGCTAATGAAACTTAAACTTGCAAAGTATACTTTAAAGAAATACGAGCCCAAACTGGGTTTGTATTTCTTTTATAATGCAAAAAATAAATCATTTTGGAATTGCGATTATCCGACAGGCTCTGTAATAAGCGCCCTTGATGGAACCATAAGCACCGATGAAGTCATTAGGATTCTCGCTTCTAATAATTCCGACTTTTCAAAATCAGAATTTGAAGAAGTTTTTACGGAGATTTTCAACTTTCTTCTAAAGGAGGAGTTTCTTGTCTGTGTTGATTGATAAAGAGTATGAAGAAGCAATAAGATTCTATCTTGATAAGATCTTAACCTCGCCGGATGATTTGAACGAAGCCAATGAAGACCGTCTGGATTTGAATGTCGTTAAGCCTTTTACAAAATATATTACAGACAAATCACCGGATAAATTTTTATTCTCAACCCCTATGTTTGCCTGGTGGAATTTAACATCTGCCTGCAATCTAAGGTGTGTACACTGCCTTTATAACGAAACCGAATACTCCGCATCAAATGATTTAAACACTGATGAAGCACTAAGGGTTGCAGACGAACTCATTAACGATATGGGAATTGTAGAAGTCTTACTAAGCGGCGGCGAGATTTTCCTAAGAAAAGATATACTCAATATCGTTAAAAAGTTTAAAGATAACAACGTCGCAGTTAAGCTAATGACCAATGCCCTTTTGATACAAGATAAAGATATTGAAACTCTGTCAGACCTGTTGAATCCGTATACTGATGTTGTGCAAATCAGCCTTGACGGAGCAACAGAAAAGACTTTTAAATCGATTAGACAAACCGATAACTTTGAGAAAATTACCTCTAATATTAAAAAGCTTACGGAAAAAGGAATAAGAGTAACTGCCGTGTGTACTGTAAATAAACTTAATATAAATGAGGTTATCGAAACATATAAACTTGCAGAAAAGCTTGGGGTTACAGATTTTTCCGCGGGGAAAACCGTCTGCTACAATGAAAGCCACAAAAAACTTATTGTACCTGCTAGAGAAGTTATGATTCTTGCATCAAAACTCTTGAAAGAAGAATCCCAAACGTACCTCAAACTTGCTCTGTTTCAGCCAATAGAGTTATTGAATATACCGGAAGTTGAACAAATTATGCAGGAAGAAAAGTACAAAAAAATTATTCAAAAATATACCATAGACCCTCCCCGCTCCTGTAACCTTCATGACAGGTTATGTATCTTCGCTGACGGTAATGTCTCAATGTGCCTGCACACAGACTGCGAAAACACCCTGCTCGGAAATGTTCGCGAAAACTCTCTTACAGAGATTTGGCAGAGAAGAGAAAAAAATATATTTTTTCAGCCAAGACTGACAGAAAATATGCCCTGCAAAGACTGCAAATATAACAAAATCTGCAACAGCGGATGTATGGCAAAAGCTTACCTCAAATTCGGCACCATAAATATGCCGGAGCTTGAATGTAAACATTATCCCCAATAGAATTATTGCTTATTTACTTTGCTTACGCTATCCTTATTATGTGAGGAGAAAGCAATGACAGTTATAGAAAAAATTAATGAAATTAATGAAGTTGTTAAAGAAATTTTTGATTTTACACAAACTAACGAAACAATAAAGGCTGATTTTGACGAATATCTGGCTACAATAGGCGGGAGAAATATTCCCCTGAATCAAATGGAGAAGATATTCTTACCGTATATTTTCGAAAGGAAAATTAACCAGAAATCAATACTTGAAATGTTCAAGGAAGAAGTACAAACAAAGAATGAAAAAATTGTTGAAAGCTTCCTGCATACTCAGGCATCAATTTTTGAAATAAAAAAGATTCTGAAAAACGGATTTGAACTCTATAATCTGATTAACGAAAAGACATACACCGTACTTTCTCTTACCAAAATGACAAATTTCAGAGGTGTATACGCAGGCCAATACATAGTTGCAAGAATTTTTGAACTTGACGGAGAATATTACGTAATCGAAATTTCAAGCGTTCTTTCACACTCTCAGAAAGAAGAGGCTCTAAGATACGCCGTAATGAAACTTGTACAAACTCCAAGATTGCTATATTTGGATAATCCTGAAAAAGAAGAAGAGATTAAAACCACAATTGCGGATATGTACGGAAAGTTTACCAAAGCCTTTGACAAAGACATAATCCTTACAACAAATAAACACGCAGACGATATCATCGGCGCGTTTAATGAAGGAGAAGATGTTGATTTGTCAGATAAAGGCTCTGATATCCAAAATTACAAATTTTTCCACGTAAAAGAGCTTGATAATAATTATTCAAACTTTTTGGAAAATTCAATGGGCGGATTTGCTTCGCACAACGAAACCTATGATGTTGCAGTAATTTTTGACGAAAAGAACGGATTATATGCAATACCTTTCTACGAAACCTTCTGTAAAATTTTTGAAGACAAAAATGCAGTAGAAAACGCAAAAGCGTGTGTTGAATATTTTCTCACAAATGCTTCTATCCCGAATACTATTCTGGAGCGTGTATCTACTCAATATCCGAATTTTATGGAAGTCATAAATGAGATTATGGGTACAAATTATACTTTTGAAGAATTGATTAAGACATACAAATCTGAGTACCTAAAAAACAAGATATATTCTTCCGCAACAGTATTATTCTGTTCAAATGCGTTTTCACAGATTTTTGATTACATATCAACACCAAAACCGCAGGCTCCTGCAATTACGCAGAAAGTAGGCAGAAATGACCCTTGTCCTTGCGGAAGCGGTAAGAAGTTCAAAAACTGCTGCGGGGGGTAAAGGGGTAAATATATTTTGAGCCGGTTGGCGAGAACTACAAGCCTGGCGCCTAATTATCTCCCTCTCCTGACAGGCACTAGTGTCCAAATAAAAAATAACAAAAAGAAGCAAGACGCAAATACCAAAGTATTTTTATCCTACAATAA
>CALURX010000053.1 GCA_944323265.1 Candidatus Gastranaerophilales bacterium
GGGAAGTAAGTATCTACTGCATCCATCAATTCCCAAATTTTGTCAACCCATTTGTCTTCACCGCGTTGGATGTTTGGATTAGCTTGAACAGCTTCCAAAGCTTTCAATGCAGAACCGTGGATGAAAGGAATGTTGTCACCGTCGAATTCATAAGAAGAAAGAAGTTCTCTTACTTCCATTTCAACAAGTTCTAACAATTCAGGGTCATCAACCATGTCGCATTTGTTCAAGAATACAACCAAGTTAGGAACACCAACCTGTCTAGCGAGCAGGATGTGTTCACGAGTTTGAGGCATTGCACCATCAGTAGCTGCAACTACGAGGATAGCACCGTCCATCTGAGCTGCACCAGTAATCATGTTTTTTACATAGTCAGCGTGGCCAGGGCAGTCTACGTGTGCGTAGTGTCTAGCATCTGTTTCGTATTCTACGTGAGCTGTAGAGATGGTTATACCTCTTGCTTTTTCTTCCGGAGCTGCGTCGATTTCATCGAATTTCTTTGCTTGAGCTTTTCCGGCTGCAGCCATAACACCTGTAATAGCTGCTGTTAATGTTGTTTTACCGTGGTCAACGTGGCCAATTGTACCAATGTTAACGTGCGGTTTCGTACGTTCATACTTTTCACGTGCCATGAGATTAATCTCCTTCTTTGATTAAATATACTACGTTAACTTACTAGTTATATTATAATTTTAGTCTCTAAAGAATAATTGTCAATCGCATGAATATAAACAAAAATTGACGCCGTAAAATATACAGCGTCAATTTTAGCTTTTGAAATTATTCTATTTTACATCATCTTTGATTACAATCAGATTTTTTACTACTTTCATTTTACAGGTAGGTAAGACTACTTCTGCAAGCCCATCTGCAATACTAATAATACTGCCGGCTTTTAGTGTAACATCTTCTCCTTTGTACTGAAAAGTGTAATCGTCTTTTCTGTCTGATCTGATTGTGATTTGGTTGTTCATAATGTAATCCTTCTTTTGTTTCACACGTATTAATTTTTAATATAGGAATGGCAAAAAACATCCGCCATTCCTATAAAATTTTATAACTAATCTAAATTAGTCAAATACGTAATTAATAATAGCAGCTTCTCTGGCTCTTTTGATAGCCTTAGTAATCATTCTCTGGTGCATTGCGCAATTGCCTGTTACACGGCGAGGAATAATTTTTCCGGCTTCAGTTAAGTATCTTTTCAGCTTTGCTGCATCTTTGTAATCGATAAATTCAACGTGATCTGCACAGAATGAGCAGGTTTTACGTTTTTTTCTATCTTGCATATCTTGTTTTGCCATTGTTTTATTTGCCTTTCTAGCCTTGTTTTACTGATTTAGTGATTAAGTAACTGAGAAACAGACCTAATCATCTTGTTTACCCCTAAAATGGGATTTCATCTTCTCCGATAAGTTCATCAGAAAACTCTTCTTGAGAGAACTTAACGATGTCTTCGCTGCTGCTTGAAGATGATGAAGAAACCGAGGCGCCCATCATTTCAATGGTATTTGCATCAATTTCATAAATTCTTCTTTCAGTGCCGTTGTCGCTTTTTACTGTCGTAATCTGCAGTCTGCCTTCTACAAGAACTCTGTCATCTTTAGAAATGGCAGATACAATTTCATCCAGAGCAGCTCTTTTTACAACAACTCTAATGAGCATTTCTTCTCTGTCACCAATATTTAAAACAAATGATGACACTGGGACATTATTTTGTGTAAAACGCTTTTCCGGTGCTCTAAATACAGAGCCTGTTACAACAGCTTTTGCTAATGACATTTTTTATTTCACTTCCTGTTTTGTACTGAGACCTCATCCGGGCGTCAGTGTTTTGGTTATACAGTCTGAGCTTTCTTAGACACTTCCATAAACATGAATCTTAAAACATTTTCATTAAGTTTCAAGTTTCTTTTAAACTCAACAACTGATTCCGGCGGAATAGACAGAATCATTGTAGTGAAGAATCCGTCTCTGTAGCCTTGTACATCATAGGCTAATTTTTTGCGTCCCATCTTGTCTACAGAAGCTACGGATCCTTTGTATGATTTGATTTCTTCAGAAATTTTATCTACAACTTTATCCAATTCTTCTGTATCAAGACTTGGCTTAAATACTGTTAGTAATTCATAGTTTTTCATAAAAATATTTCTCCTTATGACACCATGCTAACATAAACAAACATTCATGCAAGTAGTGTATAAACTTGCTAATAAAGAAAAAGACAGGGGTAACCCTGCCTTAGAAAGGATAGCCGAAGTGAGCGGCTATGAATTTTCTTTTTCCAGCTTAGCAAGACGTTTTTCGAGCTCTTCTATTGTTTTTTGCTGGGTTTCGATTAACTCTTGCTGAGCTTTTATTGTCTTATCTTGTTCATCGTTTTTTGTAATGATACTGCTAATTTTATTATCAAGTTCCTTAATTGCATTAATCATTGCAAAAAACATGTCTTCAAATCGGATTCTTAAGTATCCATCCTCGCCTTTAGTTACAGTGTCAGGGAAAACTTTTTGCAAATCCTGAGCAATTACACCAACATGAGGAGTTTTTGTTTCGTCTTTCTTGTACGTATAATTATATAAATCAAGCTTTTTAAGCTCATTTAAACCACCCTTAAATATTGCACCAATATTTTTTAAGCGTTTATCAGAAGGAAAGGCTTTATTATAAAGTGTTAACTGTTTGCCATCGGAGTGACCGACTACCCAAAAGATATTATCTCTAGCATTCGTTGCAGTTGAGTCTGCGTGGTAACTCGCTCTCATTTTAATTCTGCTGCCGGCATTTGTTGCAAGCTGAACATTTCCATCTACAATAAGATTGCCTGGAATATAAACTGTATCATTAGATGTTCCCAAAACAATCTGATTATTTGTTGTCGTTCTTGCCCCATTACCAATTGCATAAGATTGAGAATGATATGCTTTCGCGTTATATCCGATTGCTACAGCTCCTCTTTGGGTAGCACTTGGATAATCAGTATTACTTCCAGAACCTATTGCTATTGAATTAAATGCAGAAGCGTTAGCATTATTCCCGATGGCAATGGCTAAACTGCCTGTCGCTTTTGGAGAGTTTCCTATTGCAACGGTAGAATCGCTGCTTGCATTAGCCTTCCATCCTGCAGCAACTGCGTAATTAGAAGTTGCGATTGCATTGTTCCCTATTGCTGTCATACAAGAGCCACCTGTTGCTCGGGCATAATATCCGACAGCAGTTCCGAAGTGACCAGCTTCAGTTCTATACTGGCTGCCATCAGAACCGCCGATTGCAACTCCGCAAGTTGTGCTGGTATAGGCATTTGCTCCTAATGCTATTGAATTTGCTCCATTTGATGTGCTATTTGCACCTATAGATATCGATTGTTTTCCTGGCGCATCAGAAGAATCTCCAACTGCTACAGTAGAAGAATGAGAAGCGTTTGCGCTATAACCTATCGCAGTTGCTTTATCGCTGCCGGCCTGAGCACTGGAACCTACTGCAACAATTCCTGTTCCATTCAACGATTGGCTCATTCCTAATGCTACAGAATTATTTGGAACATTAACATTAGAGTCCGCTGAAAAAATTCCGACTCTTTTTCCTGCAGGGTCAGCCAATATATTCGCAGCTGTATCTCCACTGCCTAATGCTATTTGAGCGGCATCAGACCCGCAGTCTATATATAATCTCGCATTTGTTCCTTCAGGAACCTTTGCTGCACCGATTATTGCTGTCGCATTACTCAAACCGCCCATATTGTAGGCAATATTCTTACCTTCTCCTGTAAATACCCAGGGGCTTGCGCTTGTACCGGATGAACTCTTTGTCATCTTCTTACTTACAATAGGTGCGGTTGCAGCTGCAATAATTGCCATTATGAGCAGTACAACCATCATTTCCATTAATGAAAAGCCTTTTCTCTCTCACTTCTCCCTCTCTTTCTTTTTATGATGTTTAATGTAACTTAATACCTATTCTGTTACCTTATGTATATTTATATTAGCATATAACTCAATATTTGTACAACAAGTAAGACATTTATTAATTTTGTTCATTTTCTCTTCTTTTTGACAAAAAAAGAAGAGAAAACAGAACCAAACGAGAAGGAAAAACAGTTGTTTTCTACATTTTCGCTACCGCTCAAATGTGGTTTGTTATTGGGCTTTGCCCAATCTTAGACGCACGCTATGGTTCGCTCCGCTCACACGCGTGCGGGGGAATTGGCACCCACCCTTAATTCCTGTCTTGAATTTGCTCGACGCTCGGAAAGTTGCGCATTAGCGGCGATGCCGCTGTATGCTCAATTTCCTCGCTATCCGGACTAACTCGCTATCGCTCGTGTCGTCCGTCCGCAAATCCGCTCCCTCATAAGGGAGGGAAACATACTCCCTTCCCTAAATGAGGGAAGGGATGGGGATGGGTGATAATAATACTATAAAATTACACCTACTACTTTTTGTCGGAAATGCACACTATCACGGGGCGGAGCCCCTATATATTTACCCCAATGTAACAGAATAGGTATTGTGTTACATAAAAAAACCGCTTTTTTAAAAAAGCGGTTTTTTTATGTACTATTATAATTTTTCTGGATTTCTAAGAGGAATCAATCTATCTAAATCAGAGTTTACACTAAAGTAGAATCTTGCAGTATTTTCTCCATAAGAACGTCCGAGCGGGAAGCCTACACCAATCTGCGCCGTCAGCCAATCGGTGAAGTTTATGTATGTACCAAAACCAACTGCATGTAAGAATGATTCAGGATAGTTATAAATATTATCATTTTCTCCTACCCAGCCCCAATCGTAGAATACGGCAAGTCTCAATCTTTCATCAACCTTTGGTAACCATCTGTTTAAATATGGTATCGGAAACCTGTATTCTACAGTACCGGTTACACCATAGTCACCGATTAATTCTGCAGGCTGGTAACCTCTCAATGTGTAAGGACCGCCCATCTGCATTTGTTCTGCGGCGTATAAGCTGTTAGGTGAATATTGACCGTTAACCCTTATAATACCCATACTTCTTGCAAACAATCTCTGAACACGAGTTGCTCCGGCTGTAAACTTAACGAATGTCGTATCTTGAATAGCACCGTGTCCGTCACCGCCCAGACCAAAGTCGAATCCGAAGTTCCCAATCCAACGACCGTAATTATCATCGGTCATACCATATAAACCGGAACGCCATACGTTCAAGTTATATGTAGAAAGTCTCAAAGGATTGCCTGCAATATTTGCAGATGTATTTGCGTTTACGTAATCATATCCTGTATATGCTATCAAATCTGTTTTAGCAGTTTGAATCAATGGCTGTGTTAATTTGAAGAAATAGCTTTGAGCATTACCTTTAACATTCAAAGGTTTGTATGGTCCGCCCAATCTTACGTGCGAATCTGAAAAGTCAAATGACAAACGAGTTCCGTATGATGATACCGGAAGCGAATATCCTGCCATCCAGCCTGTAGCGCCGGATGAAAGAATTGTACCGCCGTAAATTTTATCACCCAAACCGGTCAAGTTATCCATACCTACAAGGAATGAAACCCTTTGAGCTCCGGTATAAGAACGACCGTAGTCATCATAGGAGAAATTCAGGTTAACAGGGAATCTGTCGCGTACGTTTAAGGTAATTGCGGTATTTTCTTCGCCTTCCTGCTGTCTTTCAACTTCTGTCTGTACCTGAACATAGTCCTCACGGTTAATTTCTTTCATTGCTCTTTGAAGGTTCTTGGCATTAAATACATCACCTTCTCTAAGACCTGCTTTACCCATAATAATATGGCGTAAGTACCATTCTCTGGTCCATTTTTCGCCTTCAATATTAAGTTCGCCGACTTTACTTTCAACAATCTTAATTGTTGCAACACCGTCTACGATTCTCTGAGGCGGAACAGTTGCGTAAGATGTCAGATAACCCTTTGAACGATAGTAATTGGTTACTTTAGAGCAGACTTCCAAAAGTTCGTCAAAGAAAATATCTTCACCAATAACTTCTAAGCCTAATTTTTCTAATTCTTCTGTAGGTATTTGTGTGTTACCTTCAAAATTTATCTTCTGTAACAGAAAGTGAGGGTTGTATAGAACACCTTCTCTTGCCAGATTCTCTTCGACAGAAGCATCGTAAATTTGTTCATCTTTTGTAACTTCATCAAAAGATTGAATATAACTCTTATCTATTTGATAATTATTAATCTGCTGCATATCGGTTTTGTTAAAAGAACCGGCATCATATCCCTGTACCTGTGCAGGTAAAATTGTTCCGGCCATAGGGTCTGCCATAGCTTTGTTTATTGAGAGCAGGCATAAAACAGCAAGCAAATAACTTATTCGTTTCTTCATCGTTTCATAATTCCTAAATTTTTCATTATTGGGTTATAATATTGTCTTACATCTAACATTATATTTTAACTAAATGCTTGAAACAAATTTTAATTGCCAGATTGTTAAGAAATATTAATCGACATTTCTTTTATTTTACCCTATTTGTAAAACTTTGTAAAGATTTTTATATACACCTGTTATATGATTTCCAGAATGTGGAATTAAATAATATAGAGGCAGTTTTAAAAAATTTACAAAAATTTACATAAAGGAGCAAAATTTGATACAAGCAATTGGTGCAGTTAGTCCATATTCGGATCCAGAGTATTTGAGAATACTCCAGGAACTTATGGCGCTAGGGATTGCTCCAAGCGGAAACAAGGATAGCGATAAGGCTAAACTTAAGAGGATTAAAGCCGAGTTAGCACAAAAGATTCAGACCAAACAGAGCGAAGAACAAAAACAATCTATACAAGTTCAGCCGTTGGAAGCAATACAAGATTCTCAGAAAGCCAAGATGGAAAATGAAAGAATTGGAGCCATGAATCTTGCCGAACTTAACAAATTATATTTTGGTTTACTGTAACTCCCCAAAAAAAGAGGCTTTATGCCTCTTTTTTTGTAATAAAATCCAAAACTCCGTTTATGAATGTCAACGGATGAACAGGGCACCCCGGAATATACAAATCAATCGGATATTTTTCTAAAAATTCCCTGTTCAATTTCTTTGATTCCTGAAATACTCCGCCAGATATTGAGCAGGCTCCTGCAAGAATTACAATCTTCGGATTTGGCGTATGCTTGTAGCAGTCTTCCAAAGCATAAGCCATATTATCAGAAATCGGCCCTGTTACGACAATTCCGTCCGCGTGGCGAGGTGATGCCACAAAGTCTATTCCGAATCTTCCCATATCAAAGTTGCAGTTTGAGCAGGCGTTCAATTCCATCTCGCACCCGTTGCAGCCTGCTGCTGAAACTTGTCTTAGCTTCAATGATTTTGAGAAAACTTTTCTTATCTCTTTTCTTGCTCTTATTGCAGCCTTTTCAAATTCTTCAGGCGTCATATCTTCTGTAATTATCAACTTATCTCTGTCAGTTGACGAGAGTTTGTAATAATTACTGAATTTAATTGCCTCACAAGCACAATCACCGCAGAGAGTGCATTTGCCTAAATCAATTGAAAGCGGATTTGCCTTAAGTGCACCTGTAGGACAGATTGATTCATCAATTGTGCAGCCTTCGCATTTCTTTAGAATAGGAAACCCTCTAAATTGGCTGCGCATTGGCGCATTCGGAATATCCGGTATGTATTGTTTTCCTTGAAAATATTTTAAAACTATTGTATCTGTTAACATTTTTATATCCTTCTATTACTTCCTTTTTGCCAATCCGTGAAACGATTTTTCGTCTCACTCTTTATGCTGCATTATATATCGTTTCCGCAGTATGAGAGGTTGAAGCTCTTATTGCATAGCGGAAAATCTGAGACTCCGTTATTTCTTACTGCCATTGCAAGCATATACCAGTTATTGAAAGACGGATCCTTTATTTTGTATCTGATAAGTTCTCCGTTTGCTCCGGTTATTGCAATATGCACAATCTCGCCTCTCCAGCCTTCTGTCATTGATACGACAAAAGAGTTTGGAGAAAGATTTTTATTTGGCTCGACCTTTACCGGCTCATCCTTGTATTCACTAAGTTTTGCAAGAAGTTTTTTAACAATCTGCATAGACTGTTTAATTTCTTTATATCTTAAAGTGAATCTTGAATGAACATCACCTGTAGCCTTAAACGGCTTAACAACATCAAGAGATGTGTACCAGCTGTCATTAAAATCAAATCTCGTATCAATATCCACGCCGGAAGAACGTGCTGCCATACCGACTGCTCCAAGAGCTTTTGCCGTTTCGGTGCTTACAACGCCTGTACGTTCCATTCTTGATATGCAGGAAGGTGTTTTGAGCATAACTTTTGTTGTTCTATCTACTGTTTTTGCAACATCATCCAGCATTTTAACAATCTTTTTAGACATCTCTTCATCAATATCAAAATTAACTCCGCCTACGTTAATTAAGCCTCTTCCGAAACGACTGCCGGAGATTTCAAGCATTGTATTGATTACAAGAGTTCTCGTAATCCCGAAGATTGAAGCGCCCATCAGGTAAGCCATATCACCTGCGATTGCACCCATATCACCGATATGAATTGCCATTCTCTCCATCTCCAGGGCAATACGTCTTATAATTTGTGCCTTAGAAGAAATTTTTGTATCGGATAATTCTTCCATTGCCTGCGAGTATGCCATATTGTACCCGATAACGGTATCACCGCATACAGATTCTGCAAGACGGTTATTATACCTTTTGTCCTTTAAGAACAAATCTTCAACCCCTCTGTGCTGATAGCCGAGCATAATCTCTAAATCATAAACCTTTTCGCCCTGACACATAAATCTGAAATGTCCCGGCTCGATTACGCCTGCGTGAATCGGGCCTACTGCAACCTGGTGAACATCTTCGCCTTCCATCTCAAAGAAAGGATACTTGTCCTGATTAATTCTTACAGGCTTAAGCCATGGGTGGTTAAGAGGTTCAATCCCAAATTCTTCATAGAATTCTCTTTCAAATATATGGAACGCAGGGATTGTCTGTGTAAATGACTGATAAGATTTCATATCAGGTGTAAATATACTTGATGTTATATACAATTTCCCGACTTTGTCGTCAGCCATTACAACGTATAATCTTACATTATCAAATTCTTTTTTACCAAAGAATCCGACAACTCTCATTTTCATTTTTTCAACATCTGCTCTAATTTCGTCTATTGAAACAGCCGGAATATCAAGAGCGTTTATTTTTTTATTATTTTCCGTAATTATCCAATTCATAATCTAAATCTCCTTTTACTAGAATCCGGCTACGCCTGTTAAAAGCATTGCAGTTAAGCCTTGAGGCATATAAATACCGATTATAAAGGCAAGAATCAATATCACTGCCTGCGGTAAATACATTGTCCACGGAAGTGAAACTTTTTTAACTTCACCCTCCTGCGGAGCAGAAAATGCCATTTTGATAACAGCTTTTCCAAGACCGTAAATAACGATTGTTAAAAGCAGTAAGAAAAGCGCACTTAATACAAAATGACCTTTCAAAAACATTGTTTTTACCATCAAAAATTCGCTTATAAACAACACAGAAGGCGGAAATGCTCCGATTCCGATAAATGACAATACCCAGAGCCAGCCTGTTTTTCTGTCTGTTTTCAGAAGCCCTGTAACGGATTTAATCTTCTTTGTTCCGTAAATTTCAAGAACGTTTCCGGAAGTTAAGAAGAAAGCGCCCTTAATCAATGAATGCCCGATAAGGTGAATCATTGCAGCCAGCATACCTACACCGCCCAAAGCTGTTCCGATTGCAAGAATACCCATATTTTCGATTGATGAGTACGCAAGCATTCTTTTGTAGTTATTAATATGGTAAACAAATACCGCTGTTATAAATAATGATAGGAATCCCATTGTCATAAGCATTATTCTTGCGTAACCGTCGCATCCTGACAGCACCATTACCCTAAATACATTTAATATCATAAGAAATGCAGAGTTTAAAAGTGTTGCCGAAAGTAATGCGGAAATCGGAGACGGAGCTTCTGAGTGAGCGTCAGGAAGCCAGAAATGAACAGGTGCCAAACCCATTTTTGTCCCGATACCAAACAAGATAAATACAAATGACAGCTTGAGCCAGAAAGGATTAAACAACTGCGCATTATTATACAAATCACTGTAGAATAATGAATTTAAGTTTCCTGTAGAAACCGTGAGTAATATAATTCCTACAAAGGCCAGTGCAATACCGATTGAACAGATGAACACATATTTCCATGCTGCTTCAATTGAATGTTTTGTTTTGTGGAAATAAATTAAATACGCGCTTGCCAGAGTTGTACCTTCAATAAATACCCATGTAATACCGAGGTTTGTGCTCAATATAGCACCGGTCATTGAAAATACAAAGAATAAAAACATATATGTGTAATGTCTCAATTTTTTTGCAACATCTGTTTCTGCTCTTACGTATCCGTTATTGTAGATTGCAACTGCTAAAAATACAATTGACATCACCATAAGGAAAATTATGTTTGAACTGTCAGCAGCAAAGAATTTGCAAGGCTGCCACATCGGCAAAAAGTCTTTTTTTAAGCAGAGACAAAGCGACACTGCAAAATGTATTATTGCATACAAATTAATCATTAAATTGTTCAAGAAATTTTTCTTGAATACAAACAGTATGATACACGCCAAAAGCGGAAATAATAAAATTAAATTAATCATTGTACTCGTAATCCTTTAAGTCTGATAATTGTGAAACTTCCAAATCCTCAAATTCGTTGTTAATCTCGTTAACCAGCATACCGAGGATAAATACCGCAATAAATATGTCAAGCAAAACGCCGAGATTTACAATAATCGGCATTTCTTTTGCAACAGATAATGAAAGCAGGAAAATACCGTTTTCCATTGTAATAAATCCGATAACGTTTGATAGAACTTTATGTTTAATCGTAATCAGCCACAGGCTTGTTATGATTATTGCAATTGAAACCCCGAAGTACATCGGAGATACAAGCTTAAATGCCGGTGCATCAATGTTTGCAATCAAGAATCCTGCAAATAAGATTACGCTTGAAATAAACAGGCAGTAAAAATGCGGGACATTGGCATCCGTATCTCTGTGAGCATTTGTTCTTTTGAGAACTTTTCTTAAAAACAGAGGAATAACAAAAGCCTTTACAATCAAAGTCTCAACAATAACAAATAAAAATCCGATAATATGCGGCATATTAGCAGATATTGCCTGAGGGCCTGATATCATTGCCCAATTAAACCACGGTTCTTTTTCAAACCCTGAAAGACATACAAAGAACAAGAGCCAGCCTTGAATAATAAGCATATTAACATGCGCCGCCAGCCTGCTTGTTGCTGCGATGTATATCATAGATAAACCTAATAGAATTATAAATATGTTTTCCATAATATTTATTACCTCTCTTAATTTATTAGGGCGATTATCACCTCACCCTACCCCTCTCCTCAAGGAGAGGGAATGATTATTCTTTAACTCGGGAGCTTCTGCAGCCTACCCTCCGTATATCCTGTATGTCACAAGGGCAAGAATAATAAGCGCAGTGATTGACATTATAAATATAAATTCAAACACGTGTGTCATTCTGAATCTTGCCATAGAAGATTCAACCGTTCCGATTATAACCGCAAGAACAAATATTACGGCCAAAAATGCCGCAAGTGCAGCCCAGCCGTGAAGCGATGCTGGAATAATCAGGTTAGCAATTAAAGCTTCAAACAAAAGCATCTTGATTGCAGCACCCCAGGTAATCAAACCCAAATCTACGCCTGAATTATCAAGAATCATAACTTCGTGAATCATTGTTAACTCCAGGTGAGTAGTCGGATCGTCAACCGGAACTCTGCAGCCTTCGATTAAAAGCATTATAAACAAAGTTACTGCCGCAAGCGCTATAATTAAGTAACCGTAAGCACCTGCACTTTTCAGAATCATTCTGAAACTTTCAAACGTGTAGTTTTGAGTTACCGCACAAATAGATGCAAGCGCAATAAAGAATGCAGGCTCTACTATTGTAGAAAAACAAGCTTCTCTTGATGCGCCCATTCCCTCAAAACTGCTTCCGGTATCAAGTGCAGCTATAAGCGAGAAAAACTTCCCGAATCCGAGTACGTATGAGAAAATTACAAACGCAAACGGAATATTTATAACAGACCTGCCGCTTACGAGCGGAACAAAAAGCGCTGCAAAGATTATGGAAGCGAATGTTATCACAGGTGCAAATCTGAATACCCATGATGTTGTATCGCTTATTACAGCATCTTTCTTCATTAATCTTACAAAATCCCACATCGGCTGGAATATGCTTACACCCTTTCTTCCGGCCCAGAAGGCTTTTGTCTTTTTTATCACACCAATCATTAAAAACGGTGCGAATAACAATATTAATATATTTATTATTAAAGTTATCATTGTCTAACCCCCAAAATAAATCATACCGATAATTGCAAGTATCAGAAAGACTAACCCTATCAGAATATACTGCTGGATGTTACCGCTCTGAATACGTTCAAATTTTGTAAGAAACTTTTCATCCCAATTGATAAGGGGTTTTACAATATAAGCTTCTTCAATGTCCTGTATCTCAAGTTCATAATAAGCTTCCTTAGGGAAAAGTTCCTTTGGTTTCTTGATATGAGAAACACGCTTAAACAACGGTTTTAATGTTGAAATAAACAGGTTAGCGTAAGAAGATGCAGTGTATTGCATGTGATTATTCGGTCTGTCATAACCGCATCCCCAGGTCGTATGTCTCTCAAACTTTCTGTTCATAACAGCTCTCACCGCAAACAGGATTAGAGTTATTATCAAGAACATCAAGAAGTACCAGCTTATTATACTTGTAAATTCAATTATAGAATTGAATATCATAAAATCGCCCTGTACAGTCACAAATTCTGAAACAGGTCTCAATACCCCGATAATGAAGTATTGAGGAAATACGCCGATAAAGAAAGTCAAGAATGCCAATATTCCCATCGGAATCAGCATAACTCTTCCGACATCACCCTTAACCTCTGCAGCGTGTTCGCTTCTCGGATTACCAAGAAACATTATGCCGGAAGCCTTTGTGAAACATAATATAGCCATAGTTCCGACCATAGCAAGACCGGCTATTGCAAAAATTAAAGTTAAAAACAAATTAATCTCAGATGACGGAACTCCCTGAATCATACCGGAGTAAATAAGAAATTCGCTTATAAATCCGTTGAAAGGCGGAAGTCCGCAGATTGCAACAGAGCCCACAATAAACATCAAAGCTGTATATGGCATCGGCTTAATCAAACCGCCCAACTCTTCAATATTTCTCGTATGAGATTTCAAGTAAGCTGCCCCTGCTGCGAAGAACAAAAGTTCCTTAAATATAGAGTGATTAAGAACATGCAGAATGCCGCCTGCAAATCCCAAAGCCGCAACAACAGGGTTCCCGTAAGATAAGCCCAGCATTCCAACCGCTATACCTATCCCTATAATACCGATATTTTCAATACTGTGATACGCAAGCAATCTCTTTATATCGTGCTGTGTTATTGCGTATAACACACCGTAAAGCGCGGATACAACCGCAATTATTAATACCATATAAGAAATAAATCTCGTAGGTATACCAACAAACATTAATACTCTTAAAATACCGTATATACCTGTCTTAATCATAACACCGGACATAATACCAGAAACATGCGTAGGTGCAGCCGGGTGAGCATCCGGAAGCCAGTTATGAAAAGGAACAAACCCGGCCTTGATTCCAAACCCGATAAATGCCAGCGTAAATACAATATTTATTAACATTGGATTGTTCTGCATTACAGAAGCAAATACGCCAAAATCCAAACTGTTTGATTGAATATTTAATAAAACAAAAGCTGCAATAATAAATATTACAGACAAATGCATATAAACTAAATATTTAATCCCCGCAGAAATAACTTCTTTTTTCTCACCTTCAAATATAACAAGGAAGAAAGAAGAAAGTGACATAATTTCCCAAACTATTAAGAAGAACAGTGCGTTTTGAACTGTTACAACCATAAGCATGGATGCAATAAGCATCATTAAAAAGAAACAATGCGAAGATATGTTCATACCCTTATCAAGATAAGGTTTCATATATCCGTTTGCGTAAACCGTTCCGAGAAAACTCATGATTGAAATAACAATCACAAAGAAAGCCGAAAGCGGATCAATAACAAAATTAACATCACCCAAAAGCGGTGACATATAAACGGTTTTGCTCAAAACATTTCCTGAGAACAAAACCATAAGTGACGGCACCAACATCATTAATGCTGATACAAAAGAAAATACAGAGCACACCTTAAATTTCCAATGCTCTTTTACCACAGTTGAAAGTAAAGCTCCCAAAAGCAGTATTCCTAATGATAAAAAATAAATTTTCATACTATTTACATTCCCAAAATTAATACTACTAATTTTCTCCAAATACCGTTATATTGCTAACAAAGTAAAATTTCAAGGGGGGGGGGTAAATGTATTGGGTTGGTAAGTTGGGCTGCAAGCTTGGCGTCCTACGGAGGGGTAAATGTATTGGGTTGGTAAGTTGGGGCTGCAAGCTTAGCGTCCTGCGGAGGGGTAAATGTATTGGGTTGGTAAGTTGGGGCTGCAAGCTTAGCGTC
>CALURX010000054.1 GCA_944323265.1 Candidatus Gastranaerophilales bacterium
ATACAACATTTTGTGAAAAATGTATTACAAACATTCATAACGCGTTTGCCTTTAATATTGTCCGTAAATCCTAAAATATTTGTGCTATAATTTAAACAATTAGGAG
The DNA here is from genome assembly GCA_944323265.1 of Candidatus Gastranaerophilales bacterium. Classification (GTDB taxonomy): domain Bacteria; phylum Cyanobacteriota; class Vampirovibrionia; order Gastranaerophilales; family Gastranaerophilaceae; genus CAG-196. The sequence continues at coordinate 107 of CALURX010000054.1, forward strand.
AAAATTAAATGTTTAGTACGGATATTATCTATGATGTTGTAACATTTTCGGTCGGAGACACCAAAGCCGGAACAAAAATGGGAAAATTACAGCTTAAGGATTCTCAAACCGGAGAAATTCTTAATTGTATTCTATGGGAAGAGGCTTTAAACAGAATGGATTCTAAACTCTTCAGATGCGGCAACCAACTCAGGATAGTATCGGGCTCGTTTAATGAAAAGTACAATAATTGCCTCGTCTCTGCTCTTGAACTTATCAAAGAAGCAAAAACAGGGCTCGACGAAAAAGAAAGAGATGAGGCCTATTCAGAGCTTGTTGATTATATTAACAAAATTAAAGATGAAAAATTAAGAGAGTTTGTACTTAATATATACAATGAAAACAAAGAAAAAATGCTTATATGTCCTGCCGCAAAAATGATGCACCACAATTATATCGGCGGACTTATGGTTCACATTCTGGAATGCTTAAAATATGCTGAAACAAATATGGATGTATTTTTCCAGAGAGTTAACAGAGACGAAGTCTTAGCTGCCTGCCTTTTGCACGACATAGGTAAACTTTTTGAGTATACAGTCGATACTGAATCAGGCTTAATAGATTATGACGAAAACTTTAGAAAAGAATGGATAACACATTCGCAGTACGGTTTTTCAATATGTATGTCAGCAGGCTTCAAACGCGTTGCAAAGATGATTGCAGCGCACCACGGACGAGCTGAATGGGGAGCAATTGTTGATTTGAATGAAAAAGACCTCGAACCTTATGTTTATTTAATCCATCATATAGATGATATGTCCGCAAAATTCGGCAAAACAAACGTGCTGATGCTCTAAAATATGATGTATAATATTTTTAATGAATGAATTGTTAAAAGAGACGATAAAGCTTGTACCGGAACAGCCGGGGTGCTATCTTTATTACGATAAAGACGGTGAAATTATCTATGTCGGAAAAGCAAAGAATCTAAAACGCAGGGTTTACAGCTATTTTCACAAACAGCACGAAAGCGTTAAAACAAATGTTCTTGTATCTCAGATAGAAAAGCTTGAATATATTATAACGGATTCGGAAGTCGAAGCCTTAATTCTCGAATCACACTTAATCAAGAAGCACAAACCGCGTTATAATATTCTGCTTAAAGACGACAAAAAGTATCCGTATTTTCTGATAACTGATGAGGATTTCCCAAGGATTCAGGTTGTAAGAAAAAAGAACATGAATCCTGAAAAAGGACGATACTACGGACCTTATACAGATGTTGGCGCAATGTATGCAACTCTTGATTTTTTAAAGCACCTTTTCCCTCTAAAACAATGCAAAACTCCGAAGTTTTCCAACCGTCCCTGCCTTTATTATCATATAGGAAAATGTCTTGCACCCTGTCAGGGAAAAGTCACGCCTGAGGAGTACCAGAAATTAATCCATCAAGTCGAACTGTTTTTGAGCGGTAAGCAGACCGAACTTTTGAAACAGATTCAGATACAAATGCAAAAATACGCAGAAGCTGAACAGTTTGAAAAAGCCGCAAAAATGCGTGATAGTTTTCTGGATTTGCAAAAAACTTTGGAAAGGCAAAAAGTTGTTTACGAAAACACGAAACTCAATGAAGATATTATTGCTGTTCTCTATGAAGACGGAATTCTTGCAATCGTTATCATGATGATTAGAGAAGGCAGGCTGATTGATAAGAAAGATTTTACGTATTTTGTAGACAATGTTGATAAGACAGAATACTTTGAGACATTCTTCCGCGATTATTATACAGGGCTAAAGCTTGAATTTCCGGACAGAATTATATCAAAAGACCTTGAAGAAGTCGGCGAAAAAGAACTTTACCAGGATTGGTTAAAAGTCATCTCCGGCAAAAAAATTACTATTAATTATGCAAAAGGCAGAAGCAAATACAAAGAATTATATGAACTTGCGCTAAAAAATGCCGTCAATCTTCTGGAAAACGCAAAGTTGAAAAAGATGGCGCAGATAAGGGATGATTTTAATGAGGTAGGTTCTTATCTTGCAGAAAAACTGAGGTTGAAGAATTTTCCAAACCGCATTGAATGTTATGATATATCACACATTCAGGGTACAAACACTGTTGCCTCAATGGTAGTATTCCAAAACGGTCTCCCTAAAAAGACTGCTTATCGTAAATTCAAAATTAGGACAACAGAAGGTAAGCCGGATGACTTTTTATCAATGAAAGAAGTTTTGTCAAGAAGACTTGCGCGCCTGGGCGAAAAAAAATGGGAAAAGCCGGATTTGATAATCATAGACGGCGGCAAAGGACAGTTATCAAGTGTTATGCAAATTGTGTCGGATATGGGAGTTGAAGGTATCGATTTTGTTTCACTTGCAAAAAGGGAAGAAGAAGTATTTTTGCCGAACCAATCCGAGTCAATTCTTCTTCCGAGAGATTCTAATGCCCTTTATCTAATCCAAAGAATCCGCGATGAGGCACACAGGTTTGCAATCACTTTCCATCGGGATTTGAGAAGTAAAGCTCTGAAAAAGTCGTAAAATTATGTAACATTTGGGCAATTTTTTAATAAAACCTGTTTTATAATATATACAGTGTAATCAGGTGAAGTGTGCAAAATGGTCAATTCATTTTATTATGATGGAAATCAATACATCCCGAAAACCCAGGGCGACAGTACAAAAGGTTTTATCCTCGCAAGTATTGCCTCCTCTGCAATTATGGGAACACTTCCGATTTGCGGGAAACCGTTTGAAAGACAGTTAAGCAAAGAAATCCCGAATAATCATTTATACAAAGATGCTTTCCTCAAATCAGTAGAAACTGCAGGACTTGATTCCAAAGGAGTCAGCATAGTGCCTGCCCAAAGACTTGCTGTCGGAGTCGGCGCTGATTTCATAGAAGGAAGAAACGCCTGTTATGTTCCGACAACAAAACAGATAATAATTAACACCGACAAAATCTCAATTGCAGGTTTTCACGAAGTCGGACACGCCTTAAACCACCAAACAGGTAAAATAGGAAAAGTTTTACAAAAACTCAGAGGACCGGGTTACGCTCTTGCAGGTTTGATGGGTACAATTGCACTGTTTTCAAGACCAAAACCAAAAGATGCACCGCGCTCCGGAGGAGATTTTATAAGAGATAACTGCGGTAAAATTGCTTTCTTAGGCTGGATGCCGACAGTAATAGAAGAAGCTATGGCAAGCTATAAGGGGGTTAAAGTCGCAAGAAAATCCGGAATTGCAGAACCTCTTATTAAGAATATGAAAAAACTTTATGCAAAAGCACTCCTTACTTATGCAGGAAGAGCTACGGCAACAGGACTTGCAGTCGGGGCAGCAAGCATGATTATGGAAAAATTTACAAGACCTCAAAGAGTTGAAGAAGATGACGGATTCTACTTATTTGGTTAAGATTTTCTCAACCTCTTCATTATTGTTATCCAAAACCGTTATATCAGTCATTTCGCCCTCAACATAGTTTGCTTTGTATACGTTTTTAATCTTCAAATCAGGAGTATACACAGTTTCTTTAACTTTTTGCCCGTCAGTATAATCACTTATTACGGTAGAGCTCTCATCAGGCTTGTCTGCATTATAATAAGTAACTCTTTTAATCTCTGCTCCGTCGTACGCAGCCGAGAGGTTTATTTTAGTGTTTCCGTCTTTATCGTACACAATATGTTCAAGCCTCAAGCCCATATCGCCTTCCGGCGTTTCCTTTTTTATGGACAAAATTTTACCGTCTCTGTCTTTTAGCTCATATTTAACCGGATTCTCCGCTGAATAATGCCAAAACTCCGTATACTCAACTTCACCCTGCTGATTGTATTTTATATGCATTGTAGGAAGATGAGTTTTCTTATCGTATTCCCAAATATCCTCATCCGTTTCATCATTTGTAACCTTGTATCCGATAGGAATTGCAGTTTCCTCGGCTGTCACCGCATCGATTTCATTAATCTCAACTTCATGCCTTGGATAATCTTCCGAATTTTCCAAAATCAGGGTTATTTTATCTCCGCTTTTTCCGAGTAAATATAATCCTTGCGAGTTTTCTATAAGCCCATTAACCTTGTCTTTAACATTTGACGGAAGATCAGCAAGTATTGAGGCTGCCGAAAACGGAAGCGACGAATTTTCGTATACATATTTTTTAACTTCCGTCTTTTTAGGCTCAACCTTTTGAACGTTTTTAGAAACCTGTTTTGGCGTCTCTTTCGGTTCCGGCTTTTCAGGAGCCGCAGGTTTTTCCTGACTAACTTTTGGAGTTTCCACAGGAGCAGGGGTTTTATTTTTTTCTATACTAAAAAATATCAGCACTCCAATAACTGATACAACAACAAGTACAGCACCCCAGATGATAGTTTTCTTGTGGTTCATAATCTCACCTGCAATTTCTAATATATATTATAAATTTGATTTAGTATTTTTTCAATACTCTTGATGGAGATAAAGTCGTTTATGGTTTGGGAGTCTGTAGGTCAGGCAATGCCTGACCTACTACTTGATTTCAGGTAAGATCCTAAACAGCTCGAAAATAGAGGGGATAAGAATTTATTCCAAGCCATTTCGTAACAAACGATTTTCTACGCTTTCAGGATGACAGAATATTATAAGCGTATGTAATATTGTTAATAAATGTACCCCTCACTCCTCACGCTTCACACTTCACTAAAATCACGCCAATCTTGTAGTCTGTAGGTCAGGCATTGCCTGACCTACTAATACTTCACCAACACGCGGCTAAAAATATTTACCCCCTCCTTTACCCCTTTTGTGATAAAATTAGTAATATGGATATTATTGAAAATTTGAAGGGGAAAATAGTTGTATCCTCACAGGCAATGCCTGATGAGCCGTTATACAAAGAAGAATGCATGCTTGCGATGATGGCATCAGTCATAAACGGCGGAGCTGGGGCTTTAAGAGTTGCAGGCGCACGCGATGTCAAGAATGCAAAGAGGTTTAACGTTCCTGTAATCGGGCTTACAAAACCCGATAAACTTCCTGCAAACTGGCGTGAGATTGTCTATATTACACCGGGTTTAAAAGAGGTTAGGGACTTAATCGACGCAGGGGCTGACATCATAGCCTTTGACGGAACCTCAAGAGAGCATGACAACTGTACACTTCAAGATATAATATCAGAGATTCACCATGCCGGACGGCTTGCTATGGCAGATATTTCAACCCCTCAGGAGGGAATTAATTGTGCGAAGCTCGGTGCCGATATAATTTCAACAACCCTTGCAGGATACACGCTAGAATCCGGAGAGCCTACGGAAGGTCCTGATTATGAGCTTCTGAAAACACTCGTTAAAACACTCGATAAACCAATCATTCTGGAAGGCAGAATCTGGGAGCCTGAAGATGTGAAAAAAGCGTTCGAACTCGGTGCTCATTGTGTCGTAATAGGCTCTGCAATTACAAGACCGCAATTGATTACCAGAAGATTTATTGAAGGAATAAAATAAAATGAAAAAAGCACTTGCATTTGATATAGGCGGAACAAAAATTTACAGTACAATAATCGACGAAGAAGGAAAGATTATTGCAGATATTGACAAGTTTTCAACCCCCAAAACAATTGAGGGCATCAAAGATGTTTTAAAAAAACAAATTGGAAAATTCGAGCAGGATGTTGATTTCATAGCAATTGCAACTGCAGGTGCGGTTAACAACGAAAACACAGCGGTCATAGGTTCAACCGGAAACCTTGTTGAAGGGTATTACACAATCGATTTTCAGAGTTTAAGCTCAAAGCGGGTATTCCTTGAAAATGACGCAAACGCAGCGGCCTGGGCAGAGTATAAAATCGGAGCCTCGCAAGGAAGCAGCGTTTCTGTAATGCTGACGCTCGGAACAGGCGTCGGAGGCGGAATTATTATCAATGACAGGCTTCTTAAAGGGAAATCCGGAGCAGCAGGAGAAATGCACTTCAAAATGTATCCGGATAAACGCAGGAAATGCACCTGCGGAAGCTGGGATTGCTTTGAATCATACGCTTCCGGAACGGCATTAAAATGGGACGCCGAAGAGGCGCTTAATAATCCTGACGTTACAACCTACGATGTAATAGACGGAGTAAAAAACTGCGACAACAAAATGATAGAAATTTTCGAGCGCTGGCAGAGAGATATAGCTATAGGAATAATGGGGCTTGCTAATTTATTTGATCCTGATTGTGTGGTATTATCAGGTTCTATGGCACAGTTTGTTGACATAAAAAAAATTGAAGACGAGGTTAACAAAGATATTGTAACTGCACCAACTTCCGTCAGATTGGCGACTGCCGGCAACTATTCCGGTATGATAGGCGCTGTTCTGCTGGGAGCAAAAGAGGTTAAGTAATGGGAAAAGCTAAAAGAAGAAGCCTTAAGCAGGGTATTAACGATAAATTTAAATATATGACGCGGGAATCTGCGCTTAATTCTGTTATTCAAAATATTGAGCATAAAGATGAAGTGATTGATACAATAACACTTTTTGGTTTTACCGCAGAAGAAATGCTCGAAGCCGGTGCCGCATACGAAGATGTCATGGCGTTTGGCGGACTCGTAAGCTAGAGGAGGAGTTATGCTCGGTAAAATTTCCGCAATTTTAGAATGTTCAAGAGTATTTTCTCTTCCGATGACAGTAATGTCCTGGCTTGTTATTTTCACATACTCTGCAATGTATTCCGGAAACATTCTAAACGGAATCCTCGCACTTATCGGGGTTTGTTTTGCGCATCTTGTTACCAACATTCTTGATGATTATTTTGACTACAAAAACCTCATAAAACAGGTTGGATTCAATAAACGCGAATATCTGAAAAATACGCAGAAAACAAAGTGCAGATATTTAATAATGGGCAGAATAAGCGTACAGGAACTTCTGACAATCGCGGGAGTTTATGCACTTATTGCAATTTCAACCGGCGTATACCTCTTCTTTAAATGCGGAATCGGAGTTGTGTATTTTGCTCTTGCAGGCGCAATTATTACAATATCATACTCTTTCTTATCAAAAATCAAACTCTCTGAAATTGCTGTCGCAGCAGCTTATGGGCCGGCACTATTCGGCGGGGTTTACTATGTTATGACAAAAACTTATTCAAAAGAAGTTTTCTTATTATCAATCCCTACAATGCTTGTAACGGTCATACTTTTGTACACCCATACAATCATGGATTATGAGTTTGATAAACACGAGGGCAAAAAAACTCTGGCTAATTCCTTCAAAACACCTGCGGCATCCCTTGTGATTTTAAAGTGGCTTACAATTCTAGCCTATGCTAGCCTGCCGCTCTTATGCATATTTGATATTCTGGACTGGCAGGTATTCTTGGTTTACCTTACAATACCGCTTGCAGTTGATTTATATAAATCTATGAAAGAATTTGCAGCAGATCCTGCTTCAATTCCTCCGCATAAATGGTACCATTTCCCCATGGAAAACCTTATGGGAGCGCCAAGCTTCATGATTAGAATATATCAGTCCAGAAATCTGATGATTTACTTCTCAATTATTTTCTCCTTAGCTATAATCCTCGGAATAGTTTAAGATTATATAAAGGCATAAATATTGTGTGCTACACTTAAAAATATAGAGAGGAAATAATAGGAGGGAAATATGATACCAATTTTAGATTCAAAAAGACAATATGCCAAAATCGGGGCAGAAGTAGAAAAAGCTGTATGCGAAGTTTTACGCTCAGGATCTTATATCTTAGGCCCGAATGTAAAAGCATTGGAAGTTGAGCTTGCAAAATATATCGGATGCAACTACACCGTATCCCTGAACTCAGGAACAGATGCTCTCCACCTTGCACTAAGAGCTCTTGATATAGGTACAGGAGACGAAGTTATTACAACAGCATTCACATTTGTCGCAACAACAGAAGCTATTGGTATCGTAGGCGCAACTCCGGTATTTGCGGATATTGACCCTGATACATTCAATATCGACCCTAAAAAAATCGAAGAAAAAATTACACCAAAAACAAAAGCAATAATACCTGTTCACCTATACGGACAACCTTGTGATATGGACGCAATCATGGACATCGCAAAACGTTACAACTTATATGTAATCGAAGATTGCTGTCAGGCAATAGGTGCAGAATACAAAGGCCAAAAAGTAGGTACATTCGGAGATATCGGCTGCTACAGCTTCTATCCGACTAAGAACTTAGGCGGAATGGGCGACGGCGGTTTGATTACAGTTAACAGCGAAAACCTTAAAAACAGAATTATTGCACTCAGAAACCACGGCGGCGCAGTTAGATACTACCACGATGAAATCGGTGTAAACTCTCGTTTAGACGAAATTCAGGCTGCTATTCTGAGAGTAAAATTGAACTATATTGATGAATGGAACAAACAAAGAAGAGCACATGCAAAAACTTACAACGAATTATTTGCAGGCTGCCCTGATATCCAAACACCAAAAGAATTAGATAATACTTATTGCGTATACCACCAGTATACCGTTAAGATTCCGAACAGAGACAACATACACAAAATGCTTCAAGAAGCAGGAATCGGCGCAATGCTTTATTATCCTGTACCTCTGCACTTGCAAAAAGTTCACGCACACCTTGGCTGGACTAAGGGAATGCTTCCGAACACGGAAAAGGATACAGAATGCGTAATTTCTCTTCCGATGTTCCCTGAACTTACTCTTGAAGAACAAAAAACTGTTGCTTCTACTCTTATTGACTGCATTGAAAAATCAAAGGTAGGAGTATAGTTCAATAGAAATTTCTGAACAAAAATAGACCGATTATTGTCGGTCTATTTTTTATATGAATAATAAAAGTTTTACAAAATTTCACAAATAGTGTATTATAGATATGTGGCACGAGGGTTGACCCCTCACCCTAACCCTCTCCCCAAGGAGAGGGAATAAGACAAAAGAGGAAGAGTTATGAGTAATATAGTTATTTATTCAACAAAACCGGAACCGGAACTTCAAGCAGCACTTATGGATATAGATGAAGCTGATATCCGAGTTGTATCTATCGACCAGATGAAAGATTACGCTGTATTGAACCCTTCTTTAATGATTGTTGAAAATATCGATTTGGCAAAAGACGCATTGATGACAAACAAGTTTCCTTGCCCGATTCTGTTCTTCGGTCCGACAAGACGCGATGTTACAGTAAGAGCAGAAGGATTTGATTTTATAAAAGATCCTTCAAACAAGGATGAATTGATTGTACGTGTTAATGCTTTATTAAGAATTAAGGCTATTAAAGACAAGCTTGAAAAAGTAAGCACAACAGATGATTTGACAGGACTTCATAACAGAAAATACCTGCAGGAGCGTCTTGAAGAAGAAATCTCTCGTTCAAAACGTTACGGTACAAAGCTTTCCTGCATATTGTTTGATATAGACTTCTTTAAAGTCGTTAACGATATGTACGGATATGAATGGGGCGATATTCTTTTAAGAAACATTGCTAACAAATTAAGCGCAATGATAAGAAAAGAAGATATTTTGACACGTTACGGCGATGAGGAATTCCTGCTTGTACTGCCTAACACGTCAGAAGATAACGCATTCCTTTTCGGCGAAAGATTCAGACGCGAAGTTGAAAAAATGGAATTTATTCCGGCCGGCGAAGACGAAGCCCATAAGGTTACCATCTCCGGCGGAATCTCAACTTACCCTTGCATGCCGGATGTTGATGAAGATGCAAATACAGTTATAAGATACGCGGAACACGCACTTTATAACGCAAAACACCGGGGAAAAAATAAAATTATTCAATTCTCGCAAATGAATTTAGAGATGTAAAAAACAGGGGGCGAATTAAGTCCCCTGTTTTTTTGCAATTAATTCCTGCTTGTATCTCTTATACTGATTATTTAATTCTGTCAGAGAAATTGCCTTATCAATTGCCTCAAGCGCGTGTTCATAGTCGCCGGCAATTTCATAAGAATACGCAAGATAATAATAAGAGAACGGTGTTTTCTCCATTTCCGCGATAAGCTTTGATGAGTTTATACGTTTCTGGTCAAATTTTGCCTTAAGCCTTTTGCATTCATCCAAATCCTGTTTTGCGCCTTCAATATCCCCAAGTGCACGCTTAATTTTACTTCTTTTCCCATACAAAAAATATGAACCTATATCCCCCTGAACTTCGTTTATAGCAAGGTTTATATAAGCAAGAGCAGTGTCATTATTTACGTTAAAAAACGTGTCAGCTTTTCTTACATATTCTTTCATCTTATCCGTTTTTACATAAGAAGTATCAAAAGAGTATTTTATAGTAAGTGAGTCCTTGGAAGTCGCGGCCGGAAATTTATTAAACGGAGAAGATTTTTTAATCGCCTCAATTGTAGATTCGTCATACACAGGATTTCTGGAGCTTTCAATAATATTTGCGGCAAGCACCTCACCCTGTCTGTTAATCTTAAACATAACCGTTGCATGCCCATCTTCCATAAAATCAGGCGGATTCCAAGAACGCTGAATTTTTTCCTGCAAAACGGCCATGTACTCGGAAAAATCATTCTGCAGCTGCTGATTCGGCTGATATTGGCTGTAATCCTGAGGAGCATAGGCATAACATAAAGGTTGTGCCGCGAAATAACAAACACATATTAATACACAAAAAATCTTTACCATACTCCCATTCATAAAATCATTTTAGACAAAAATGGAGATAAAGTCTATTTTTATTACGTTTTATTAATATCGCTAATAATGTAACTTATTACCCATTGAGTTACATAAGATATTTTATTCTAACATATTATTCAGTCATTATGCAATACATACATATTTTTTAAAGTAATGTTTATTTTCCCTTGTTTTAGCAAAAAAAGAAGAGAAAATAAATTAAAAGAGGAAAAAATGCTGCGATTTTCCATATTTTCTCTATCGCTCAAACGAGCTTTGTCATTGGACTTCTCCCAATCTTTGACGCACACTATGCCCCGCTCTGCTCACAAGCGTGCGATGGGGATTGGCACCCACCCTTAATCTCTTCCTCACAAGGGAGGGAAACATACTCCCTTCCCTAAATGAGGGAGCGGATCTGCGGACGGACGACACGAGCGATAGCGAGTTAGTCCGGATAGCGAGGAAATTGAGTATACAGCGGCAGCGCCGCTAATGCGAAACTTTCCGAGCGTGGAGCAAATACAAGACAGGGGCGGGGATGGGTGATAGTAATACTATTAAACTAGACCTATTAATCTTTGTCGAAAATGCACACTATCACGAGGCGGAGCCCCCATATATTTACCCCCATGTAACTCAATGGGTAATAAGTTACGTTCAATGTAATACTATTTGTAAAGAAAGCGAGGAAGAAGTGAGAGGAAAAAATGGCTTTTCATTGATGGAAATGATGGTGGTATTGCTTATTATGTCAATCATCGCTGCAGCGACTGCACCGATTGTCAGCAAGAAGATGACCAAGAGCGCATCCGGAACAAGCGCAAGCCCCTGGGTATTTACAGGAGAAGGTAAGAATATTGCCTACAATATGGGCGGTTTGAGTAATGCAACAGCTATAATCGGAGCAGCAAAAGTTCCATCTGGAACAAATGCAAGATTATATATAGACTGTGGGTCTGATGCCGCCCAAATAGCTTTAGGAAACGGAGATACCGCTGCAAATATTTTGGCAGACCCTGTGGGAAAAAGAGTTGGATTTTTTTCTGCAAGCTCTAATGTTAATGTTCCGGATAATTCAATCGCAATAGGTATGAACCAGAGTTTGGGCGGTTCTGATATAGTCTCGATAGGTTCGTCTGCAAGTGCTACACATCAATATTCAACAGCCCTTGGTTCGTCTTCAGCGGCATCTAATAATTATTCTACTGCTTTGGGGTATCTCGCACAAGCCGCAGGTGTGTCTTCTATCGCGACAGGATATAACTCTCAAGCAAGCGCAGAAAATTCTATTGCAATAGGTAAAAATTCAGAGTCAACTACATCCTCTGCTATTGCTATTGGTAACAGTGCAAAGGCCTCAAAAACAAATGCTATTTCTATTGGAAACAATGCACAGGCAAAGGACAACAATACAATTGCAATAGGTTTAAATACAAATACATTTCTTCGTTCTATCGCAATCGGGGGTGAGGCTAACGCATTTGGTAATAGTGCCGTAAGTATAGGTGCAGATTCCTCTGCAGGAGCAAATTGTGTTGCTTTAGGGAATCATGCTGAAGCAAACCCATCCGGTGGAGTGACAAGTGCGACTGCTATAGGTGCGTATGCAAAAGCTGCGTATCAAAGTTCTACTGCAGTGGGTGCTGGGGCTGAGACCACTGCGTCAAACCAAGTTGTACTTGGAAAGGATACTGACACTGTTTATATCCCTGGTAATCTTGTTGTTGGAGGAAGTACATACATAGGTGCAAGCGGTGAGGGTTCGTCTTCTACAGGTGGTCCTAGTATAAATAGAAAAAATAAATCCAGTCTCTATTTATATATTCCTAGAGTTATGGGCGGTTCTACTAAGCGAGTAATGACCCAGTTTACTTCTTCTACATTAAGTATTAGTGATGAAAGTTATACTGTTCCTTATTCTGACAAACGTCTTAAAAATATTGGTCAAAAGTTTGCAGCTGGAGTAAATGAACTTAAAAAATTAGATTTATATCACTATACTTTTAAAAATGATGAAGCTAAAACTCCTCATGTAGGAGTAATAGCTCAGGATTTGCAAAAAGTATTTCCTGATGCTGTTACAAAAGACGATGACGGCTACTTAAAAATCCGGTTTGAAGATATGTTCTTTGCAGTGATTAATGCAATAAAAGAACTTGATGAGAAAATTAATAGCTATGCAGAAGATATGACAAATATAAAAAATAGAATTGACGAGCAGGATAAATCTATTAAAGCTCAACAGACAATAATTGATACTCAGCAAAAAACGATTGAAGAGCTTCAAAAACAAAATGAAGAATTCTTAAAAAGGATTAAAAAGCTTGAAGGTCGTGAGGGTTAACCCCTCACCCCTTCGGCGGCTCTCAGCAGAGAGCGATAAACTTTAGCCGCTCACTTCGGCTATCCTTTCTAAGGCCGGATATAATCCGGCCTTTTCTCTTTAAATATTAACTAGCTTTCTGTCGCAAATCTAAACTCTTCTGTCCAAACCTTAAATCCGCCTGACAACTCCATTACCGTATAAGTATTTCTTGCAAGCACAAGCGCAGCTCTGGCTCCAAGATGACAGTAGTTGTTATAACAATAGATTACATGTAAATCTTCTTTATTTAATTCATTCAGCCTTGATTCTAACTCATCATAAGGCATTGAGATTGCAAGCGGAATGTGCCCGATTTCGTAATCAGCGCGATTTCGTACATCAATTATTTTAACACTTCCTTCGTCTGAGAGTTCCTTAAGCTCAACAGGCCCCAGCGTAAAGGCAAGTTTTTTTGAGAAATATTTTTCTGCCTTTTCGGCATTGTTTCGAATTTCTTGAATTTTTTCATCAGTCATTATTTGATTCTCCTATCTAGTTATAAGTATATTTAGTAGCCACGACCATACTAATCATAGTTATGCCGGCAGCAAGAAAGTTAACCCCGACAAGTATTCCGACTACCCACAAAGCGGTAGACGGCAAACCTAAAATTATTATTAACCCTAAAAAGAACTGCAGAACTGCAACAATAAGTTCAACCCACCAGAAATAAAGTGTTTTTCTATTCTGTATAGCAAATGCCATAGAAGAAATACTTTCGATTAAAAAATATGTCCCGACAATGCTTGTTATAATAAGAAGATTAAACATCGGTGCCATAAAAAGAATGACACCGGTAGCAGCCAGCACAAGCCCCAGAATCATATTAAGAACAAAGTGCCTGATGTAATTTCTCATCATAAAAGCATTAATCGTCTTATAGACGCCATAAATAATAAAGCCCAGACATATCATCAACCCGAAAGTTATTGTTGTAATTTTAGGCAGCAAAAGCATGCCAAGCCCCAGTACCGTAAGAAGAATACCTTCGGTCATAACGAAGCTTAAAAACCGTTTTTCTGTCATAACATATCTCCTTTTACCATCTAAAGCATACATGCTTAAAGAATATTTCACTCCGCCTGTAGTATATAATTTTATCCCTCCCCCATAAATGAGGGTGGGAGGTGGGGGTAAATATATTTTGGGCGGGTTGGTAAAAGCTACAAGATTGGCGCCGAATTATCTCCCTCCCTTGTGAGAACAGTAGGTTGGGCTGAATGAATTGTCCCCCTAAAAACGTAATCGGTCAGTAGGCAAGTTTTCGAATATAATAAAAAAA
>CALURX010000055.1 GCA_944323265.1 Candidatus Gastranaerophilales bacterium
ATACCTCCATTACACCGATTGTAAATCAAAAATATTATTTCAAAAACTTACTTTATCTTTATCTCTTAGATAATTTGGGATCTCTCAAATTGCAAGTAAAAATAAAATTGCACTTTTTTGCACTTTCTTGCACTTTATTGCACTGGGGTTATCTTTAAACACCAAGCCGATTTGAGCCCAATGTGGTTTTAAAAATTTGCAAATGGAGTGCAAAAGAGTGCAAGAAAAGAGTAGTTAAGTGCAAGAAAAGACCGGTACATCTCAATACTAAAAAATAGCCTCAAATCGGCTGTCTGTTTGATTTTTTATTAAATTTTCTTCGTCTCAATGTCCCAGAAATCTATTACCAGTAAATCTATTAATAAAAAAGACAGGTCTAAAACCTGTCTTTTTTATCTGGGCCGCAGTGGACTCGAACCACCGACCTCACCCTTATCAGGGGTGCGCTCTAACCACCTGAGCTAGCAGCCCATATATCTTTTTCAATGCCGGCTAGTTATAAATAGTTACCTCGCGTGCTTCTAAACTTTGCAGTTCCACCCTCAGTTCCATTTGCCCCTTCGGCAATTTATAATTTATCATAGACATTTTTGAAAATCAAGCGCTTTTTTTATTTGAGAAAATCTTTTGTTTAGAGTAAACTTTTCTTGGAGATACTCTATGATTACACTACTATATATTTATATAACGATTTTTACACTATATTATATTATTCTAGCCGCAGTCAGCTTTAAGCCGGCTAAAAAAATCCGAGACAAGTACACCTCAAAAGATTCTAATATTTGTGTCGCAGTCTATGCAACAGGCGAGGTTAAAACTCTTGAGAATTTGGTTAACCAGCTGAAAAACCAGTCTTATCCTAAGCAAAGATACACAATTTATACAATTTTGGATAAGTGTGAAAATATTCCGGAGATGATGCTCCAGAGTGATTTGGATGTAAATGTAATTAATGTTAATAATCTAGAACCAATTGGCAAAAGTCAAGCTTATTCTATTCTTGCTGAAAAATTATCAGAGGTTCAAAATCTCAATGCTTATGTCTTTCTTGATGCAAAAAACTATGTAGATTCTGACTTCTTGGCTAATATTAATTACTATTTAACAAAGCATGATGTTTTTATGCCAATGGTTAATTATATCGGCGAATACAAAGAAATGAAGTTTTGGGATTGCGTTAGAGCTACTTATCTTCGCTATTGCTCTAAATTTCTTTGGGCAACAAGGACTCGTTTGGGGCTTACAAACCTGATTAATACTGATGCCTTTGTTATTAAAAGAGAGGTGTTAAATAAAATAGGCTCTTTTGATTTTCAGGATAAAACGGCTGAAGTCAAGTATACGATGAAGCTTGCAAGAGAAAAGCAGCAGGTTGCTTTTATTGACGATGTGAAAGTCTATACAGATATTGCAAATTATGATTCAAGGATTCCATCTTTGTCTAAGAGATTTGAGCTTTTCAAAGATAATTTTGTTCATCCCGGAAGCTTTATGAATCAGGAATACGTTTTTTCTTTAATACAACCTAATTGGCTGGTTTGTATATTGGGATATGTAATACTGGTGAGACATGCTTACATTTTCCCATTCTGGGTGGGGTATTCTACCTTGCTTATTACCTCAATAATACTTGCTCTCGCTTTTTGTATGAGTTTGTTTAATGCAAGGATTTATGCAAAAGAGTATATCTATCTTTTTTCTTATCCTATATATTCTATAGCTCATATTATAAGAAACTTCCCATTGATACGAGGTGTTTTGAATTTTATTTCCAGAAAGAATCGCAAGCATAATATAGAAAAAATGATAACCGATGTAATAGTTACTGACGGAAAGCATGATTATCAGTGTAAATTAGAATTGATATCTGATGACGGCCTTGCAAGGGTTAAGTTTATCAATAAAAGAAAAACATATACAACGAAGAATAATCACCTCAGAATGATTGATGCAATAAAGGAGCTTACAGGCAAATTGAGCGATTACGGGTTGTCGTTAAAGGTTTGCCAATGTTGTAAATATTTTCAACCTGTGGTTGACGGCTCTACCAATATGGTTAAAGGATGCTGTAATTGCCGTTTTGAGGGAAGGGTTGCCGGTGATATAATTCCGACATTGGTTTGGAATACATGCCCGAGATTTGAAGAACAAAACGTTGTGAATTTGTTTTAATATATGTACGCATCATCAAGAAGTTTTATTCTGAATTGGCTTCCTGCCGGAATATTTACGTGTCCTCCTTTTGAGAAGAAAGCGCAAATTGGGGATGCAAGGGTGTTTAAGCCAAGACAAATAGTTCCGTATGCAAACGGAAATGGGGAAAGAAGCAGAGTTGCACCATCTCCGCCGAGGTTTACGGTGAGATTAAACATTCTTCCAAATAGGGTTCTGCCCCAATTACCCTTTTTCCACATAGTTTTAAGATAAGTTCGGTCGCCTTTTATATTGTTGAGGAAAATCATCTTATCATCGGCTCTTGTTACGTAAGCGTTTATTGGTATAGTCTGTCCTTTATAGAGCATGCTTCTTACTCTTATGACGACAAGTCCTCCGTTACAAGTAATTTGAGGCTGATGTGATTCAATAACTTCGCCTGTAAAAACAGTGTTTGCAGGGATAGAATATTTTCTTTTATGAATTGCGGATTTTGTTGTAAATTTTACTGTTGCGCCTTTTTGCATCCAGTCGGAAATCTTTGTGGAGTTTGTGACATCAAACGACGTTCCGCTTCTGATTTTTATGGTGCCTGTATTAATAACAGGGGGAGGTGTGTACACTTCTTTTGCAGCTTCTTTAGAGACTTCTTGCTGGTATTTGGAAATCTCCGGTAATGCAGGAAGGCTTTCTTCTGTTTGCGTGTTTGTATCTTTTATAAGTTTTTCAGAGTTATAATTTTTGCGGATTTCATCATCAACCGTCATGTCTAGGTCGAATGCGCATGCACGGTTTAGAGATAGGCTTATTAAAGATAGTGCTATTAGTATATTTCTATTCAAATCTTTCCTCTCTTTAATTCCGGGTACAAAAAACGTTGTTCTGGTAATGCTGCCTTCCATTTTAATATATTTACCCCCCAATTGTAACAAATTTTTAACGAACTAGCAAAAAATATTTTTCTTTGTTTTACTATAGATGTGTAGACAGTTAGTAAAAGATTGGAAACTATGATGAAGATTCATACAACGCAAAATCTAAACTCATTGGCCCAAAATAGAAGTATCATGTCAACCAACAAATCCGGTGAGATTAGATTAAATTATTCGGAGCAAATGCGTAAGATGCGCAATTCTGTCCCTGATACGTACGAGAGTGGTGTGTCATTTAGGGGGAAGAAGGAAATTGTCACTAAAGCTGTTGAAGCCGGTAAAAAAACATTTGCAGAGAAGGTCGCTAATAATAAGGTTGTCAAGAAATCTATTAATAGCGGCCTTTTTAATAAAGCAACAGAGATAACATCTAAACAGGAAGTAATGGTCCAGTCAGGTTCTGCGTTAGGTATCTGTTTGATACTTAGACCGGGGACATTGCTGCTATTCCCTGGAGATAAAAATAAAAAAGACTGTAAGTATGCGGCAGTGCACTCTATGTCATCAGGTATTTGGGGTTTTGTCGTGCCTTTTACATTAATTAAACCAACGGTAACAGGATACAATAAAATTATAAAAGACATGCACAAGTATGTTAATAAATATATTTCTGAAAGTATGATAAAGAGAAGAAATCCGCATTTGGATATGTCTTCTATAAAAAATGCAGACGGAACAATAAAAGATATGAAGGAATGGGTAGACAGAGAAGGACGTGTCTTTGTTACTGATTTTAAAAATGTTAGAAAAATAGCACAGCCCAAACACATATCAGAAGTATCAGAAGATACCATGAAAAAGTATTTTAATGATTTGGATACAAGTTCAATTAAAAATGGCGCAAACAATCTTGTTACAAAAGACGGAAAGAAAGCTCATATTGATTTAAAAGATATATATATTGCACTAAAAGATAAAGAATCAGGCAAAGTAAAATATTATCCTCTTGAACATGCAGAAGAAAATATTTTAAAAGATGCTTTTCCGGACTTGGATTTAAACTCTGTAGGCGGAAAGGGGCTCGACAGATTACATCCTGATAAATGGCTGACTAAAGATGGCAAGGCATTTAACTTTGATAATAATTCTATCTTTATATCTGATATGGCAGAAGCAGAAGATATGATTCCGCTTATTACAGGCAGGGTTCGCGAAGAAGTCAAAGGGAAAAAGGTGAAAATAAAGGATGTATGTTACCAGAATAATTCAAAAGACGGCGTACACGATTTAGGAACTGCAATAGAAAGAGATATGGTTGAGGCAGGCTGGGCAAATACATTACAGGATAAAATCGGAAGCTGGCTGCCGGAGGTTATCACAGCATACCCAAGAGCTGCAGCTACAATTGCAATTTTACCATTCCTGCTTAAACACGTATTCCATATAGAAAAAACTAAGAAGCCAAAACAGGAAGTTCCCGCTGCAGCAAAGGAAATTAAAATGGATTCTGTGCCTTCCGGAAAGGAGGTGGCATAATGAATATTCAGGGTGTAAATATGCCGGGTATAAACAGCCGTACTACTTTACAAAATAGAACAGATAATAATATAAATTTTGAAGGAAAGTTTGGAGATAAAATTTCTGACTTTACTGCAAAAATCTATGGAAAATATCTTGCAAATTCTGACAGGTTAAGAACGTTTGCAGAAAAAGCTTCAAAGAAATCTGAAGTTGAAAATGTCACAAACCATTTTCAGGTTGCAGGATCTGCAATCACAAGTTCTGCATATATGGTTTCTACGATGAAAAACAAGGATTTTGATAAAGATAATGCCCGAACTCTTGCAATAAACCAGGGTTTAGGATTCCTTGTTCCGACAGCCGGAGCTTATATTACTGACCATTATATTGCAGATATCAAAAAGCAAATAGAATATAAATATGACGCGATGCACGAACATAAGATAGCTCAAATGAAATTAACACCTGAGCAGAAGAAAGTCGCAATGGAAAAGCTTGGCAAGAATCTAAAGGCTGTAAGAGCTTTGATGAGTATCCTGACATTCACATTCATTTACAGATATGTAACGCCTGTTGGGATAACTCCACTTGCTAACAGAATTGGAAACTGGTGGAATGCAAGGATTCACGCAAAAGAAGCTGCTGCTCAACAAGCAGAAATGGCAAAAGAAATTGAAATGAAGCCGCAGATTGGTAATAATGTAAGGACAGCGGCATAAAAAGAACGAATGCAAACCTAATGTGTACATACAAGAAGGATTGTCTCGAGATTTATTTTCGGGGCAATTTTTTTATTGTAAAATTATACAATGGAAATTTATTTAGAGACGGTTGATTCTACAAACAAGTACGCAAAAGAACATATTGAAGAGATTTCGGACAGAAGCGTTGTTTATACGTATAATCAGACAGCCGGGCGCGGAAGATTGGATAGGAAGTGGAACTTTACAGGCAGTGATAATATTTATGCAACGCTGGTTCTTAAACCGTCTTATGATATGAGGAATGTATATTCAAATCTTACGCAGTATTTATGTGTTGTAATCGCAGAACTTATGGAGGAGTATGGAGTAGAGCCTTCAATAAAATGGCCGAATGATGTTCAGGTTGGCTCTAAAAAAATTTCCGGGATATTAGCGGAGGGGGTTATAGAGAGAAACTGTCTGCGCGGATTAATTTTGGGATTTGGAATTAATTTGAATGCAGAATCTGAGGTTTTGGCGCAAATTAATCAGCCAGCGACAGCTTTGAATATTGAACTCGGGCAGTATGTTGATAAAGAAATCTTTTTAAAAAGGCTTTTGGAAAAGTTTTTTTTACGGTATGATAGATTTATTGAGGATGGATTTTCGTTAATTAAGAATGATTATTTAAGGAGAGTTAGGTTCCTTAATCAGGAAATTAAGGTCAGGGTGTTTGATAAAGAGATTTCCGGTATAGCAAAAGAAATTACTGAGGGTGGTGCATTAGTGCTGCTTGACAAGAATAATCAAGAGCATCTCCTTATGGTAGGGGATATAATAAATCAGAGAGGATAAAGACGATGGCAAAAAAACTTATCAAAGTTATGGATACATCTTTCAGGGACGGATTTCAATCAGTATATGGGGCGAGAGTTTTTGTAGATGACTTTTTGCCGGCATTGAAGTCTGCGACAGAAGCCGGTATTAAGCATTTTGAAGTTGCAGGCGGGGCAAGATTCCAGTCTCCGATTTTCTATTGTAATGAAAATGCGTTTGAAACTATGGATAAGATTAGAGCTGCTGTCGGTCCCGATATAAACCTGCAGTCTTTAGCTAGAGGTGTAAACGTTGTAGGGCTTGATTCTCAGCCTAGAGATATGATTAACCTGCACGCTAAATTGTTTAAAAAACACGGTGTTACTACTATAAGAAATTTTGATGCTTTAAATGATGTTCACAATTTAATTTATTCAGGTCAATGTATCAAAGATAACGGTTTGAAACATGAAGTTACTATAACAATGATGGAGCTGCCGATAGGCTGTACAGGCGCTCATGATGTTCCTTTTTATGAAAGGGTGCTGAGAAATATTCTTGATGCAGGGATTCCGTTTGACAGCATTGCATTTAAAGACGCTTCCGGAACTTCTGCTCCGAGAAAGGTTTATGAAACAATAAAGAGAACAAGAGAAATTTTGGGCTCTGAGGCTCATATAAGATTCCATTCGCACGAGACGGCCGGAACAGGCTTGGCTGCTTATTTGGCAGCACTTGACGGCGGAGCTGACGGAATTGATTTAGCGATGAAGCCTGTATCAGGCGGAACTGCTCAGCCTGATATTGTTTCAATGTGGCATGCGCTCAAGGGAACTGAGTATGATTTGGGAATTGATATTAATAAGATTCTTGAAACGGAAGAAATTTTTAAGGAATGTATGAAAGATTACTTCTTGCCTCCGGAGGCATTGGCAGTTAATCCGATGATTATATCATCACCTCTTCCGGGCGGAGCATTAACTGCAAACACTCAGATGATGAGAGATAACGGCGTGATGGATAAATTTCCTGAGGTTGTTGCTGCAATGAAAGAGGTTGTGGAAAAGGGCGGATTCGGAACTTCTGTTACTCCTGTATCACAATTTTACTTCCAGCAGGCATTCAATAACGTTATGTTTGGGGCTTGGAAGAAAATTGCGGAAGGTTACGGCAAAATGGTTCTCGGATATTTTGGAAAAACTCCTTGCGAACCGGATAGCGAAGTTGTAAAAATTGCGGAAGAGCAGCTTGGTTTGGCTCCGACTTCTGAGTTAGTTGTTGATTTGAATGATAAGGACCCGAATAAGGGAATTAAGGCTGCTACTAAAATGCTTGAAGATGCAGGGTTAGAAGTCAATGAAGAAAATATCTTTATTGCAGGCGCTTGCAAAGAAAAAGGTATAATGTTCCTGCAAGGCAAAGGACAAATCGGTGTTCGTAAAAATTGCCCTGCAGCACCTGCTTGTTCTGCAGAAGGCAATGAGTTTACGGTAAAGGTTAACGGCAAAGCGTATGCGGTTAAGCTTGACGGAGACAAAGCAACTGTTAACGGTAAGTCCTATGATGTTTCTGTAAAAGCAGGAATTGAAAAACTGGCTGCTTCATCAGGAGCTGGGGAAGACGTAAAAGCCGGTGTACCGGGAAATGTTTTGAGAATAGAAGCTTCTGTCGGGGATAGCGTTTCCGAAGGCGATGTAATTATGGTTCTTGAAGCTATGAAAATGGAAATTGAAGTAAAAGCTCCAAAATCAGGAACTATTCAATCCATTGCCGTATCTCAAGGTGATAAAGTCGTAACAGGCCAAACATTAGCGGTAATAGGAGGGTAAAGAATTATGAATATAATAGAAGGTTTAAAGACTCTCTGGGATTCAACCGGTGTAATGCTTTTTCATAAGCATATTTTTGGAGATTCAAGTCTTGGTATTATTGGTGCGCTAAATGATCCTAATATGACTGGTTTTGATAAATATTTACAAGCAGTCGGGCCTGTTGTAATGATTTTTATTTGTTTGTTTTTACTTTGGTTGGGTATAAAAAAACAATTTGAACCTCTTCTTCTTGTGCCTATAGCATTTGGCGGTTTGTTATCAAATGTCTTGATGCCTTTGGACTTGACACAAACTCCGATTTTGGATGAAAGCATTGCCGGACCGAATGGTTTTTTAGGTATTGTTTTTGAAATGGGGATTCATAAAGGATTATTTCCTCTAATAATTTTCATGGGGGTTGGTGCAATGACCGACTTTGGGCCTTTGATTGCTAATCCTAAGACTGCTCTTTTGGGCGGTGCTGCCCAATTTGGAATCTTTGGTGCTCTGCTTATGGCTTATTGTCTTTTTGGGTTTAATATGCCGGAAGCTGCTTCAATTGGAATTATAGGTGGTGCAGATGGTCCTACTTCTATATATGTAACTTCAAAACTAGCTGTGCATTTGCTTGGGCCTATTGCTGTTTCTGCATATTCTTATATGGCACTTGTGCCTGTTATCCAGCCGCCAATCATGAAACTTCTGACTACAGAAGAAGAACGCAAAATTAAAATGGTACAATTAAGAGATGTCTCTAAGCGAGAAAAAATAATGTTTCCAATAGTTGTTTTGATTCTGTGTGCTATACTTTTACCAAGTGCTTGCCCGCTTATTGGAGCCTTAACTTTCGGTAATTTATGCAAAGAATGTGGTGTTGTAGAAAGATTATCTGATACTATGCAAAACGCGTTGATCAATATCGTTACAATTTTCTTAGGTTTAGCTGTAGGCTCTAAACTTTCTGCTGAACAGTTTTTGACTATGCAAACTTTATTTATTTTAATTCTTGGGATTGTCGCCTTTTCTCTTGCAACAGCAGGCGGTGTGCTAATGGCAAAAGTTATGAATTTATTCAGCAAAGAGAAGATTAATCCGCTTATCGGTTCCGCCGGAGTGTCTGCTGTACCTATGGCAGCAAGAGTTTCAAATAAAGTCGGTCAGGAGGCTGATCCGCAGAACTTCCTTCTGATGCACGCAATGGGACCGAATGTCTCAGGTGTAATCGGTTCGGCTGTAGCTGCAGGTGTATTGCTAGCTCTATGCCACTAAATCCTGAGGTTAGCAATGGAACTTCAAAAGGTTGAATTAACTGATGTAAAGGAACTTGCAAATTTTGCATCAAGTATCTGGCATGAATATTGGCCTTGTATTTTGTCTGAGAACCAGATAAATTATATGGTTGATAAGTTCCAGTCTGAGCAGGCAATTATTGACCAGATAAAAAATGAGAGCTACACATATTACTATCTTGTAGATGATGGCGAAAAGATAGGATATACAGGGCTTTCTGATAAAGGTGATTATTTGTTTTTATCAAAACTCTATATCAAAAAAGAGTTTAGGCATAAAGGCTATGGAGCTCTGGCTTTTGATAAAATCAAAAATCTGGGATACCCGAGAATCCGCCTGACAGTAAATAAAAATAATAAGAATACGATTAATGCGTACTTGAAATACGGATTTAAGACTGTAGATGAGGATGTTACAGATATAGGCTCAGGATTTGTGATGGATGATTACATAATGGAATATCAAAAAGGCGCCTGATTGGGCGCCTTTTAAATAATCTAAAACATTCTAACAATTTTTCTGACTTCTTTTAACACTTCTTTCGCTCTGACACGAGCTTTTTCAGAACCGTCTCTCAAGATTTTTTCTACAACTTGAGGGTTCTCCTCATAGTATTTTCTTTTCTCTCTTATTTGAGCGAATTTTTCGTTAATTTTTGCTCCGAGCTGCCTTTTACAATCTGCACACCCTCTTGCACCTTTTTCACATTCGCATCTTACTGTGCTGACATCCTTTTCGTCTCCGAAAATCTTCCAGTATTTGAATGCTACTTCACATTCATCAGGGTGTCCCGGATCGTCTTTTCTCATTCTGCTTCTGTCAGTTATGGCAGACATAACTTTTTTAGCCGTGACTTCCTGAGTGTCTGAAATTTTGATATCATTATTAAATGATTTGCCCATTTTATTGCCGTCAAGTCCGCAGATGAGCGAGCAATTATTTAACAAAGGCTGTGTTTCTTTAAAGAAATCAGTATTGTATAAATTATTGAACCTTCTTGCTATATCTCTTGTGAGTTCAACGTGCGCAACCTGGTCAATACCTACCGGTACAAAATCTGCATTGAAACTTAAAATATCTGCGGTCATAAGTACGGGATATCCCATTAAGCCGTAGTTAATCTGGGATGCCATACCCTCTTTTGATCTTAAAATCTTTGCCATATCTTTAAGGTTAGGATCCCTCTCAACCCAGTTCTGCGGTGTTATCATACTCAAATATATATGCAGTTCGGCTGTTTCCGGGATAAGAGATTGAACATAAATTGTTGCTTTTTCAGGATCAATTCCGCTTGCAAGCCAATCTGTTGCAACATCAATAATATCCTGTTTTAAGTTTTCCGTCTTATCGTATTTGGTTGTAAGTGCATGCCAATCTGCAATAAAAAAGTAGCAATTGTATTTGTCCTGCAGCTTAACCATATTCTCGATAACGCCCAAATAGTGTCCCAAATGAAGCTTCCCTGTCGGGCGCATTCCTGTAAAAACAATTTTATCCTGCATGTTATAGATTTCCTTTCGTCGCTATTTTAATAACTTTTATCTCTCCGGCGCTCAGGTCAGTGTAAATTCGATTCCTTCCGGGTTTTATTGTGCCTTCACAGTTAATAAACTCAAAATCAGTTCTTTTCTTTATGCCCGGAGCTTTAATTGTAACCTTATTTTGCGGTTTCTCAAAATCCAGATTTCCAATAACGATTACAGTGTCGTTTCTCAAAGTTCTTGCATAGGCAAAAACTTTATCATTATCAGTTTTGAAATCAATAAAACTGCCTTTTGAGATTAAGTCTGAATTATTTTTTCTAAATTCATAAGCTCTTTTAAAGTTATTTAAAACATTCAGATTTTTTCCTCCGGGGCGTCTTGAGAAATTAAATATATCAAGTTTGCCCCTGTGCACAAAATAGTAAATATCGTCGGTTTCAGACTTTTCGGCTCTTGTATTGGCCCAAGGGTAAAGATAGCTGTCTCCGGTGAAAAATCCGTCAATACAATAAGGGTTAAACGGCAATGTTGCATTCAGCCAAGAAATCATGTTCGAAAAGTTTTCTCCATGAAGCACTATCGGGCTTACTTCATCATGGGTAGAAAAACTTAGTATCACACTTTTAGGCTGATTATAAGAGTGCAATAATTTAATATTAAACTTTATATGTTCAATAAACTCCTCGGCATTCCAATCTTTTAGATTGAAAAAGCTTCCGTAATAACCGTCAAATCCGGCTCCTAAAAGCTTATTGTACGGTGTAAATTCTGCATACTTGCTTGGCGGTTCTCTCCAGGAATCGGAAGCTTCTGCAAGGAACATAAATTCAGGATCTTTTTCCCTCGTATATTTGATAATCTCTTCCCAAAAAGCGGAAGGTTTAATCGTTGCAACATCTGCACGGATTCCGTCAGCGCCTATAAGAAGCAGCATATCAACAAACTTTTTATGAGCATCAAGCACGTCTTGATTTAACTTTGAATTATTACCTGTATTTAGCAGTCTGACATCAGTCCAGTCTGTCGGAACAATAGAACATTGCTTTGAATCCTTTAGAAACAATTCAGGATGGGTTAGGAATAAATCATAAGAGCCGCAGCTCGGCAAATCTATAATCACTCTTATTCCTCTTTTGTGGCATTCATCAACAAATTTCTTTGCCTGCTCAATACTTGAAAGCTCAGAGTTTTCATCTATTAATTGCGGATTCAAGCTCCAAAAATCAGAAACCGCATAAACAGAACCTGCTGTTCCGAGCGCTTTAAGCCTTCCCACAGGTGTAATAGGGAGAACATGAAGAGTGTTGATATTAAGCTCTTTTAGCTCATCAAGCCTCTCAATTGCGTTTAGAAAAGTTCCGCTCTCTTCCCCTTCGTCAATAATTTCATTACCGTTAACGTCTTTTGCGTTAAACGTTCTTAAGTTGATACAGCAGATATTTGACTTATTATTTAAAAACAGAGTTCTTAAATCGTTATTTTCTCCGGCAAAAACGGCTCCGGAAAAAGCGAAAAATATTGCAGCTGTCAACAAAAATCTCTTTTTCATATCGCTATTTTATCAGATAAATGTGTTTTATGCTATTATTTATTTTATGAATTATTATATAAA
The DNA here is from genome assembly GCA_944323265.1 of Candidatus Gastranaerophilales bacterium. Classification (GTDB taxonomy): domain Bacteria; phylum Cyanobacteriota; class Vampirovibrionia; order Gastranaerophilales; family Gastranaerophilaceae; genus CAG-196. The sequence continues at coordinate 12,244 of CALURX010000055.1, forward strand.
AAATACACGAATTGGGGATTTAACAGTAGTAGAAAACGCTTCGTTTATTACTCATATAATTTTCGGAGCAAAAGATTTTGAAGGTAAAAATGAGCTTACTCCTATAATTGCACAGACTTTTAAACAATTAGAAGAATATTTTGATGGTAAAAGAAGAGAATTTGATGTTCCTTGCAAACCGGAAGGTACAGAATTTCAACGAAAAGTATGGCATTGCTTGCAAAAAATACCTTATGGAGAGACAAGAACGTACAAAGAGATTGCTGTCTTATTAGGTAATCCCAATGCTTCGCGAGCTGTAGGCAGTGCAAATAATAAAAATCCAATACCGATAATCATTCCCTGTCATAGAATTATAGGCTCGAATGGTGCGCTTGTCGGTTATGCGGGAGGTTTAGATATAAAGACTTTTTTATTGAATTTAGAAGGCTATTTAATCTGAAAAATACATTTAACGCAGTGGGCCTTTGGCTCTAAAACCAGATTGTCTTCTAAATCGTACATTTTTGCAATCCTTGTAATTAGAGGTTCTCCACACATTGGGCAGCGCAAATTTGTTTCCCTGTTCAAAATTTTTCGTTTCAACTCTTCGATACTGTCATCAGATACGATTTCGAATTCATATTCTCTTTCATATTTTTTCAGCTCTTTGGGAGAACATTTGAGAACCCTCGCAATTTGCTGTCTCTGAGTAACAGATAAAAATAATTCTTTTCCGGACTCAATATCCTCAAGTATTTCTATTTTAATATTAGTTTTATTCGCAAGGCCCATTATAGATAACCCTGCTTTTTCCCTTCTTTGTTGAATAAATTGAGCTAAACTTTCCATACATATATTATACATGTAAAAAAATGTAAAATAACTACTTGATTTTTAAAATTTTGTATTTTATAATGTAGGAACGCGCTTACGAGTGCGTAAAGAAAGTGATTTACACTAAGGTGCCAACGGTAGCCATGGAATAATGGAAGGACACCACCGAACGCCGAAATATAATAATAGCGTTAGAACTTTGAAACATCTTAAATTGTAACGAAATGTAAATAGCAAAAAATAAATTAGTTGACAATCGAAATTGATGATTTAAGATAGAAATTGCGGCGAGGAAACCGCCGGTGTAGATGAAGTGTAAATAGCACAGCTTGAGGAAGTTTGAAGTAATCAAGTCATCAACACAAATCAAAACCTTTTATTTTTATAAATAGCATTGAAATAACATAGCACATTGACAATAGAATAGCTGAAGACATGTCTTGAAAAAGACGGAAAAAACTTGTTAATTCGCAAAGAATGACGGACAAAAAAATGTAGTTTGAGCGTGCCTTTATTTTACTATAGAGGCATGAAGGAACATAACTTTTCTGACAATGGAGAGTTTGATCCTGGCTCAGGACGAACGCTGGCGGCGTGCTTCATACATGCAAGTCGAACGAGAATCTCTAGCTTGCTAGAGAGGACAGTGGCGGACGGGTGAGTAAAATGTAGGGAATCTGCCCTTAAGCGGGGGACAACAGTTGGAAACGATTGCTAATACCCCATATGAGCGTACTTGGAATAGTATTCTTGAAAACTCCGGTGCTTAAGGATGAGCCTGCATCTGATTAGCTAGTTGGGGGTGTAATGGACTACCAAGGCGACGATCAGTAGCTGGTTTGAGAGGATGATCAGCCACAATGGGACTGAGACACGGC